>JBHJJI010000111.1:0-17555 GCA_050042805.1 Leptolyngbyaceae cyanobacterium
ATTTTACTTGTTCAACTGCAAAAATTTACGTTGCTTGACCTTTACGAAAATCAACTTACTAAGCTGCCAATTGAACTGGGTCAACTGCAAAATTTGACGCAGCTTGACCTTTCCGAAAATCAAATAACACAGATACCAAAAGAACTGGGAAAACTGCAAAAACTGAAGTATCTTTACCTATTTCGAAACCGATTAACTGTACTGCCTATCGAACTAGGTAAGATGCATAATCTAATTCGGCTTTCCCTCTCCGAAAATCAATTGACAGGGGTGCCGAAAGAACTAGGCCAACTACAAAATCTGAGAGTGCTTTCCTTTCGTCAAAATAAACTGATAGCGGTACCTGCTGAATTAGGCCAATCGGAGAGTTTGGCAGAACTTTACCTTGACCATAATCAACTAGCGACAGTCCCCAAAGAACTGAGTCAGCTCTCCAATCTAACGGAGCTTTATTTGCATGGAAATGAGCGACTCGGACTCTCTGATGAGATTTTGGGGCCAACCTGGCAGCAAGTTGAGAATGACAAGGCAACTCCTGTCAAGCCAAAGGATATCCTTGACTACTATTTTCGAATTCAGTCAGAGAAAACGCCTCTCAACGAAGCCAAGCTCATCCTCGTGGGCTTCGGGGCAGTGGGTAAAACCTCCCTGGTCAACCGCCTCATCCACAAAAAGTTCGATCGCGATTCCCCAAAGACAGAGGGCATCCAGATTACCCAATGGCCCATTACCCTCAACGATGACGAAGACATCACTCTACACGTCTGGGATTTTGGCGGGCAAGAGATTATGCACTCCACTCACCAATTTTTCCTCACTGAGCGCAGCCTCTATCTGCTGGTGCTCAACGGCCGCCAGGGCCACGAAGACGAAGACGCCGAATATTGGCTAGAGCTGATTCAGAGCTTTGGCGGCGATTCGCCGGTGATTGTGGTGCTCAACAAAATCAGCGAACAGCCCTTTGACGTCAACCGCGCCGCCCTGCAGCAAAAATTCCCCAATATTCGGGCCTTCATTGCTACTGACTGCGGTACCGCCAGTGGTATCGACCGGCTCCGTGCCGTGATCGAACGCGAAACCGATGCCCTAGAGCACCTGCGTGATCCGTTTCCGGGCAGTTGGCTCACCATCAAAAACAAGCTGGCAGCGATGGAAGACAACTACATATCCTTTGAGGACTATCGCAAAATTTGCCAGGCCGATGGTGAAACTGAATTCAACGCCCAAGACTCGCTGGCAGTGCATCTCCATAGCCTGGGCATTGCCCGCAACTACAAAGACGACGCTCGCCTGCGCGACACCCACGTGCTCAACCCGCGCTGGGTCACCAGCGGCATTTACGCCCTGCTCAACGCCAGCGAACTGGCCGCCACCAAAGGCGAACTCGAAGCCACTTCCCTAAGCCGCACCCTCGACCCCGCCGCTTACCCGCCCGAGCGCCACGGCTTTTTGCTCGAACTCATGCGCAAATTTGAGTTGTGCTTCCGCTTTGAAGAAGACGAAAATCGCTTCTTGATTCCCGACCTACTCGACAAACAGCAGTCCCCCGAAGCCACCGAATTTGCCCCAGCCGACTGCCTCAACTTTCGCTACGAATATCCCATCCTGCCGGAAGGGCTGCTGCCCCGCTTCATCGTGCGCACTCACGTGCTCAGCGAACATCAGCTGCGTTGGCGCACCGGCGTCATTCTCCAGTTCGAGGGCAACCGCTCCCTAGTCAAGGGCGATCGCACCGATCGCTGCGTCACCATCAGCGTCGATGGGCCCCTCGCCAGCCGTCGCCGCCTGCTCGCCATCATCCGCTCCGACTTTGAGCGCATCCATAGCAGCTTCAAATTCAAGCCCCAAGAACTCGTTCCCGTTCCCGCTCATCCCCAGGTCATGCTGCCCTATCAGGACTTACTCGTGATGGAAGAGTCCGGCCTACAAGAAATGCCCCAAGTCATCAACGGCAAAGTCGAAAAGCTGAATGTGCGAGACCTGCTCAACGGTGTGGATATCGAGGGCAGTCGTAAGCGAGAATCTCGCATAGAGCGCCAAAGCGATGCCCTGCGTCTGTTCTACAGCTATTCTCACAAAGACGACCTGCTGCGCGAACAGCTCGACACCCACCTCAAGCTGCTGCAGCGCCAGGGTCTGATTCAACCCTGGCACGATCGCCGTATTCTGCCAGGCGACGAGTGGGCTAGCGAAATTGACGATAACCTCAATCGCGCCGACATCATTTTGCTGCTGGTCAGTGCCGATTTCATTGCCTCCAACTACTGCTATGAAATTGAGATGGAGCGGGCAATGGAGCTACACAAAACCGGTGAAGCCCGCGTGATTCCGATCATTTTGCGCCCGGTAGACTGGCGTGGCACCCCCTTCAACACCCTCAGTTGGCTACCCCAAAACGGCGAGCCCGTGACGACCTGGGGCGATCGTGATGCCGCCTGGCTCAATGTCGAAACGGGCATTAAGGACGCGATCGCGGCTATGAAAGCCCGAGATTAAGTTATTTGAGCTTTCTCAATCGCTCTACAACCGGCGGAGCTGCGACGGGGCACTTCACAAAACACCGGTCTCTAGTAGAGTGCGGAGCATGCCCTCCTCAAATGAGCTAAGCCATGGCCAGTTTTCCAAAAATCAAACTCATCGCCATCGGCAAAGTCAAAAAAGGCTGGATTCGCGAAGGCATTGAGGTCTATCACAAGCGTCTGCCCGAACTCGATATTGTGGAACTTAAAGACTCAACACCGGAAAAAGAGGGCGCTCAGATATTGTCGATGATCAAGCCGAGCGATCGCCTGCTGGCCCTCACCGAAGAGGGCAAAACCTGGTCATCGCTCGCGTTTGCCGACTTTGTCAGTCAGGCTGACTCGCACAATTTAGTGTTCGCGATCGGCAGCGCCGCCGGGCTTAGCCCCGCGATCAAGCAGTCGGCAGCTCAGTGTTTAAGCCTGTCACCCATGACCTTTCCCCACGAAGTCGCTCGGCTGTTGCTGCTAGAGCAGCTATATCGAGCCAAGAGCATTCTGCAGGGCAGTCAGTATCACAAATAGGGGCCGCGCTTAAACGTTTCTCCCACAATAGATCGTCAGGGCTTGGCACTGCCAAACCCTGACGATCGGTGCGCTATTTTGAGCAATTCTCTGCCTAATCAGATCGCTGTGCGATGAATTTGGGACTACACCGCCGCCAACTCAGGACGCTCCACTACCGATTGCGGTTGCGGCGCTGCCGTGCAGTAAACCTCAGCCGAGTTATTCGGGCTCTCAATTAGTTTGACCTTGTGGAGCTGGGCCCCGGTTTGAGCGATCGGCTCGCGCAGCAGGTCGCGAATGTGAAGGGCGATGTTCTCAGCGGTGGGCACAACCTGCTCAAAGTAGGGAATGTCTTTGTTGAGGAAGGTGTGATCAAAGGGCTCGACCACGTGATCGGCGATCGCCTGCTGCAATTCGACTAAATCAGCAATCATGCCGGTTCTGGCATCCGTCTCACCCTTGACAGTGACCTCTAAGTGATAGTTGTGACCGTGGCCATTGGGGCGAGCACACTTGCCATAAATTTCCACATTTTCGTCGTAGCTGAGGGTCGGCAAGGCCAACCGATGAGCGGCGCTAAAGTGAGTGCTAATTGTGAGATACGCTTCCATGTCGTTACCTGTGTATTCGGCCCAAAGCTCGGGGTGTTCAAAGAGTTGAATTTTGACGATGGGGAGATGGGGCTGCAGCCGCTGCCAAATCACCCGTGTCATGTGTTCTGTGGTCGGCAAAGTGGCTTGAAACTCCGGCCAAACGTCATTGAGATAGGCAAAATCAAGCTGGCTAGTGACTTCGCGCTTGATCACCTTTTTGACATCCGACAGGGTGAGCACCATGCCGTACTGATCCAGTTCTCCCAGCATTGAGACGTACAGCACATAGTTGTGACCATGCCCCGGCGATCGCGTGCAAGGCCCAAACTTTGCCTGGTTTTCGGCGGGGCTCAGTTCGGGGAGCCAATATCGATGGCTGGCAGAAAACTGGGCGCGGCGATTAATGATGCATTCCATAGGATTGCGAGCGGCGTTGATGACGTTCTGTAAAGTTAGCTTTACTCAGCATAGTCGATAGGGCTCGGAGTGCGGGGGCAGTAACGAAATTCAGCGATTAAATGAGGAAATCCACCCAAGCGATCGCACAGGCTGCTCGTTAGACTATATAAGTTATGTGAAGAACTCTTCTCATAATCTTTGCAAAAATCTCTCTAAGTATTGCTTTAACTGGCTTTTGCACGTTTCAGCGAATGTGACTTTTAATATCATGATTCAATGACAACGGCCGAAAACAGTAAAATTGAATACAGATAGTGAGAAATCGTTCATCTCGGTCACCGGCATTTGCTCCTCAAATGAGAATGACCTTGAGACGGAAGTAAGGTAATGACCTGAAGGAACGCGCCTCTTGAACCCCTCAAACAAAGACCAGCTTAAAATTAGGAGGCGAGATATGAAACTTTGTTATCGCGGTGTTGAGTACGATTACACTCCCCCAGTGTTAGAGGTGTCTGAAAGCGAAGTGCTAGGCCAGTATCGTGGTCGGTCGCTGCACTTTTCCTACGTTAAGCACGTGCCCTTTCCTCAACCTGAGGCCAACCTCAAGTATCGGGGTGCTGACTACCACACCAATCGCCAGGGTAAAGTCGAAGCGGTCGTAAGCGTTAACCAGGAATCTCAAGAGCCGCAGTTCAAGCCTGTGTTTGACTCCATGGCCACCGCACGGCGGCACCTGTTGCAACAGTCCGCTCAGATTCATCAAGATAACATGCGCCGTTCGCTAGAGCGTCGCTTGCAGGTGGCCCAGGCCAAAGGTGACAACCGCTTGGTCAGCCAGCTTGAAGATGAAATGCATCAATATGCTTAGGCATCAAAAATTTGCCACTAGTTGGTGACCTAAACCTCTGTTAGGCCGACAACTTCTTGGCTAGCTCGAAGGGATGTGCAACTTGCGCGTCCCTTTTTTTAGTGCCCAGTTCGAGGCTAATGGGGGATTGTGGGAAGAAGAACCTCTCTTCTCCTCCCTTATCTTTGGCGCAGCCTGCCCGGAGGACTTAGAAAAGGAACCAGAGCAGATAAACTTCTCCTTGTGTCAGGAAAGGTGCTGCAGGCGGTGAGGTTTGCCCTCTCAAGCATTGCGCGGGTTATCCTGCTTCAGAGCAAAGCCAAACTCTCTGCCTTCGTTGTGACCGTATTGACTAAGTTCAGCGTTGGCGGAGCCATGCCGTAGGCATTAGCGAACGCACCAAGCAGATTGAGGCTGTTACCCGTCTTGCCAAATCGAGATTGATAGAACACCATGCATATCAGACAAGCAACTTTGGCCGATGTTGACCCACTCGTAGCACTGAGCAAACGCACATTTTTCGATGCCTTTGCAGCTGACAATGCATCCACCGATATGGAACTGCATCTAGCCACCCAGTTTACCCTCGACAAAATTGAGCAGCAGTTAACTGATGCTCGATCAGTGTTTTTCATCGCATACCCCACGTCAGACCCTAACAACAATGCCGTGGGGTATGCGCAACTGATTCGTGATGCGCCGGTGCCCAATTTTGAATCGACAGAGAAGGCGATCGAACTGTCTAAGCTCTATGTTGACCAAGCCGTAGTCGGTCAGGGCTATGGTTCGCGATTGATGCAAACCTGCATTGATTACGCCACAACGCAGCAGTTTTCGATGCTGTGGTTAGGCGTGTGGGAGCACAATACTCGTGCCCAAACGTTTTATCGTCGCTGGGGATTTGAACCGGTGGGCACTCAGCCCTTTGTGCTCGGTCGGGATGTGCAAACCGATGATGTGTTGGTGCGGGCGATCGCCCCCGCCACGTCATAATGCTGACTAAACATTCCTGGCCAGTATTGCGCTTAGGAGATTTCTGAGAAAGAATATACCGTTATGGTAGGGGCGGGTTTAGCTAGAACCCTTATGGCATCGCGACCAGGCATCCACAAAACCCGCCCCTACGGGTATCGTTTTTGGTAGAACTCTCCTTAACTGATGACTGTCCCTCGTAACACGGGCAGACTACTCTTCACCCAAGCGATCGGACCAGATGCGCGTTGGCAATCCCCAGACATAGATAAACCCTTCGGCGGCGCGATGGTCAAACGAATCATCGGCCCCATAGGTGGCTAACGCTTCGCTGTAGAGCGCATTTTCTGATTGGCGGCCCACAATTTGGGCATTGCCTTTGTGCAGCTTAATCCGCACGGAGCCAGAGACATATTCTTGGGTGTGCTCAACAAACGCATCCAGAGACGATTTCAAAGGGCTATACCAGAGGCCGTTATAAACCAGACGGCTATAGGTTTCTTCGATGCTGCGCTTGTATTGGGTAACGTCAGCAGTTAGGGTAAGACTTTCTAAATCTTGGTGAGCGGCAATTAATAAGAGAAGGGCAGGCGCTTCATAAATTTCGCGAGACTTGATGCCGACAAGCCGATTTTCGATCATGTCAATGCGGCCAAAGCCTTGTCCGCCCGCAATGACGTTGAGCTTTTGCAAAAGAGTTGTAAGTTCCATCTCTTCCCCGTTGAGGGCCGTCGGCTCCCCAGTGGTGAACTCAATCTCGACGTATTCCGGTTCGTCGGGGGTGTCGGCGATCGCCTTGGTCATGGCGAACACTTCTTCCAGCGGTTCCGTCCAGGGATTTTCGAGCGGGCCAGCCTCAATGCTGCGACCCAACAGGTTGTAGTCGATGCTGTAGGGCGAAGACTTTTTGACCGCAAAGGTAAGGCCAACGTTTTCGCCATAGGCGATCGCCTCTTCGCGGCTCATACCCCATTCACGGGCCGGGGCTAAGACCTTGAGGTCAGGATTGAGTGCCCCGATAGAGACATCAAAGCGCACTTGGTCGTTGCCTTTGCCGGTACAGCCGTGGGCCACCGCATCAGCTCCGCACTGGTCTGCTGCCTCGACTAACAGCTTGGCGATCAGCGGTCGGGCGAGTGCGGTCGAGAGGGGGTAACGATTTTCGTATAGGGCGTTCGCTTTGATAGCAGGAATGGCATAGCGTTTAACCAACGCCTCTTTCGCGTCTACAACCAAAGACTCAGAGGCTCCGGCCTTGAGGGCTTTTTGGCGAATGGGTTCTAAATCTTCGCCCTGACCCAAGTCGGCAGCAAGCGTGATGACTTCTTTAACGCCAAACTCGTTCTTTAAGTAGGGGATGCAAACGGTGGTATCGACGCCCCCGGAATATGCCAGAACGACTCTTTCTGCTCGACCCATAGCCCGTTACCTAGCGAAACTCACAAGGCTCCTATTTTTGCAGACTTAGGCAATTTTGGCTGCACAGAATCACAGATTTAACGCAGCCGGTCAGCGGTGGGGAATGCCAGCCATTGGTTTAGTAGCCGTCGGCACTCATCCATCGCTGATGGCCGATGACTGGCGAGCCAGGGAGCAGAAAAACTGAAAGGGTCGTTTTATACCAGTTCTGCAAAGTAGCGCTACCGATCGGGGATCCCCCGCTGTCGCTGCCCCCTTGTCGAAGAGGGCTATACACTTTTTGATGTGTCGCCCAAACTCAGCGAATTGGCGTAACACCAATTCGCTGAAACGAGAAGATAAATCTGTCTCCTATTCCGGGAGCTATTGCGTTACCCAGATTGTCTTGGGAGTCTAATCCTTGAGAGTTAGTAGTCCGACTGCCGTGGTGGACGAGGTATGCTGCTGCTATCGGTGCGACTCAGCTGCAGGAGAGCGATCGCCAGTCCGGCGCGTCGATCTGCCCGTATTGAGGACTGGAGAATCGGGAAGTTGCTCAACAATAGCCCTCTGACCACAGGCATGTAGCACTGCCACACTCTGACAGAAACCCTTCTATTCTGTGGACGTGAGTTGAGTGCAGAGTCGCGATAACGGGTCAGCTTAAACATTCACAAAAAGGCTCTAGACACTTTTGTATTACGAGTGTAGTATTGACGCATCAACGCAACCGTGCGTCAGCATTCGTTTTAAGAATGCGCTCTATGGAGACTGGTGCCATGCTGAATTTGCTAACTCAATGGACTTGCATCCGCACTCGCAACGTGGGCGATCGCGCCACCGGATGCCTGCCTGGCGTAGCATTCAGCAGCGGCCTCATGGACTCTCTGCGAATTAGCGAGCCAGCACACTATCGCCTTGATTGGTCCACGCCACTGAGCGATCGCGGCCATACCCTAGGCGATACCTCCATCCACGGGTTGCGGGGCACTGACCGGAGCCAGCGCGACCATTATGGGTGGATCGCGGGCTTCCTGTCACAGTGCTAGCCAACTGCATTTAAATCAGCGGATTTTGGCGCTTTTGTTAACTCAACAAAAGCGTCATCAACACCACCGCAACTCATAGTTCACAGCGCGATCGCGGCGTCTCAGGCCAGTTTGGTGAGGCCATGCCGTGGGCGATCGCCGCCCGTGATGGGTCACACCGACCAGTTCTGTTTGCCTGAGGCAAATGGCTTTGGCTTGGCCCAGCGTGACGGCATTGGCGGCGGGAACTGAGATTTGTGATCAAGATTCTGACCGAGATTTCTGACCGGACTTTGTCTCAAGGTATTTTTATCGGGTATCTCCATGTTGAAAGTGACTTACACTGACACGGGCCTCTGCCTCGAATATTGCCCCACTTCCCTCAACCTGCTTCTCAGCGATCGCGTTTGCACCTATGCCCATGCGCGGCGGCCCATTACCGTGCAGCCGATTCAAGCCAGCATTCCGCTGCTGGCGACGCTGATTGATCGCCAATTGGGAGAGCAACTGCAGGCGTTAGACCTCACGCGCTGCGATCGCGACTGGTGGGAAATCACCCTGTCGGGCCTGTGGATTACGGAAGGGCCGAACCTGGATGTCGGTATCTTTATGGCTGAGTTTGACCCCCGACTAGAGCAGCGCCTCTGGCGGCTCTGGCAGCTTTCTCAGCCATCGCGAGGCATCTCGGCGATCAGGACTCTCTAATCCCGATGCTCTCAAAAAAGACTGTGAATCTGCCCCCTGGCTTCCCTGGCATTGCCCAGCTGGCAGCCAGGGGGCGATCACGGAGAATGGGATCACCGTTCACGTTAGCGAGGCAAGGGTACGTGCCACTTCCCGTTGTCAGCTATGTCACCCTCGGGTTAGCCATATTGCTCAGCGGCTGCACCCTCATCGCGACGGATGCAGTCCCCGATCAGCGGGCCGAGCAGCCTGCGACCACGAGTGAGGCAGCGGCGGTGTCCGAGGCTGAGCAGGCGGTGCCCGAGCAGACGAGCCTCACCTATCAAGCCCATCCTTTGGCCCATAGTGTGGTGCATACGGTGACCATACCCGCCGATAGTGGCTGGCAAATAGACGTTGCCGTGGCAGCCTCGTTGACGCCCTTGTCTGAGTTGGCGACGACCCAAGGCGCGATCGCGGCGATCAATGCTGGATTTTTTGACCCGCGCAACGGGTTGACGACGTCTTTTGTCACGGTGAACGGTGACTTGGTCGCTGACCCGCGCCAAAATGCGGGTCTGATGGAAAATCCGGATCTCCAGTCCTACCTCCAGGCCATTCTCGATCGGTCAGAGTTTCGGGTTTATGACTGTGGGGGAGCGGTGCAGTACGACATCACGGCTCACGCTGCCGCTGTGCCATCGACCTGTCAGATGACGGCGGCGGTTGGCGCTGGGCCGCAGCTCCTGCCGACGCAGACGGGCTATGCCGAGGGCTTTTTAGCCGATAACAAGGCGGGCGATGTAGTGCGTGACGCCCTGGGGAGTCAATCGCCCAATGCCCGCTCAGCGATCGGGCTCAAAGCGGATGGCACCGTAGTGTTGGCGATCGCCAGCCAACGACCGGGGGCTGATCAAGCCACAGGACTGACCCTGCCAGAGATGGCTGAGTTTTTGCAGACTTTGGGCGTCGAGCGAGCGTTGAATCTGGATGGGGGCAGCTCTAGCGGCTTGTATTTTGAGGGTGAAACTTATTGGGGTCGTGTTGATGCTAGCGGTGCGGCGATCGAGCGACCAATCAAATCAATCCTTTGGGTGCGTTGAGTCCTGCGATCACTTTGGGCAAACAGCGTTTTGATGGTCATGAGGGTGTTGCTGCAGCGTGGGTGGGCGATCTCGGATAGCTTTCAAGCACCCTCACTCAATCCTCCTCTCCTTCGACAGGTTCGGGAAAATACTCTTTCTGCCCAGTCCTGCTTGCTGGCAGCATCAGCATAATCTCAGTGTTGAAAGTAGAAATAAAGTTAAGCTCACCACCATGAGTTTCAACGACAATTTGACGAGCCATTAAGAGTTCTAAATCAGCATTTTTGTGGGTCGGGGTTTGTGTCTCAGTGCGTTCAGAAGTTTCAAATTCATGTTCTGACCACATCGAACTGGTATTCCCTCTAATGCGAATAATGGCCCAAGAGGTTTCTATCGTAGTTCTAATTTGGATCTGCAGTGGTGTGCCTCTCTGCCCCAGGGTGAAATTATTCACAGACTCGTCTTCCGGCAGACTACAGTGCTCATCAAATGCGTCAATGAGGATGCCGAGAACGTTCGTAAAAGCCTGACTCAAGCGACCTGGAAAGCAGGGAATTTTGGGCAAATTACCATAGGTTTTGGTGATTTCGATGGCGGCGCGATTAGTTTGTGTTTTTAGTCGATGTCTTAAGAGTAGAAGTGCCCCATCGAGCAGTTCGTGAATATCAAATTCATATTTTTTATTCTGCTTGATGTCGTGTCGGTTGAAGATCTGGATCAACTTACTAACCGCTGAAATGCGGCTAGTACTGCCTTGTATCGATTCGACCGCAGCCGGTAAGTCTCTTTTAATATAGTCAAGCTCTATTTCAGCCGCGTGCTGCTCAATTTCATCACGATTATCTGGGGTGTCTTGCTCGTAAAGATCAATGTGATCCAATACGTTTGTGGTGTACTTTTTGACGAACTCAATATTTCCTGCGATACAGCCAATGGGATTATTGATTTCGTTGGCAATACCCGTGACCAATTCAGCGATCGCTGAGAGTCTCTCTTTCTGAAGGAGTTCAATTTGCACCCTTTGCAATTCACTGTTCAGCTCATAGAGCTGCTGCTCTGTTTCTTTGCGTAGAGCAATCTCATGCTTCAGCTGATGGTTTTGTTCCTGCACGGTTTGTATCAGGTCGTGCGTTTTTAAATGGGCGAGCACACGGGCCAGCACTTCAGATTCATTAAAAGGCTTGGTGATGTAATCCACAGCGCCTAGAGATAAGCCGTGAACCTTTTCTTGAATATCATCTAGCACCGTCATAAAAATTACCGGCACCTCACAGGTGACTGAGTTTTTTTTCAGTCGACGACAGGTTTCTAACCCGTCAATACCTGGCATCATGATGTCTAGCAAAATTAGCGAGGGTAACTCTTCCGCAACCTGCTGAATCGCACTTTCGCCATCGACAGCAACTCTGACCGCACACCCAGCCCCTTTGAGGGTTTGGGCCAGCACTGATAAGTTTGCCGCATTATCATCGACGATTAAAACAAAATCAGAGGTTTGTGATTCCATCTCGGATATACCTATTTCCTCCATAAATTTCTACATGTTTTGTTTAATAAAAGCTTTAAGTTGCTTGACTTGAAATTGCTCTGACATCAGTATTATCGTCTCAGCAAATTTTCTATACTGCCCGTCGAGTTTACGAGCGGCTTGAATGAGAGAATCGAGATCTCCTTTCCGAGCAAAAGCCGTTAATTCTGTTAAGACTTCAGGCGGTGGGCTGATGATTAAATGACCTTGGCAACTAGGGTCGACGTCTTCAGGCGGTGCAGTGTTTCCATAAGTCCACTTTAACTTAAGGTGAATTTCGAGCAGATGCAGTAGTTCCCCAGTCCGGATGGGTTCTGCCAAAAAAGCGACGGCTCCTGCCGCCAAGCTTTTGTATCGGTCTGTTTCAAATACACTGGCAGAGGACACAATTTTGGGGACTGCCTGCAGCTCAGGATGACATCGCAGCTGATGCAACATCTCAAACCCATCCATCACCGGCATTAATAGGTCAACAATAATCAAGTCAGGACGGATTGACTCAGCTTGAGCCAGACCCTCCTTCCCGTTAGTGGCTTCAATGGTGTTAAAGCCGATGGGCCTCAGGAGGTTGCTCATGACGGAGCGATTTTCCCAGCGATCGTCCACAATCAAAATGGTGCGCTGGGTGCCCTCGTAGCCAATAATCTGATTCTGTTGGTTTCTCAAGGAGGGTGTCTGTATACCCGTGTCCTCGATTAGCTCGACTTCGAAGCTAAACTGACTGCCAACGCCGAACTCGCTAGTAATTTCTAGCTCGCTGTCCATCATTTGAATGATTTGATTACTGATAGCCAGACCTAAACCGGTGCCTCCCTCCTGACGACTATAGTCACCGACTTGTTCAAACGGCAGGCAGACCTTTTCGACTTGCTCGGGCCGCATGCCCACGCCCGTATCCACAATTTCAAACCGCAGCCGGTGGCGGCCAGGGCTCACAGGCCGTTCGATTAACTGCACTCGACAGATCACCTGACCCACATCGGTGAATTTGACAGCGTTGCCCAGTAAATTGATCAGCACTTGCCGCAGGCGTCTCTCATCGGCAATGACATGATGGGGTAGACCCTGATCCGCCTCGTAGATGAAATTTAGCCCCTTTTGGTCGGCGCGAACGCGACAGATTTCCACAACGCTTTGCAGAAAAGCGGATAAATCGAAGCTTTCATGGAGCAATTCCATTTTATGCGCTTCGATTTTGGAGAGATCGAGAATATCGTTGATTAACGTCAGCAAGTGGTCGCCACACTGATAGATGATACTGATACCCGTTTTGCCCCGCTCGGACAATGATTCTGTGCGACCTAAAATCTGGGCGTAGCCTAAAATACCGTTCAGTGGGGTCCGCAATTCATGGCTCATGTTGGCCAGGAATTCACTCTTTGCCTTATTAGCGCTATCGGCAAGTTCTTTCGCTTTTTCAAGTTCGGTTTTGGCCTTTTCTGCTTCTTGAATGACCTGTTTGAGCATGAGTTCTCGTCGCTGACTCGCCGTCTCCAATTCAGCTCGGGTCAGTTCTGAACGAGATAATTTTTTTTGTAAGATTCGGTTTTCCCGTTTGAGGACTTCCAGCTGCTGCACTAAATCGACTGAGGCCCCATCTTCCTTCGATGATGTCATAGGGCTTTATTCGGTACCAATTAGTACCGCTGTGAACGTTTCGTTGTGGAAATAAGATTTTCCCTGTTGTGATAATTGGCAGATCTCACCATAGGCATGAAACCCAATATTGGGTAAATCTTGCAGAACTTTCTGAGCGATGCGGTGTTCTTCCCAGGCGCGTGTCCCCAGTAGTTTCATCCGAGATGAGCAAGAGACTAGCAAAGCGGCGGTGGGTTGATTTCCCGTGTAGAGGGCTTGAGCTTTTTCGAGGGCTTCCCTCGCCGCCGCGAGGAGGTCTTCAGTATTGGTCTCGGTGAATTGAATATTCGAGTGTTCAGGGATGTTGCCAAAATATTCGATACTGCCAGAAATCGTGTCTTGGTTATTGGGCGATCGCACATAGAACGACTCTTCGCCCGGTTCAAACACCGCGACCGCTCCCCCCCAAGAGCCCCCAGCCAGCTCTCTGGACAGGGCATTGCCAAAATAACGCTGATAGAAAACTTTGACGGATTGGTCATCAACTTCATGCAGGGTGTTGCCGATCGACTTGGTCACTGTCCCTTTTTGACCAATCGGATGCTGTCCCGTCGCCACGCCACAAGATACTAATAAATTGCCGGAAAAGACGAGCGTTGTCACTGCATCGCTTAAGACTTGCTGGCCAAAGAACTGATAAGTCTTTTCAAACCGCCAATCATCGCCCGCCAGGCCACCGAATATGGGGATGTCCTGGCCTAAGGCAATGCCCAGGCCTGTTACCAAGGCCACGCCGTCAACACCTAGGCCTTCGCCGATCGCGTAGCAGAGCTTTGGTGCTGCCCCATCCAGGTCAGGGATGGCTTGATGCGCCGCCGCGATCGCATCCTGCGAAACCTGGACGCCTAAGCCCGCTCGCATCTCCACTTCATCGGAGCAAAATAGCATCAACGTCAAGGAGTCTTCATGGAACCCCAGCCGAGAAGACATCTCGCCGACAGTAGTGCCCCCAATCAAAGCAATGCCGGGAAATGTCTCACTAATAAAATCGAGAATGACCTGATGCTCAAAATCAATAGCACAGAGCAAGATGCCAGCACCCGGCACCGCTTGCTGAAGCTGCTCTCGGCACTGACTGATGGCTTCTTTGATCGCTGCCAAGGCGTCAGGGTCAATGCTATGTCCGACGGCAACTTTGAACATAACAATTTTTTTGTGCGAAACGGCTGGGCGTCAAGAACAACTCATGGTGAATTGTGAGTAGATATGCACACGATGATATTACCGGTTAGCTCGCATTTATTCCAGCGGTGAACTTTGCCGATTAGCTGATGGCATCACGCATGGTGGCCGCAACTTACGCCAAAGTTGAGCGGCAACAGCCCGGTGTGATTGCCATGGCGGCTTCAATCAGCCGTGTCCATCATCGGTCTATGTCGGCGGTGGGTTTGAACAGTGACCAAACACCTAGAATTCCCCTCCGAGAGTTGCTTGAAAATAACGTCCAGATTGTAGGGTTTGACCCTCCAAATCCCGACAGAAAACGTTTCCACCATGGGATGTTTTTTGAGCGCAGATCCCTAACAGAATTTCTTTCGCAAACATGAGACAGCCTTGCGCTCAAGGTAGCAGCCAGAGGATAGCGACCCAACATGATGAATAGATTGGCTTCAGAAGGCCTCACGCATCGGTACTCAGACCGAGATCGTCGCAGTGCAGAATAACGGCTCCCTACAGCGCCATGGTTGGGGCAGCCACGGTGATTCCTGTGGCGAGAGCGACCACCATCCATCTGCCTTTGGTCGCCCGATTATTCAGAGAGAATTCTCGTCAAAACCTAGTAATGGCAGCGAAATGCCCCGCAATAATCGGTCAAAGGTTTGATGACAAATACGACTTAATAATGGTGGTTATTGATGAGAGAGAGAGGCGCGGTCAAGCGGACCGCTATCAGCCAGAACGCCTCAGGTCTAATTCCGCCTAGCGACTGATATTGACTAATTTTTATCTCTACGATTTAGATGTGATCTTGCCCATCAAGATTGAGGGCGCGGGATCATCATAAGTCCGCAAATCGCTGCTTAATTGAGCCAATTTTCCAGAAAACATTGGGATTTTGGGTATAAAGCTGCAGGTTCATACTTCATGAACCTATCTGCCGAAGAATTCCACTCAAAATGCTTTATGCCGCTTTGTTTATCGATATCAACCCAAGATTCTAAATACTGAATTTTTGGCGTTATATCGACTACTCAGTGTGGAAAATAAAGCCAGTTAGTGGTGAGCAAATGCACAGGGTTTGTCGTCAGCTAACAACTCAGTTAGCTCTGACGATTTCTCAACTTGTGTATTGCTTTCTTTTGTTCGATTGCAAGACGTGTCGTTTTTCCTTAGGAGTTTTTCCATGCTTGCTAATACCGATTGGGCTGCCTGTATCCGTACAGAAATTCCCCTGACTCATTATCCGAAGTATCAATGGAGACTAGACCTAGATGCTAAAGGATCGCCTCAATTTGACTACTATCCAACAGTCTCTCGACATTTGACGACCTACCAGGGCACCAACCCCAAAATCTGTCCCTATGGCGATGAAGTCGCTCCTATCGCGCGTCTAGAGCAAACCCAGTCATGGCAAGAGCCTCGGGATGCCTACACGCTTTCGGCCTTGAGGTTTCAGCTCAATCCGTTTAAGCTGCATCAGACTAAAAGCCGACCGAGTACGCGCCATATCGGCATTCCGACGCCCGTCAGACATCTGCATAAAGTCTCTGAACGGCATCAGATCGAGACCGATCGCGTGCTCAAGGCTCCTTCTTTGAGGGAGTTTGAAACCGCTTTAGACAAGATGCAGCAAACCATGCAGGCTTTCTTTATTGATGAATTGCTGCCTTGCATGACCGCTAATCCGTTAGATGTCGGGCGGCATCGCCATGAGTTGCCGCCTGAATTTGCTGACGATCTCGAACAATATGTGCGCTTGCAAAACAGTCCTTATTTGTTCTTTGATTTGCTGCAATCGCTAGAGAGAGACGTAGCCAGATATCGCCGCGTGACCGCGCTTGCCGGAGCGGCGGTGACGACTGAAGAGGCGATGATTCAGGTGATGCGGAGTTGGCGCGATCTCGATGGACATCGGCGGAAGAAGCCGATTGTGTTTCCGATTGGCGTGCCGATCGGCTACATTCAGTCGATTCGCCGCAAGGATCAACCCTTTATGACCAAAGAGTTTGGTTACCATTCCCATGGCGCACTGAATCATTGGTTGCAAGAACATATCTGGCGACGCTTTTGCTATCGCTACCCCGATCAGCATCAACTGCATCCCTGCGGGTTTTTGAAGAAGTTGGGCTCAGTCCACTTTGCGTTCCCGGACACCATCTATGAGTTGCACGTTGAAGAGGTGGCCAATCCCGCGAACACTCATTTTTGGGCGGTACTTCAAAACTACTTTCCATTACTGTCGCCCTGGCCTTAGAAGCAATGCCATGCTCAGCGAATAGAGGATGGCCAAGGTGAATGCCGTCGTGACCCATCACTTCTAGCCATTTAGTGCCTGAGTGATGGGTGACAGCGGGAAAATTTTCGCCGTCACTGACTCGTGTTTCACACTGCAGAGCCCTGGTCGTTTAGGCTTCGAGCCCATAAGCGATCGGGGCTCTTGTTAATACAAGACTGCTTGAACCGATGAAGGCGATCTCGCTAACTCATATTTGAGGATGCCAGTCAGCTACCTGATGCCATCAGTGAGGCGATCGAGGAACCGAGCAAATCAATTCTTTTGATGCATTGATAGGTGCGATCGCCTCGCCCTTCGTGTGTCGAACGGAGTCATTCGCACTGCTTTCCCACAGAGCATAAAGAGCGCTAGATTCTGAGTCGAACTCATGGCAGCCAGCGCCGCCAGACTCCGGTAGATTGCAGCGGTGAGGTTGTCTGCTCTTGAGTCCGTCGCTGTTGAATGATTTCAGCCGAGTTTCGATTAAATTAGGCAATGCCCAACCGACTCCCTAACTCGTACCTGGAAGGATAATTCGCTTATCCGGAACGGGGCGAGCGCGGCTTTGACTTACAGGCCAGAGGCTTGAAAGATGGCCTCAGCCGTGAGCGTTAATTCAGGAAAGGTGGTGGAAAGAATGCGATCGCTGCCTCGAAACTGCTGCAGCTGATATTCGCCATCCGCCAAGGTGAAGATCGAAAGGGTCGGCGTTTTGGGGGAGCCAATATAGCGAGTTGCCCCTACCGCCAGGTAATCGACGATCCAATATTCCAGGATGCCGAGAGCTTCATATTCAGCCAGCTTGTAAAGATAATCGTCTCGCCAATTGGTCGAGCTAACTTCCACCGCCAGTTGAATCGGTTCTTCTAGGGCCGCATAGGCTCTGAGATCAGCCGTCCAAACCGCTTTGTCAATAACACTGACGTCAGGGGTGCGTCCCTG
>JBHJJI010000112.1:0-6505 GCA_050042805.1 Leptolyngbyaceae cyanobacterium
ACGACAACCGTCATCTCGCGGAGCTGCTCTAGCAAATTTTTGGCCATATCGCTTTCCTTTGAGTGGGCGAGGACATTCCCAAACCATTATATAAAGACCTTTTTAAAGTCTCATTAAACCTATCTGAGGAATGCTCAGAGCCATCGAAGCGCCAAATGCAATAAGTTGCATATTCACCACAATAGATCTAGAATATATGCAACAAGTTGAATAGGTGATTTCGATGGCTCCCCTAACCTCATCTTCGTCTCAGACTCACCCCACTTTTTCCGCTGAAGCGGTGCAAGCCATTCTCAGCAAAGCCCTAGAACTCCGGGCCGCAGACGCTTATTCCGCCGAACAGCTGCAGGAAATGGCGATCGAGCTGAACGTCTCGCCGCAGCAATTGGAGACGGCCGTCACCGACTGGCAGATACAGCAAACCCAGAACGCCCAGCCCCAAGCCGCACTGACCAAGCAACGCCGCGATCGCCAAGCCGAGTGGCTCAACTACGCGCTGGGCAGTGCCTTGCTCATCGGCATCAACTTTGCAACAGCAGGGACGCTGACTTGGGCGATCTTTCCCGTCGCGGGTTGGGGGTTAGGCGTGGTCTTTGGCAGCTGCGATCGCGCTCAGGCTCACAAACGAAATTACTGCTCAGAATCACTTTCAAGCCCTGCTAACCCAGGCGGCAGCACCGGCCAGTGAGTCAGTCGAAGATACAAGTTTTGAACAATTCTTGTGGAAGTTCCGTAATGGTCAGCGATCGCTCGGTGGTTTACAGTACCCCGTCGAGCACAGCTAGAACCGTTCAACCATTTAGCTGTCATGGAGGTCACAACCATGAGCATTCGCTGGCAACGACTCCTCCTACAATCCTGTCTATGGCTATTGGCCGAAGTGGTTTTGACCTCCATCGGTATGGATGACATCGCAGATTATGGCGAGTATCACTTTGCATCCCGAGGTATCGTCGTTAGCCGACTGGTCGATCTGCCGACCACTTAAGCACAATCGCCGCTCACGCATGTTGAATCAGCCCCGCCTGGAAGCCCCCCTAAGGAAATTTTCGAGAAAGAATATACCGGCACTGTCAGAGCGGGTTGAGCGCGTCACCTTCCTGATCATCGTTACCCGAAATCAACAAAACCCACCCCTCCGGGTATCGTCTTTGCTAGCAATCTCCTAAGCTTTCTAGCTCACCCATTTATAGGGAGCGCGTGTCGAGCTGTTCTTCAAGCTGGCTCATTTGCGACTCGGTCACTAGGGCCAAACAGGCATTCTGATCGCCTGCCTCAAAGGCACAGTGAGCATCACGATAGTCGATCCAGGCAAGCTGGGCATCGGTGAGTTGCTCTTGTTCAGTCGGGGACAAATAGCCTTGCAAACTTTGATAGACCGAATTGAGCGCCTGATCAGCGGCGTCATAGCCCATCGAAGCGCTTTTGCTCTGCTGTAGCACGGCGGTACGGTTATCGGTGAGCTGGGTCAGACAGCCGTAATACACCGTCGGTTGAATCGAGCCCCCCGCAAACTGCGCCTGCACAAAGTCACAATAGGTATCGCGGTAGTCGATCCAGGCTTGCTCAGCGGTGATGAGCTGTTCAGCCTTTTGGTCTCCCACCGTCGCTTTCACCGATTGATAAGCGTTGTTGAGTTCCGTATCCGCCTGGTCATACTCGGCTTGGGCGCAGAGATTCATCGCCAGTTGTGTATCGGGACTGTTGCACTCCGGCGGCAGGGGTGGAATCGGCTGGGGTTCAGGGGCAACCGATGTCGTCGTATCGGGGGAAGCTGCAGTGGGGGGCGCAGCGGGCTCCGTTGTTTCAGTCGGTTCAACCGCCTGGTCTTCCGTCTCGGCGGGTTCTGTCGCCTCGGACTCAGGGGCCGGATCTGGCGGTGCCGCCGTTGGTGAGGTTGACTGGCAGGCCACGATCGCGCCCAAACAAACGCTAGCGGCTAGTCCTAACCCAATTTTTTGGATGACCCCGATCATGGATTGGCTCCCCCAAATGCGACGTTAATCAGCATAGCTCGCCCTTTTTAAAAATTGACGGCAATTGAGCCATTATTTAATCCATCCCCTTCATGACACCCCCAGTGGCTTGCCAACGTCTTCTCAAACGAGGGGCATCATTGGGCATGACCGAAAAAGTTTGAGGAAGGCCCAAACCGACCGCTAGACTACAAGCGGTAAACATTTTGGCCGCTAGCGACACCGGCAAGGAGACACCATGGTGATATCTCGGGTTTGGTCTATGCTCGCGATCGGCGCGAGCGTCACGTTTTGGGGCTTAGCGGCTCAGGCTCAAGCCCCTGGCCTGTATTACGCTTGGCGATCGATCAATGGCGACCTCACCGCCTGCCTCAACCGTTCGACGGCCGCCTTGACGAGTCAAGAGTTGGGCAATATTCAGATTGAAGGCAATAGCGTCGCGGGCACCACCGCTGACTCTACCGCCGTCTTTGTCTGTTTAGAAAGTCTGGACACGGCCACCATCACGACGACTGTGATGATCATGGTGTCGAGCAATGACGACGATATTGCCTTTGAGCTGAGAGAGACGCTGAAAGAGAGCTTTTGATCTCCCGCTCATCTCTGCGATTGAATCCACTCAGGAGCACTGATTCGTTGGCCCCATTTCCCACGTGGGAGCGGCTGCGATAGGGTAATAGAGTGGGCCAAAGAAAAATCAACATGAGGAGTTGGGTACACGGTGGCGGTTCGAGTTCGACAGCATGTCAATCCCCTCAGCAACAAATATCAGACCACCGTCGAGCCCATCGACTGGGCCAGCTTTTATCCGGTACCCACCCAACCGCTGCATCTGGATATTGGCTGTGCCAAAGGGCATTTTGTCAGTCAAATGGCAATGCAACAGCCCGATTGGAACTTTTTGGGCTTAGAGATTCGAGCACCGCTGGTTGAGCAAGCCCTGCGGCAGCGAGATCGCGCCGCCCTGCAGAACCTGCACTTTTTGTTTTGCAATGCCAATACATCCCTCACTGAGGTGTTGCAGTCTTTGCCAGCCGGAACACTGCAGCAGGTGAGCATTCAATTTCCTGACCCCTGGTTTAAAAAGCGGCATCAAAAACGGCGAGTGGTGCAGCCAGAGCTCGTGCAATCCTTAGCACAGCATTTGCCTGCAGGTGGTCGGGTAGTGCTGCAATCTGATGTGGAAGCAGTGGCTCAAGAAATGTGCGATCGCTTTGCCGAACATGCGGCCTTTCAGCGGTCTGCCTCCACCTGGCTGCCCGACAGTCCCTTTGCTGCCCAGACCGATCGCGAAACGTTGACGCTGAGCAAGGGTCTGCCAGTGTTCCGCGCGATTTTCACCCGCTCGTGACGGATCGCTATGGGCGATCGCCCCAACTGAAGCGGGTGTGTTCAAGCTGACAGATTGCCCCTCAGAGGGTGCGCTGAGAACGGTGGAACCCGAATCAGGATGGTACAAGTAATATCAATCCCCAGCGATCGGCTCCCCCATGCAGTCTTAGCAACGCTGAGGAGCCCAGGGGCAGGGGAGCCAGATTGATAGCCTTATCAGAGCACCGGTATTAAAACTCTCATGCCTAACCCCATGCCCCAGTCTCTCGATCAACGGCGCTACGCCCCCGCCACTGAGCGTAATCGAGCCGCCATTGGGGCGGTACTCGCCACCCACCTCCCCGCCTCGGGAACCGTGCTCGAAATCGCTAGTGGCACCGGGCAGCATGCGATCTTTTTGGCCCCACAGTTGGCCCCCCGACATTGGCTCCCCAGCGACCCCGCCCCCACCGCACGGGAAAGTATTCGCGGCTGGCTCGCCACCGCCCCCACCGAAACGCTTTACGAACCGCTGGCGCTAGACGTAACTCAGCCCCGCTGGCCCACTCAGGTCAGCACCTGGCAAAAATCTTTGTCAGAGGTGCCGCCCATCACCGCCATCGTCAATATCAACATGATCCACATTTCCCCGTGGGCGGCCTGCAACGGCCTGTTTGCCGGGGCGGCCTCATTGCTGCCGACGGACGGCATCGTGTATCTCTATGGCCCCTTTAAGCGCAATGGTCAGCATACAGCCCCTAGCAACGAAGCCTTTGACCGATCGCTGCGATCGCAAAATCCGGCGTGGGGCGTGCGTGACCTGGCCGCCGTGACCGAACTGGCCCGCAAGCATGGTTTTCAACTGGTCGAGGTGATTGCCATGCCCGCTAATAACCTGTCGGTCATCTTCAAGTCGGCAAAAGCTTGAACCCTCGATGAAGGACGTCGCCGCCAACTGATGGGTTGTTTAAACTGGGGGAGTCCTGTCATTCGCCGCAGTAAAACACCATGCCCGACTACCCCGGAATCAGCCGCGACGCCTTTCGTCATCCCCTCGACCAGCAGGCCGAAGCGGCCCTCAGAGCAGTGCCGGGGTTTGACCTGGTCGCCCGCAAGTTCGTCGAATTTATGTACGAGCGACCGCAGTTTGTGTCGCTCATGGGCAACAACGTACAGGTCGGGCCACAGCAGTACGCCACGCTCTATCAGTGGTTTCGCGCCTGTGTGCAGGCGCTCGACGTGCAGCCAGAGCCGACCTTGTTCGTCGCACAAAATCCCCAGGTCAACAGCTACGCGATCGGCGAAGAGCATCCCTGCATCGTCATCAACACCGGCCTGCTCGATTTGCTCAGTGACGACGAAATTCGCACGGTGATGGCCCACGAACTCGGCCATGTGAAATGCGGCCACACCACCCTGACGCAGATGGCAATTTGGGCCATGAATACGGCCACGGTGATTGGCGAACTCACTTTTGGCATTGGCAATGTGATCAGCACGGGACTGATTTATGCCTTTTATGAATGGCGACGTATGGCCGAACTGTCGTGCGATCGCGCCGCACTGCTGGTCACCGACGATTGGCAACTGGTGGGCCACACGATGATGCGAGTCGGCGGCGGCAGCAATCGCTTTTCCCATGAGCTAAATTTCGCCGCCTTTGAAACCCAGGCAGAAGACTATAAAAACTTGGACGAAGACGGCCTCAGCCAGGTCTACAAGTTTTTGCTCTACAACGGCACCGGCCAAGGCCCGATGCTGAGCCACCCCTTTCCGGTCGATCGCCTCAGCTATCTCAAGACCTGGGCCAGCTCTGAGGAGTATGAGCAGATCAAAGCAGGCAATTATCGGAGATCGGCCACCGATGGTACTGTGCCAACCCAGGCCACAAACAGTCGCAACGACGTCGATCGCCTGCGGCGCGAGCTGGCTGATTTGCAAGCTGAACTGGATCGGTTGCGGCAGCCGTAGGGAGGAGTAGAGGGTGGAGGGTAGTGGGTTGAGGGTGGAGAAACGGTAGAGGGGCCAGGGGGCTGGGGAGCCGGGTGGCTTAGAGGGCGAACTTAAGCTGCAAGCAGCTCAAGGGGCGCGGTTTAGAGACCCAGAATAAAACTCCGTGAATCAGACTCGCGTCGGGTGGGTTAACGCCCATAAGATCGCTCAAAACTCCCGGCCAGAGAGCTTTACGCCCCACCGCCTCAACCAATGAATGACCGAACCTTTTCATCGTCTGGAGTGACGTGTCGTGGGCGATCGCCCTTAAGCAGCGGACATCTCTCTCTTTGTGCGGAAAACCTCACCTTGAGTTGACGCTACCATGTCAACAACAGGAAACAAAAGTTTACGAGAGGGCCGCTGACGATGTTGACTGACCTGACCAGTGCCACCCGCGACTATTGGCGTAAGCTCGATGCGGTTGAAGCGGCCTATCAGCGCGGTGAGCTATCCATTCAGGCGGTGGATGCTGAGGTGAAGCAGTTGATGGCTGAGCTAGGCCAAGCGCGGCGGCAGGCGTTGAGAGACTTTTGGGTCACCTTACAAGTGTTTGTGGGGCAGCAGCGCGAGGCGATCGCGGGCACGGCAGCGATTATGGTGTTGGCCTATTGCTGGATCGCCACGGTCGCTTAACCGAACCAATCCCCAGCTACTCGCCACATGCCTCACGCCGTAGGGCTCTGCCCTTCCCGCAGGGTATTCCGCATTCTTATCGCCTCTTTTCGATTTCGCTCATCGGCAACAACAGCGTCTCTTCAATCTGTTGCCGGGTTGCCTTAGTGACGTAGCAATCGCTATTGAGGCAATCCACCAACAGCTTATTTGCCTTGTAGTACTGCTTTAGCTTCTCCGTCTGTGCTTCAGTGAACTGCCAATCGTGACCGATGTTGCGATGCTCGATCATCACAGCACGCAACTGAGCAGCCCAATCTTGTCCCTGCTCGCGCCACCACTGTTTAACGACTTCAAAATCTTCTCGGTCGGGCAACTGGGCCTGCAAAGCTTTAATCTTAAGCTTTAATTCAGGATCGCTCGTGGCTGCTTGGTCAGCAGCGCGGTCAAGGTCGCGGGAGGGGGCGCGGGCGCGGGCGCGGTCGAGGTCGCGGGAGAGGGAGGGGGAGAGGGAGAGGGCGCGGTCGAGGGCGCGGGCGAGGGCGCGGGAGAGGGCGCGGGCGAGGTCGAGGTCGCGGGCGAGGGCGAGGTCGAGGGCGCGGAAGAGGGCG
>JBHJJI010000113.1:0-11338 GCA_050042805.1 Leptolyngbyaceae cyanobacterium
CGCAATACGGCAATGGCGCTGTCCCATGAATTAGATGAGCGCGGCTTAGCCCACCTTACCGCCAGCACTACCGTCAATCGACCTTCTCGCGATGATCTAGTGATTTATCTCGCTCGGGCCACGGTTTTTAATGGCAAGGTGCGGATTCAAAGCTTGGGCACTGAAGCCAAAAAGTATGGTGGCCAGCTGGTTGATTATGCCGGAGAACGGCGACTGCAACTGCGCTATGGCGATTGGGACAGTCGCGATTTGCCCATTGAAGAAATTACTTATACCGTGCGATCGTCTGGGCTATAGAGTCGCCATCACAGGGCAGTGACCGAACCTTTAGATCGATTCCTCAAGGATTGGCTGACAGCTGATCCAGCGCGAACAGCTGATCAATGGTGATTTCTAGAGCCGGCACGATCGCCGAGCGCAGGGGATCAGCTCCCGTGAATACGGTATCTTCGTACTGACCTTCGACCCACTGACAAACTGTGACCTGGCGTAGTTGCGGATCGACAATCCAGTATTCTGCGATCGCCCGCGCCGCATACTCTGTATGTTTGTAGCGATAGTCGCGGTTGCGATTGGCTTCCCCCAAACTCACCACCTCAACCACCAGCAAGGGCGGCGGCATCTCACGAGTTAGAGTGGCGCGGGTTGCCCCAGATAGAGCCGCAAGCGACTCTTCTGAATGGATGAGCAAATCGGGCACACGGCAGCGAGCTCCACGTCCCATCACTTCAACTTCAGTGTTGTAGACCACACGTTGCAGCGGTAGATGCTGTAGTAGCTGAATCATTAAGAAGCGAGCCAGGTTGAGATTTTCGGGAGATTCTGGCGGCATCGCGACTAATGCTCCATCCACCAGCTCGTAGCGATTGTCTGTACCGTCGTCATAGGCCAGATAAGCTTCGAAAGTCAATGATGTAGTGGGGGAAACCGTTGAGGTCATAACACCGTCAGGTTTTACTGGGGCAAAGCTGGGTCAGCCGCTGCAGGCGCAACTAGAGCCATTCTAAAGGATGGCACTCGGTCAGATATTGAGGCTGTTTACGAGACTTGAGGCGGCGACCAGTCAACTGTCTCAGCCACGAGAGAACCAACGCGCGCGCATCACTTGACCGCTCAGTTATCGTAGACTGACCTCAAGCCGCTCGGTCTGTGCTCACTCGTGATCGACGTGAGGCATTGACAAGAGCAGGTTTTCGCTGATATTTCAAGCATTGCTCTGTCATCGTCGTTTTAATCTTTTACTGCCATGGTCCAGCTGTCTGATTTATCCCCCACGTCTCATGCTCACAGTCATGATCATGGCGGTCACAGCCATACTCATGGGGCGATTGATCCCACCATCGCTACGTCGGCTCGCGGCCTGTGGGCGGTGCAGTGGTCTTTAGTGGGCCTGTTGATCACCTCGGTGCTGCAGGCGATCGTATTTAGCCTCTCGGGGAGTGTGGCGCTGCTGGCTGATCTAATTCATAACGTGGGCGATGCCCTGACGGCGTTGCCATTGGGGGTGGCATTTATCGTGGGGCGACGACCAGCCACAGCGCGCTTTGCCTATGGCTACGGGCGGTTAGAAGACTTGGCCGGAGTAGCCGTGGTGGGTGTGGTACTGTTCAGTGCGCTGGTGACCGCCTATGAGTCAATCGAGCGCTTTTACCATCCCCAGCCGATTGATCATTTGGGCGCTTTGGCGATCGCGGCCCTGATCGGCTTTGTGGGGAATGAGCTGGTGGCTCTCTTTCGCATCAAGGTGGGGCAAGAGATCAACAGCGCGGCTTTGATTGCCGATGGCAAACATGCGATGGCTGACGGCTGGGTGAGTTTGGCGGTGTTGATCAGTGCGATCGGGGTGGCTTGGGGCTATGCCTGGGCAGATCCGGTGATCGGTCTGGTGATTACGGCGCTACTGCTCAAAATTGTCTGGGAGTCGGGGCAAACCATTTTTACGCGCCTGCTCGATGGCGTCGAACCGGCAGTGATCGACACGCTGCGTCACGCGGTGGAACATACTACCGAAATCGAATCGGTGGCCAGCATTCGAGCGCGCTGGCTAGGCCATCGACTACAGGCTGAGATCGATATTGTAGTTGCGGGCGAGCGCACCATTCATGCGGGTCAGGCGATCGCTGATGCGGCAGAAGGTCAACTACGCGACCATGTGCCCTATCTGGGGCAGGCGACAGTGCGGGTCATCAGTCCAGGCTGAAGAGAACAGCAATCATCGCCGCAATTGCGCAGCTTCTCCTGATTTTCAAGGTTTTTCTAAATCCTGAATGCTGCACATCATTCTGGGGAGCTGAGGGAGATGATCCCGTAATTCGCCGAGGGTCTCCACTGCGCGGCTGTCAAATGTTGATGCAATGCGTTCAAGCTCGTCTCGCCGGCAATGATGAACGTTTTCGGTGGCTTGCGGTTGATAGCGCTGGCTACTGTACTGAGAACACCTAGGAGCAGTCTGATCCTCACTAGATTGGCGACAGCTATAGCGAGCCGCAGTTAGTTTTGGATACTTTAAGTCGCCGGATCGCTGGCGGCAAGGCCTTTCCCGGCACCTTAAACCCGGCACCTTTCTACCCTCTGCCATACACGCAGATCATAGTTCAATGGTTTTTAGCGTATGGGGGTACCACTTATCCGGCAGTTTCTCAGCGACAACGGGAGTAATCGATAACTTCAGGGGCGTACCGCCGCCAACATCAATGCGTAAGCCGCTGTAGGGGCGTTTGAGAGTAGAGCCTTTGCCTGATCGCCCCACAAACAAGCGGGAAGATGCGACCGTTTTTTCCTCGCCGTCAACGCGTTCAGTCAGCTCAGCACCCGCCGCTCGCTGACGCCGCAAACTATAGCCACTGCCGCCGCAAACCACCCAGGGAATATGGGCATCCCCGTGACCGGTATCCAGGGTTTCCAAATATTCTAAGCAGTGGGCATGACCACAAAGGACGAGGTTGAGCAGAGGTTGCCCCTGAGTCATGTCTGCCACCTCAACGAGAACTGCATCCAAGACCTGACGCAAATGATGACGGATGGCGAGGGTTTGTCCCTGCCTCCATTTGGTGGCTTCGGTCACGTAGGGCGGGTGATGGAAAAACAAGATCCGTCCCCGCACGTTAGCATCTTGCCAGGACGCAATCAGGCGATCGCGAAGCCAATCCAACTGTTCTCGATCAACCGTTGACTGACTGTCATTGGAAAGCTGTTTATCAATGTCGTAGATGGCTTCATCAATTTCTTCGATCTGGCCGGTGCAGTCTTCGCGCTCATCGGCATTCGTGGAGCCAATAGCAGCGACACTGAGTCGTTGTAACAGCTTTGCCTTCTGCGCTTCTAACTGATGTCGCTCAGTTTGCAACCGTTGCCGACTGGCCTCCGGGTTATCGCTGGCGGCAACGGGCAGCGGATGATTGAACGTATTGGAATCGAGGGCAAAAAAATCGATACCACCATAGCGAAAGGTGTAGTAGCGGTTGGGCAATCGCGTGTAGTGACCGGGCTGATAGGTCAGACAGCGATCACCCGCTGGAGATTGGGGGTAATGCTCATCGAGGTGCTCGTCAAGACGCCGCTCGGGCACGCCCTGCAAGTAATCTAAAAAGGCTCTGGCGTAAGCATCGCCCTGACGCGAACCGTGCCACCCCACATCGATATCGACATAGGAGCGGAGCGCATACCGCAGCGGCCCGGTGATGCCCGCCAAAAACCCCACTAATTTTGGCAAATCATAATAATCGTGATTGCCCAAAACCGGAAAAAAAGGCATTTTGAAAGTCATGCGATCGTAGGCGATCTGCTTATGAGCTTCCCCACCCACTAGCCACTCTCGATAGGGCTTGATGAAGTTTTCGCGATATTGCTCACTCGAGCCCACCAGATAAACCACGTCACCCGTGTGAATCACAAAGCGGGCATCTTGGCCGTGGGCCATCATCTGTTGGGCGACTTGCCGTTGAGGACTGCTGCTGCGGTGGCGACCGGTGCCGCTGTCGCCTAACACTAAGAAGGAGAATTCGTCACCAGCGTCACCAGCGCCTTGAATCGATAGACGCGTTTGGTCGATGCCCTGCTGGCGGATCTGGTCATGCTGCCATCGCACCCGTTCCTGCATCCGCCGGATTTTAATGTCAATACTCGGTTCGGAGACAAGTTTCATCAATTAGCGCTATCAAAATTCAGCCATAGAACTCAAAGAGCTAGCTCAAACGAACCAACCCAGGCTGACTCCCGTCAAACCAGCGATCGCCACGTCAGTCACCTGACAAACGCGTCGTTAATGAGATTCCATCCTTCAGCGTAATGTGACTCGCCAGCAATCACAATCAATCTTTTTGTCGATAGAAAATTGGCACATTAATGCTGTTGAGCAGGCGATCGCTCACCCAGCAATTGGACACACTACCAGTCTCTTCACTCAGAACAGAGCAACGGTCCATGACGCGGGCACACCACTCCAAACAATGAAAAGAGGCTTTCAGAACCCCGGTTTCTTGGGGATGACCAGTCCGTCACAGATTTTCTCCGACAGAAACCGGGGTTCTTGGCGCTATTCTCAGAGCGAAGTTGCCGAATGGTTGCATACAACGTATGGCAGAGGGTAGAAAGTGCCGGGTTCAAGGTGCCGGGAAGGGCATTGCCGCCAGCGATCCAGCAATTTAAAGAATCCAAATCTGACTGCAGCTCGCTATCTCTGCTGACACAAAGATGCCTCACCGCAGCGGGTCAGAGATTCATCGCTACAGTGAGGCTGGCATATCAGTGAGTGAGATCGCTCGGTGCGGTCAGCCCAGGCTCGTCAAACTGCGGCGGGCAGCGCGAACAGATCGCCAATCGGATTGGTGAGCAGGGTGGCTAGGTCAGCGACAGTTTCAGTAATCTCAAAAGAATCGTCGCCCACCGAAAGGATGCCGCTGATCAGCCCTTCATTGAGGCTGATGTCACCACTGGTTTGCTCTAGCAGGCTGACGGCCTGAGCCCCCAGATCAACCAGATCAACCGTCGTCTCAAAGATCTCTGTCCCTGAGGTGGCTAGCACATCGAGTAAACCATCCGGTGTTAACGCGGCGTCGATCGATACGCCGGTGAGGGTATCGATGACTAAATCGTTGACCAGTTCATCCACTTCAAAGCTGGTCGCGATCGGGCCAATCTGACTGGCGATCGCCAACGTGGCCGTACCGTCAGCGAGTGCCAGATCGCCCGACAAGGAAGACAACGGCACAATGATGGGAGAACCGATAAACAGAGGGATTTCCAGATTGCCACTATCGAGGTTAAGCGTGGCATCAACGGTGCCTAAGGGCGTCGGCACCTCAAAGGTGTACACCGCTTCTGAGCCAAAGTCAGTGGTGAAATCCAGCTCCCCAATGGGCGTGTTTAAATCAACATCCAAGGCGCCTTCGGCAATATCAATGAAGCCACTGACGGGACCGAGCCCCGTTTCGACATCGATTAACAATGCCCCATTTTCAATCGGCAGGGTGGTGTCTATCGATGACAGTAAGAAGCTAAACCCATCGGCAGCAAACGTAGCTAAGTCGAAGTCGATGACCTCAAAAATGCCATCTCCAACCTGTAACGTGGCATCCACGATGCCATCAACGAGGGACAGCGTACCAGTAGTATCGGCGAGCAATTCGATCGCTTCAGTGAGGAACGCGGGGCCGTCAAAGAGGGCTGAGAAAGTATCGGTGGCCGTTGTGAGAATGCCGTCGAAAACACCCGCGTCGATGGAGATTTCTCCCACCGCTGTCTCCAGCGTTTCTAAACCATCGAGTAAAAATGCCTCAGCCTCTGCGCTCACGGTTGAGACCAAATCGAGCACCGAGGTGGTGTCAAAAAAATCGCTGTCAGGAACGACGCTCAGGAGCGCATCCTCCGAAGCGATGGAGTTGAACAAATTTGATAGCATGACCCAGTTTTTTTAATGAAGGACATCCGTCGGGCGCGTGCTCATGATGGAGCTTAGCGGATTTTTGCGTAATTGTGCGTAACTTACAGAATTAAAACTGCAAGCATGTTGAGTAAGCTGCAGGCGGTTGCCATAGCTATCAAGCGGTTGGGAGATCAGGCAGCCCGATCGCAATTTGATACAGCTCGCGTTTGGTATGAGGGGTTTCTTGGGCTAATTGGCGACTGGCCTGCGATCGCGATAAGCCGGTGGTGATCAAGGCAGTCAACCGCTGTTCGATCTCGGCGGTTGAGAGTGGTCGCGCGGGCTCTACGGCCTTGCCCGCCAGCACTAGGGTGAACTCCCCTTTCGGAGCCGTAGCGGTGAAATGGGCGATCGCCGCTGCCAGCGTGCCCCGCCAGACTTCTTCAAACTGCTTGGTCAGTTCGCGCGTGACGGCGATGGGGCGACTGCCCTCAATGACCGTGTGGAGATCTTGCAGGGTGGTCAGCAGTCGATGCGGCGCTTCATACAGCACCAGGGTGCGATGCTCGGCGGCCAGTTGCTCAAGATGATCGCGGCGATCGCGGCCCTTAGTGGGCAAAAAGCCCTCAAAGACAAAAGGCTGAGGGGGCAACCCAGAGACACACAGGGCCGTGATGGCCGCCGTCGCGCCGGGAATCGCCACCACTCGAATATCAGCGACGGCACAGGCTTCGACCAGCTCATAGCCAGGGTCAGAAATGCCGGGCATCCCCGCATCACTGACCAAGGCCACGTCATCACCCGCTTGCAGGCGATCGCAGAGTTCGGGCAAGCGTTTGCGCCAGTTGTGGGTGTGGTAGCTCGTTTGGGGCGTGGCGATCTGAAAGTGCTGTAGCAGCTTGCCGGTATGGCGCGTATCTTCGGCGGCAATCACACTCACCTGCTGCAGCGTCTCGATAGCGCGAAAGGTCATATCGCCTAAATTGCCAATGGGGGTGCCCACGATGTAGAGCGTGCCGGGGCCGTTGATGTCTGTCACCAGAGTCTCGTTGTGGGGGCTGTGCTTCAGGATAAACTGAGGCGCTGACGAATGGAGACTCGAATGATGACGGGGGTCTTTGTTGGGCTCATTACTTTAGACTGCCTCTATCAAACTCGGCGATCGCTACAGCCGAATGAAAAGCAGGTGGCTGAGGCCATGCTGTTAGCAGCAGGCGGGCCAGCAACGAACGCGGCGATCGCGTTCCAGGCGCTAGGCGGGCAGGCGCGTTTAGTGGGAGCTTTAGGACAGCATCCGCTCACCACCGTCATCCGCGATGATTTGGCTCGACAGGGCGTGGAGCTAGTGGATCTGACGCCCACAGCCACAGAGCCGCCGCCGTTTTCTTCCATTGTGGTGAATGTGGAGACGGGCGATCGCGCAGTCATTTCGCGCAATGCGGCTGATCGACCCCTGCCGCGCGCCCCGTTTCCCCACACCCTGCTAGATCAGGCTGACTGCCTCCTGCTCGACGGACACCAAATGGCGCTGGGGTGCCACCTGGCCCAACTCGCTCGCCCACAAAAATTGCCGGTAGTGATCGATGCCGGTAGCTGGAAACCAGGCTTTGACCAGCTGCTGCCGTTAGCGACGACGGTGATTGCTTCGGCCAACTTTCACCCTCCCGGCACTGGCACTGCTGCCGCCACGATCGCCTACTTGCGATCGCTCAACGTGCCGCAAATCGCGGTGACGCGCGGCGGTGAAGCACTGCTCTATCAGGCTGAGTCCTCTGCTAGCAGCCAATCGGGCACCGTCCCCGTATCTACCATTAAGCCAATTGACACGCTGGGGGCGGGGGATATTTTTCACGGCGCGTTTTGTTATTACGCCACTCAAACGGCTGATTTTGTCACAGCGCTGCGCCAAAGTGCGACAGTCGCCACCCTCGCCTGTCAGTCATGGGGCACTCGCCGCTGGATCGACCAGTTGCCGCTGGCCCCGTGGCCACTCGATCAATCGCCTCAGTGAAATCCTCATCGTGGCGGATGTCCTGGGTAGACTAAAGCTGAATTTTGCAATCAATTGCCGGGGAGGATGAGGCCATGGGGTATGAACAAGAGCTAGCAGTGGCGCAGGCAGCGGTGATCGCCGCCGCTCAACTGTGTGAGGCGGTGCGCCGTGACATGGTACCGGAAGCGATCGAAAAAGCGGACAAAAGTCCGGTGACGGTGGCTGACTACGGGGCGCAGGCGATTATTTGTCGGGCGCTGTCGGAAGCGTTTCCCGCTGACCCAGTGGTGGGCGAAGAAGATGCCGCTGAACTGCGATCGTCGGCCATGGCCGATCGCCTCAAGCAGGTGACCGGATTTGTGACCACGGTGCTCGGTGCCACCACCTCTGATCAAGTCGCGCAGTGGATTGATCACGGCAATGGTGCGCCCGCCAAGCGGTTTTGGACGTTAGATCCAATTGATGGCACCAAAGGATTTTTGCGGGGTGACCAATATGCGATCGCCCTAGCGCTGATTGAAGATGGCGACCTCAAAGTGGGGGTGTTGGGCTGTCCGGCCCTCAGTCTGAACCAGGGGAATCCCGGTCTGTTGTTCACCGCCGTGCGCGGGGGCGGCACCTGGATGCAGCCCATTGCGGGGGGAGAGGCTAAACAGGTGCAAGTCGTACAGCCTGGCGATGGCGATCGCCTGCGTTTTGTCGAAAGTGTCGAAGCCAGCCACGGTAACCAGGCGGAACAAGAAGCAGTCGCTGCTGCCGTGGGCATTACCCAATCGTCCGTGCGGATGGATAGCCAAGCAAAATATGGCGCGGTGGCCGCTGGTGAAGCGGCCCTGTATCTCCGCCTGCCATCGCCCAAGTACCCCGACTATCGCGAAAAGATTTGGGATCATGCGGCGGGGGCGATCGTGGTGGAAGAAGCGGGTGGTCGGGTCACCGATATGCACGGCAAGCCCCTGGATTTCTACACTGCAGTCAAAATGATGAACAACCGAGGCGTCGTGGTGAGCAACGGCACCATTCACAACGACGTCATGACGGCTCTGAAATAAGCGGGTGGTTCAAACCAGTAGCGCGATCGCGAGGATTTGACACGGCTCAACCCTGGCAAACCGCGCTTTTGTTCTGGAGACATGATTTTCCTTAAAAGATTTGCCACCAGAACGTCTCCTGAAGGGTGCTTTAGCGAAGCCTATTGCCCCTTCAGGAGGCATTCTGGCATTGCCAGCAACCGCCTAATCCCAAATTCTGCATGGGTTAGGCCACATTCAAGGCACCATGCCGCCGCAGCCACTGTTTTTGTTCAGCAGATAAGCCGGAGGCATCTGTGAATAGAGCGCCTCGCACGTAGGCTCCCTGCCACTGCACATCCGTGAGCTGGGCGTTTTCTAAATTGGCAGCGCGCAGATCAGCACCGCGCAGGTCAGCACCGCTGAGATTGGCATATTCCAACGTGGCCCCGTAGAGCGACGTCTGACTCAGGTCAGCCTTCATCAAACTGGCATTCCAAAAGTCAGCCCAATCCAGCTGCGCCGATTGCAGCACCGCTGCCGTCAGGTCAGCCTCCTGGAATGAACAGCTCAGGGCATCGGCTTCGGATAGGTTGGCCCCAATGAGAATTGTCTCTTGCAAATTGGCTTGGGTTAACGTTGCCGCCGCCAGGGAAACGCCCGCGAGGGTGGCGCCTTGCCAAGAAGAGCGGCTCAGCTGTGCCCCCTCAAAGCTAGATTGACTAAAGTTAGCCTCATCTAACTGAGCCTGAACTAGACTGGCTTGCTTAAAACGAGACTGCGGGCCACTGACGTTTTGCAAGTTGGCTTGGTCAAAACAGGCGTGGGAAGCATCGACTTGCGACAGCGACGCGCCATAAAACTGGGCGGCTGTGGCGATCGCCCAACGCAAATCAACCGTATCCAAACAAGCTTTTGTCAATATCGCCTCGGTCAACGCTGCCGATTCTAGGCAGCTACCGGTCAGGTTAGCTAAGACCAAGGTCGCCTGGGCAAAATTAGCCGCGCGGCACGATGCATGTTGCAGTTGGGAGAGACGTAAATACACTGACGAAAAATCGCCGCGATCTAAGCGGCGATGACTCAGATCAAGATTGCTCAGCTCAGCTTGAGCCAATGACTGCCCAGCCTCAACTTTGGCTAAAACTCGAGAAACGTCTAACTGAGCCATAGAACCCCCACTGCTTGAATTTCTATCGTAATCTGTTTTTGTATCAAGAAATACAGAACAAATCCTGAAGTTTCCGGCTTTTCCGCAAGCAGTTAGCCATTTCTTCACCGATCCCCTGAAGTAAGGCGGTAAAAGGCAAGCAATATTTCATCGCCACGCTTGCCTTGGTAAGAGGCACAGGCGGCACGGCCACGCCAGAGCGATCGCCCAGTGAATCTGCCTAGCCACTTGAAGGGTCTGGCCGGCAGCTAAATCAGGGCGATGGATAGTGGCTTCTCGCGACCCAGCGTAATCGGTCACACTGACAGAGCCGCTCAAACCATTGCCCAGTAATTGCGTCCCACATCTGATCCCGGCTCGGCGTGAAATGCTAGCCACAAGACGACTTAACCATGGGAATCTTGAGTATTCTGACTGTTGAGAGATTGGCGTTTATTTCCCCCACCTGCTTATGCCTACCGTGCCCTTTTCCCCTGAGTCATCGCCTCAAGAGATCACCGTCCAGACCTTGGCGCAAATTCTCCAAGCGGCTCCGCCCGCCCTACAGCTCATTGATGTCCGCGAACCTTGGGAAGTCGAAACTGCCGCCATCGAGGGATTTGCAAATCTACCCCTGAGTCAGTTTGCTGATTGGGAAACCCAGATTTATCAACAGTTCGTCCCGGAGACGGAAACGATCGTGATGTGTCATCACGGGATTCGCTCGGCTCAGATGTGTCAGTGGCTGCGGGGGCAGGGGTTTACCCAGGTCAAAAATCTAGCGGGTGGCATCGACGCCTATTCCAAGCTGGTTGATCCGCCCGTGCCTCGCTACTAAAACACAGCAGCATCGAGACTTTGCTCAAGACATTTTGAAACGACCGGCCCCGCCGGGAACAACGCCGTCACATTTGCCTTCTTAGCAAATCAGCATCACTGTGATGCTGACAATTGCCGCTGAGCGGCTCGTTCATCAGTCCACGATCGCGACGATAAGCTTTGCGGGGGCCAGGGACTGACTACTGGCGGAATCCTTAGCTCGTTCTCAGGTGTTTTTCAGCAAAAACGGCCATTATCCAGATCAACCATTAGCGATGACTGTAGGGGGGACCATGGTGATGCATCGATTGACAGCCTTAGCGATCGTGACCGTATCGGCGGCGGTACTCCGTTTCGGCCTGATTCCGGCTGTTGACCGCATCATCTCGCCCACGGGCAACGACTTTGTCATCATGGCCGCAGAGGCTGAGATTCCTCACTCACCAGTTGGGAGCCGCACTGTACCGACGGATTAGTTTGAGCGGGCAAGATGCCGCCGAACT
>JBHJJI010000114.1:0-14828 GCA_050042805.1 Leptolyngbyaceae cyanobacterium
ATCATTAAAAGCCGATGATTGCCAGGGTTCTAACTGACAGTTCAAGCAAATTCTGGAACTTTCTTAGCGGTGGACAGAATGGTTACTAAAACATGACGTCAATCCTAGCGATGAAGTTGCACGATGGTAGAGCATGACTCAATTCGCAGAGCCCCGAGCGATCGCGCTGCTGAGCTGTAACCGTGTTGAATCCTGAGATGGGGTGGGGCATATTGTGGCGATCACCGCAACTTCGGGGGCAGGCGCGAGCGGTTTATTCGTGCCCCTTGCCGTCATCGACTGACCAATCCCAGATCTTCCGGATTGGTCGCGGCTCTGGTGAAAGCTGTAGTGGTAGATGCACCCTGATTGTCGCGCCCTGAGCCTCTTGATGAGACTCGGGGCTTTTTTTGTCCCTCAGCATACTGTCTTTAATCCCCAGCTAAGGGCTTTGCTCGCAATGCCACACTCGGCATCCTCAGCAGAGCCGATTTGACTTTCCTGCCAGAGGGTTAGAGTAAGGGGGATTTCCCGTTTCCTCTGGGCTTCACCGCTTGTGAGAGGGTGAAAAGTTGCAGCGCGGAGCAGCCATTTTGAATCCACTATTCGGTTATTCGAGCCGAGATGTCTTCTCATCACAAAGAATGTGAGCTTAAAATTGAACCGTTTGCAAGCATTGGCCCTGGCATTTGCGAGCCAATATACTTACAGGTAGAAATGTGACCAACACTTTTGTCAGTAATCTCTAGAAAGCGGTGAAGACAGTGCGAGAACCTCAGCCAGAATCGCGTCAGTCACTATGGTTGAACGGTGCCGTTAGAGGAAGTTTAAGCCATCTAGCAGCGACCATGTTGGTACTGATCTTGCTGCTTTTGGCTGTTGCTGGCCCTGTATTTCAAGTTGCACTTTGGCTATTGTTCCCAACTGTGGTGTCGGGCAGTTTTATCTATCGATACTTCCCGGTATTATTTCCAGGCATATGGTCGTTAGTGTTTGGTTTTTGCTTTTCCAATCTGTTGTGGGCTGCTATTGGTGGGGCAATCAATGCTCGCAATCGCGTCTTAGCCTTTTTGCTGCTGTGCTGTTTGGCATTGTGTAGTTATCTGACCTTGGTATTGTCGCTGCCAGCCGCTTAGTTGCAGCGTGTCGCGGCGAAGCAGTGCCAAGATGGTGAGAGACTGATCCACAACTGGGTCAGACCCCACTGGGGACTTGGCCAAAAGACAACGCTGGCAATGCAAATGGGTTTCTGCTCAAGGTCGTTGACCACGGCGGAACTCCTTAGTAGCAGAGGATTCGAGTACATGTCCTCTTAGCAGACCAGTGCCAACATCGGCAGAAAACCAACTTAACCGGGATGCAACGCACCCCGGCAAGAGGCGTTTTGACTTCACCTAAGCGTCTGAGATTATGGAATGTTGTGGGTACTCGACCGCAATGTACCACGCTCAGAAGTGCTGAAATACCCTCCGGGGAATCCCCGCGTCTTTAGACCAGGGAGTAGTCAAGTTTGCCATCAATCGCCACCACTTCCCCCGCACTCAGCTCCGCAATCGTCTTGACCTAACTGATAAAACAGCTTTGCAACTAGGCTGGGTCTAACGCCGCAAACAATCGGCTGATGGTGTCGTGAGAAGGAATCCCATGTGGGAGCGCGAGAAAACTTTGGAGCCACCCGGTTTTGCTGTGGCCATAGGCTTCGATCTCCACCCAGCTATCGGCACCACAGATGACGGCACAAATCGTTAACGCGATGATGTCGATCAGGTGATGCTCGACGAGATACTCGATGCGCAGATCTTCTAACTGCTCGAAGTGCGCTGACAAAGAGCCTGACTCACTCATGGGATATTCTGGATTAACAGCTACCTTGCAGTCTCTCCCATCTCAGAGTATGCGTTTGCCCTGCAGGGAAGGGGCCTGCCGCCAGCGATCCGGCGATTTAAGGTGGCCAAACCTGATTGCGGACCTATATGTTTGAATCACAGACGGACAATCACGGTTCAGGCTGTTCGCAGCCGCTGCACATCTTGAATCGGCGGTGCGCCAAACATCCGAGAGTATTCGCGGCTGAACTGGGAGGGGCTTTCGTAGCCTACCTGATAGGCCGCATAGGTGGCGTCAGCGTCGTTTGTTAGCATCAGGCGACGGGCTTCGACCAGCCGCATATGTTTTTGATATTGCAGCGGACTCATAGAAGAGACCGGCTTGAAAAGGCGATGAAACGAAGAGACCGACATGTTAGCTTGCTCTGCTAGCGCCTCAACCCGCAGCGACTGAGCAAAATCGGCTTTAATCATTTTGAGCACCTCAGCGACGCGCTGCATATGGCTGCCAGATGTGGCAATCTGCCGCACCCACTTGCCTTGCTCGCCGGTCAGCAAACGATAGTAGATTTCGCGGATGATGATGGGGGCTAAAAACGGGATATCGCGCGGCGTATCCAAAAGCTGGGTTAGCCTGAGAGCGCAGTCTAGCAGCGGTAAATCGACGTCACTGGCGAACAGACCTCTGGTGGTACTTTCGGTAGTACTGCCAATGGCACCGGCCTCAGCTTGAATTTGGTCCAAAATCTCGTAGAGGTGCAAAGGAGATAGTTCCAGCAGAAAGCACAGGTATGGCTTTTCTGGAGACCCCTCGATAACGGAGCCCCTCACGGCTAAATCAACGGAAACCACGATATATTGAGCGACCCCGTAGCAATAAGCTTCCTCGCCCAGCATTAACTCTTTTTGGCCCTGAACGATGACAGCCAGAGCGGGCTCGTAAACACTACAGATATTTGTGGACGCATCGTCCCGGATGAGATCTAGTTGGGCGATCGCCGTTGGGTGAGACCCATTGCCCTTGCCCTCAGTATGCCGAGCAATTCGTTTAGCCAGTTCCGCGCAGCGACTCGCGATACCGGCTTTAGCATCGTGTTGCGCCATCGCATCGTAAAGGATGGTTTCAGTTCTCATGATCGATCTCAGCCACCTCATTTGTTCATCAGCCTATCGCAAAGAACTGTCTCCTGGTGATTATTGGGGTTGAGAGAATTAGGCAAGTATCTGACAGCTTTGGATATTCAGCGCGCGCTTCTGGCTGCCTAAGATGAACCTACATTAAGCACGGATTGCAAGAATAAGGCAACCATGAATCAAAAATCTTTTCACTCATCCAATCCCCAATCTTGGTCGCGCCGGGCAGTGGTCAAAGCACTGGGGACCGGAGCCGCCACCACGGCACTCACGTCTCTCATATTGGGTCGAAATCGCCCAGCTCAGAGTCAAGAAAACCCGCGTCAGACTGCTCAAACGTCAGCAGCCCCCATTGATTCCTCGCAATCTTTGCCGGTCGTTACAAAATTGATTCCTCACAGCAATGAACGGGTGCCAGCCGTCGGCATGGGAACTTTTTTGACATTTGATGTGTTGGCAGATCAGCCTCGCGACCATCTGCAGGCCGTGATGCGCCGCTTTTGGCAAGGAGGCGGACGGCTGATAGACGTTTCCCCGCTCTATGGCAGGTCAGAGGTCAACGTGGGGGAATTGGCCGCCGCGCTCGATATCACCGATGAGGTATTTGTGGCTAACAAAATTTGGGCAACTGGCGAATATTTAGGCGATGATAGCCAGGCTCTCCGTCAGCTTGAGCAATCTATGCAGCGGTTGTCGCGCGATCGCATCGACACCATGCAAGTCCACAGCTTGGTCAACACAGGCATCGTGCTGTCATTTATGCGGCAGTGGAAACAAGAGGGTAGAATCCGCTATCTGGGGGTGACGCATCACGACCCCCTGTACAATGCGCCGCTGGTTCACTGGGTTGAAAACGGTAATTTAGACTTCGTTCAAGTGCGGTATTCCATCTTTGAGCGCAGTGTCGAAGAACGCATCTTGCCCGCTGCCGCCGACCAGGGCACCGCTGTGCTGGTGAATATGCCCTTCGAAAAAGCCCGCCTCTTTGAAGTTGTGCGGGGACAGCCGCTGCCCGACTTTGCCAGTGAAATTGGTTGTGAAAACTGGGCGCAATTTTTTCTCAAGTACGTGATTTCCCATCCGGCTGTCACCTGTGCCATTCCCGCCACGACAAACCCTGAACACGTGGCTGAAAATATGGGGGCGATGCGAGGGCCACTCCCCGATCAGGCGATGCGATCGCGTATGGTGCGCCATATGGAAAGCCTGCCGGGCTTCAATACCCTCGCGCAAATGCCCTGGTATCCCGGCAAGCAGTTCAACGGGCTAGTGCGCCTGCCTGGTCTAGCCGCGACTCCAACTGCGGCAGGTCGCTAAAACGCCAGTTGCGATATCGCAGATAAAACGCCTGTCTCTGTCTGCACATGAACTGTGTTCACTTGTGTTTTACAGGCTGAAAATTTTCCCGTCATCCTAATTTTAGGATTGATAAAAACATCATTTATTTAGCCTAGATCTATGCAACCTCACATTCTCCTGATCGGAATATCGTTCAAGCTGGACACTTTTCTTGAAAGTGCTTTGTCTCGGCAGGGATATCGCGTCAGTCGTATGGCCAATAGCGTTCCCAATCTGTTGAAAGTACAGCAGCTCAGACCCGATTTAATCATCATTATTCTACCAAGCCAGTTTGATTTAAAGCCTTGTCATTATCTATCTGAAGTAATGAAAAACACTCCTATTATGCTGTTGGGGAACAACAACATTCAGGATCGAGTTGTTAGTTTGAATACTTGCGCAAATGACTATCTCTGTATCCCTTTTGCGACTGAAGAGTTTCTAGCTCGCGTTCGGGCTAAGCTGCGGCGTATCAGTTGGCGACAATTAGAGACAGAAGAAGTTTTGGTCTTCGCTAATCTGCGATTAGATGCTCAAGCCTACGAAGTGCAGCGTGACAATCAGCTAATTGAGCTCACGACTAAAGAGTTTGACTTACTCAAATGTTTGATGGCGTATCCTCAGCAAGTCTTGACGCATCAGCAAATTTTAGATCAGGTATGGCCCGATAGCTTGCTCAAAAATGACAGCAATATTTTGCACGTCTATATTCGCTATCTGCGTCAGAAACTCAAGCCAGCTAATGATCTCATTCAGACAGTACGAGGCGTGGGCTATGTTTTGAAAGAGCGTTCTACGGTCTCAAATTTATTTGAGGATGCCTCCCTATTAAGCCATGCTCAACAACAGCAGATTGCCTGACGCATTCCGATATCAGCGATTAGTAATCTCACAAATCTATGGGGTTCGGATAGTTTCAGAGAATTCTTGAGGATCAGAAAAAATGAATTTATCGACTCAAAAAATTGCCATTGTTACCGGTGCCTCGCGGGGAATTGGCGCGGCGATCGCCAAACGACTCTCATCAGATGGATTTGCTGTGGTGGTCAACTATGCCCACAGTCAGGAGCCAGCCGAATCGGTTGTGCAAGCAATTCGTGATCAAGGGGGAGAGGCGATTGCCGTACCAGGAGATATTTCTAAGGCTCAAGATGTGGCATCACTGTTTGATTGGGCCGAAAAAACCTATGGCGGGATCGATGTTTTAATTAATAACGCGGGCGTCATCGCGCCCCAACCCACTAGCATCGCCGACACTGACGACGAGCTATACGACCAGATTTTTAATATCAATACTCGCGGCACATTTCTCGCCCTGCGGCAAGCGGCTCGGCGCTTACGCCATAGCGGCCATATTGTGAACCTTTCAACCAGTGCGATTGGCCTGGCTATGCCAGGTTACGCCATCTATGCTGGTGCCAAAATGGCGGTGGAAATCTTTACCAACATCATGGCCAAAGAATTACGCGGACGGAATATTACCGTCAATGCGATCGCTCCAGGACCAACAGCAACTGACTTGTTTTATCAAGGAAAATCTGCAGAATTGATTGACCAGTTTGCTCATCAAGCCCCTCTAGAACGTTTGGGAAAACCTGATGATATTGCCAGCGCAGTAGCATTTTTAGTCGGTCCCGAGGGCGGTTGGGTAAATGGTCAAACTCTGCGAGTCAACGGCGGCATTGTGTAATCGCAAAAGTCCTTAAATGCAAGATTTAGAAAAATGCAAATGTCTAACCCGCTCAATCCTGTCAGCAAAGGTAATAAACCGGTTTATCGAGACGTGAGTCTGCTGATTGTTGTCAGTATTACGCTAATGGAAATTCTAGGCACCATGAGCATCAATCCTGTCCTCCCTGGAATCGCTCGTGAATTTGACCTGTCGCCCCAGCAGATTGGTTGGGTCACGACCGCGTTTGTTATCCCCATCGCCATTGGCGGTCCAATATGTGGGATTCTGGCCGATCGCTTTGGTCGCAAAACGATTCTAGTGCCCTCGCTGTTTCTGTTTGCGATCGCCGGAGTGGCCTGTGCCTTTGCTCCCAATTTCTCCACCCTGCTGGCATGGCGATTTCTGCAAGGGATTGGAGCCGCGAGTTTAGAGGCACTGCCACTGGCGCTGATTGGCGATCTCTATACCGGGAAGCAGTTGACGGCAGCGATGGGGTTTAATGCCAGCGCGATTGGGCTAAGTTTGGCCGTGTATCCTTTGCTAGGCGGTGGATTGGCATCAATGGGGTGGCGTAATGCCTTTGCCTTGCCCTTAGTGGCAGTTTTCGTGGGGATCTGGTTGTGGCGATCGCTGCGCCTGCCTCAGCAACACCGCCATTCCGATTTCAATTTCCAAATTTATTTGAGAAGTATCTGGAGTAGCATTCGCCGGGGTCGAGTCATCAAGCTGTTGTTGATAGTAGTTGCGCTTTTTGTGCTCTTATTTGGGGCTTATTTGACCTACATCCCCAGCGTGGCAGCGGCGCTCGGCGCTTCTGAAATTGAGATTGGCGTCTTGTTAGCAAGTATGGCCGTCTTTTTTGCTTTGACTTCATCACAATTAGGCTTGTTGACGCGATCGCTTTCTGAACTAACTTTGATCAAAATTGCCTTTTCGTTGTACGCAGTGGCGTTAGTTATCACACCGGCAATTGATCGCCTGTGGATGTTGTTAGTTCCCAGCGCTCTGTTTGGCATTGCCCACGGCATTGTCTATCCCACCAGCCAAGCACTCTTAGCAGAATTAGCCCCCGATCATAATCGAGCCGGGTTTATGGCCGTGGTGGCCATTGCCATACCCTTGGGACAGGCCATTGGGCCAGTTTTAGGTGGATTAGCCTTCGGCATCTGGGAAATTAGAGGCGTCTTTTATACCGGTATGTTTTTGGCGATCGCTACCTTAGGTTCACTTAACTACTTGATACCTCGTAGAAGCTAGAACCGCTACGCGAAATGCAAAATGCAAGTTCGTCTTGTCGTCAGTTCTTTAAGCACTCTTGATGATGCGCGGGCTTCTGCCGTCGAGTCCTAGCCGAAAGGTATCACTGAATCAAAACACGTCGAAACAACATCGGTAAACGGACGTAAAGCAAATCTCAGAATTACTGATTTTCACAATGAATAAAATCATGAAAAACAAAGTCGCAAAAATAGCAGTTGCTGCCGTGTCAGGCTTCTTAATTACTACGGCAACGGATGCCCAGACAGATTTGCAGGTGACAGAGGCATTGCCCCTTCCCGCCGATAGGCAAGATATTTATGCCGATGTCAGAAACGACAGAATCTATACCCTTGGTGGCCTATTTGAAGGGGCACAGAACGTTTCCGATAATTTCCTAGAATATGATGCGACTAGAGATGTATGGACTGAGCTCAGCCCTCTGCCGGAAGCGCGGCATCATATTGCTGTTGCGATTGTCGGAGACAACCTTTATGGCATCGGTGGATTTGTAGGAGGATTTCCTAACTGGGAAGCTCAAAGCAGCGTATTTGTTTACGACTTCAATACCGAGGCATGGACTGAAAGTACACCCTTGCCAGAACCGCGCGGTGAACATACGGCTGTGGTCATCGATGGAAAAATTTACGTGGTGGGTGGGCGCTTTAAAGGAGCGCCTGATGCGGCCAACTTTAACGACCATTTCGACACTGCTAGCGTGTTAGTTTTCGACCCGATTACTGAAGTCTGGTCGCCTGCTCCTGATATTCCTACCGCTCGCAACAGCCACGCCGCAGCGGTGATTGATGGAAAAATGTATATTGTCGGCGGGCGCCAGTTTACGGAACAGCCCAACGGCGACTATGCCAGCATTAACGTTGCCAGCCTTGAAGTGTATGATCCGGCAGCAGAAAGTTGGGAAACTCTGGCCCCACTCCCCCAAGCCGCTGGAGGGATAACGGCGGCAACTGTCGATGGCAAGCTGTACGTCTTCGGCGGTGAACAGTGGGTTCCCGAACAAGCCGTGATTGCTGAAGCGTGGGTTTACGATCCAGCAGTGGACCAGTGGGCGGCGGTGCCAGACATGCCAACGCCGCGTCACGGCATAGCGGCAGGGGTGATCGGCGACCAAATTTACGTGATGGGTGGAGCAACCGAACCGGGAGCGGGTGCCGTTAATACAAATGAGACGCTCTTAGTGCGTTGATCACAGTTCCGGAGTGGCCTGCGTATACCAGCTCCAAAGGAGCGATTGAGATATTGATCCGATATCTCGCGAAGGAATTGGATGAAAGACAAATCCAGGAAAATGTTGTGGCTCCTGATGTAATCTAAACAGATTTTGACGGGGCACCATCCGCGATAATCAAGCGCTCAACCATTTCATCGCGCCGCAAACGGCTCTCGGGCGAGTGGATATGCCAGAGATATTGGCGGCGCGATCGCATCTTTCACTCTCTGAAGACACCTGCTGGATTAACAGCCAGAGAGCCGAAGTCTCGGGTGGCAGGTTTCTTTAATTCAGATCAGTTTCAACCACATCTCAACCACAAAGAAAGTCATCATGTCAAACATCGAAAATAAAGTCATTGCTATCACGGGAGCCAGTAGTGGTATTGGTGAAGCGAGTGCTAAGCTACTGGCTCAAAACGGTGCGAAAGTTGTTCTCGGAGCGCGACGGACTCAAAAGCTAGAAAAGATTGTTGACGCCATTCACGTTCAAGGTGGCATAGCAAAATATAAGGCTTTGAATGTTACTGACCGCGAAAATATGAAAGCGTTCATTCACTTTGTGAAAGAAAAGTTTGGTCGGGTTGATGTCATCTTTAACAATGCCGGCGTTATGCCGCTCTCCCCAATGAATGCCTTGAAAGTCGAAGAATGGGACAAGATGATCGCCGTCAACATTCACGGCGTATTGAATGGAATTGCCGCCGGTTTGCCTATCATGGAAGCACAAGGCGGCGGCCAATTTATCAATACCGCCTCCATCGGCGCCCATGTCGTCGTCCCTACGGGCGCAGTCTATTGCGCTACCAAATATGCCGTTTGGGCCATCTCTGAGGGACTGCGCCAGGAATCGCAGAACATTCGCGTCACTACAATCTCTCCTGGTGTTGTCGAGACGGAGTTGGGGTCTGACATTACGGCAGCTTCAGCAAAAGAGGCTTTGCAGGAATTTCGCAAAATTTCACTCAGCCCGGAGGCGATCGCGAGAGCTGTTTTGTATGCCGTCTCTCAACCCGATGATGTTGACGTGAATGAAATCATTGTCCGACCGACGGCCAGCGCATTCTGACGAGCAGCAGTCAACCCATGAGGCGGTGATCGCAAACAAACAAGGACATGATCGTGATAAAACCATTGCATTTTTTAGCCGTTATAGCGCTTATTCTCCCGGTAAGCTGTAGCGCGGTGGGACAAACTTCTGTTCCAGATGAAACAACAACGCTAAGCAAAAAGGTCATTGTTGAGGAGAGTTTTCAGCAATGGCAAGATGGCACCGGCTCTCCCTTCGAGCTTTTGTCAGAGGATATGCGTTGGACGATTAGTGGCTTTAATACATACGCGGGAACTTACACGCGCGAACCTTTTGAAGAAGAGCTGATTGCACCTTTTAATGAACGCATTGAGGAGCCCTTAAAGCCAACGCAGTGGCAGGTTTATGAAGATGGTGACGTTGTTATTATCCATTTTGACGCTGAAACAACGCTGATTAATGGTGAACAGTATAGGAACAGCTATGCTTGGTTTTTTACTTTCGAGGGTGAAGCAGTAACCGAGGTGACTGCGTTCTTAGACATGCCAGCTTTTGAACAAGTTCTGGAAATAGAAGTTGAATGAAAATCGGCACTGGTTCTCTAACAGGGCATCTACCCAAAACCTCTGCTAGAGAGCATTTCCGCAATAGATAGAGGGTGAGAAGCCAAGCCTACTGCCATAGCTGGTGTTCGCAACCGGGCCCTTGGCGTACCACTACGTTGATTAAAGTGCTTTCGACAGGCTTTACACTGATAGCGCTGAAGACGGCTGCCGTCAGCTAGCTCGTCGAATCCACGCCTAATCAACTGCTCGCTTTGGCATTGAGGGCAATTCATCACTCTGGTGGTAGGGGCACTGCGCCTATTCTACCTACGCCCTCTTAAAGAACCAGTGCCTCGCTGCTAGCCGCTTAGTGGCAGGGTGTCGCGGCGAAGCAGTGCCAAGATGATGAGAGCAAGGGCGATCGCCGACTCGGTGCATTTGCAAATCACCTTTGACGTGATAGGAATACTTAGACATTGAGTCGGTGGCCTGGGCATCGTGATGATCTCCACCGCGTCCTAGCCAATGAGACTTATTGCAAATCATCCTAGCCAAGGGCAAGAGGGCAGACATGGCAAAGTGTCAGGTGGGCTTATTGTTTGGCGGTTGCTCTGGCGAGCACGAAGTGTCGATCTGCTCAGCCCAGGCGATCGCGGGGGCGCTGTCGCGCGGCCACAATCAAGGTAAGTATGCTGTGGTGCCGGTTCACATTACCAAGGCTGGCGTTTGGCGATTTGGCAATGAGGCGGCTGGTGTTTTGCAATCTGGGCAGGCGTTGGCTGGTGAAGGAACGGTAACGGCTGCGAGTCGGTTGCCCGATGCCCAACAGATTGACGGGATTGATGTGTGGTTTCCGGTGCTGCATGGCCCCAATGGCGAAGACGGCACAATTCAGGGGCTGCTGTCGCTCCTGCAGAAGCCGTTTGTGGGCTCTGGCGTGCTGGGGTCAGCGGTGGGTATGGATAAGCTAGCGATGAAAACGGCCTTTGCCCAGGCGGGACTGCCCCAGGTGAAGTATGTGGCTGTGTCGCGGGCCGAGGTGTGGTCTAATCCTTGTGTGTTTCCGAAGCTGGGCGATCGCATTGAGACCGAGCTGGGCTATCCCATGTTTGTGAAACCGGCGAACTTGGGCTCCTCAGTCGGGATTGCTAAGGTGCGATCGCGGCAGGAACTGGAAGCCGCGCTAGACAGTGCTGCCAGCTATGACCGCCGATTAATTGTGGAAGCCGGGGTGACGGCCCGTGAGGTGGAATGTGCGGTGCTGGGCAATGATGTGCCCAAAGCCTCGGTGGTGGGTGAAATCACCTTCAGCAGCGACTTTTACGATTACGAGACCAAATATACGGCGGGGCAGGCGGATCTGGCGATTCCCGCTGACTTGCCCACCGCGATTGTTCAGCAAATTCAAGAAATGGCGGTGCAGGCGTTTCAAGCGGTGGATGCCGCGGGGCTATCACGGGTCGATTTCTTTTATGAAGCAGCGACCGGCGCGATTTATCTCAACGAAATCAATACTCTGCCGGGTTTTACCCAAACCAGCATGTACCCGCTGCTGTGGCAGGCCAGCGGTGTCGCGTTTGAAGACCTGGTTGATCGACTGGTGCAGCTCGGCCTAGAGCGCACGGGCTCTCAACCGACCTAACGAGGCCGTTAGAATCGAGGTTCGCTCCCATACAGTCAATTTCCCGTTTTGGTATGCCGATGACGATCGCCCACCTCATTGAAAAATTTGAAGCCTGGGCCCCGCCCCAGTGGCAAGAGGGCTGGGATAACTGCGGCTGGCAGATTCAGCCAGGAATTCTGGAGGCCGTGCCGCAAGTACTGGTTTGTCTGACGCCGACCCTGGCGGTCATGCGGGAGGCGATCGCCCTGCAGCAATCAGGCACGCCGATTAATCTGATTGTGGCCCACCATCCGCTGATTTTTAGTCCGTTGAAGTCGGTGCAGCGGGGTGACGCCATTGGCGAAATGGTGCATCTGAGTATGGCCCATGGCATTGGTGTTTACACTGCCCACACCAATTTTGATCAGGTGCCCGATGGCACTGCCGACGTGCTGGCCCAGCTACTGCAGCTCCAGTCGGTGGCACCGATTGTGCCGACGCAGTCGACGGTGGGCTATGGCCGGGTAGGCAATTTGCCTCAGCCCCTGCCCCTGCGGCAACTCCTGGCTGAAATTCAACAGCAGCTGGCCCCACCGGATTTGATCTATTCGCCAGAGGCCGACCTGACTCAGAGCGTCGAGCGCGTGGCGGTGTTGGGCGGTTCAGGAGCAAGCTTCATTGGTGATGTCGTCAAAACGGGGGCGCAGGTCTATCTGACCTCCGACTGCAAGTTTCATCAATTTCAAGAAGCGCGCGATCGCGGCCTAGTCCTGGTAGATGCAGGGCACTATGCCACTGAGCGACCGGCCTGTGAGCGACTGGTGGCTAAGCTGATGAGCCTGGGGGCAGCAACGGCCCAGCTGAGCGATCGTGATGAAGACTTTCGGCAGTTTTTCACCGCGAACCTCAGTTTGGTCAAAACAGCTTGAATAGCTGAACCCCCGCTTTGACCAGCCGCTCAATTCTGCCTTCCAACTTCCGAATTCCGCATTCTGTCACACCGCTACGGCTCAGCCTGCCACTTTCAAGGTCGCTTCTGCAGGGCTTTGAGCAGATCGCGACGTTCTTGGGGCGTGAGGCCAAACATTAAGAAGCGCGCTTCTTTCACGAGCAGGGCGACGGTCAGCCCCACACACAGCCCCAGACCGGCAGCCGCGAGCCGATTAAATGCCAGCCCATAGCGAATGGCAGCCCAGGTAAAGTGTTCTGTGGCCTGCTGCCAGGTGCGTCTGAGGCTCCAAATGCTCATCATCCCAGCGGTGGCCCACAGCCCCAGCGTCACTAACCCCCAACGCCGCGTCCAAACGCGCCTTAGGGCCAGCATCCGTGCCGTATGGGGGGGGGAAGCTTCAGGCTGCACAGGGATCTTCAACCAACAGACGGCTCTGACCGAATCAAGGCGTTTCTTCGACGGGTTGCCCGGCTTCAGGCAGACCGGCAATGGCTTGACCAGACTGGACGCGCCACCAGGCCAGCAACGTACTCGCGACAAAAATGCTGGAATAGGCCCCTGCCAAGAAGCCCGTAATTAACGCCAAGGCAAAGAATTTCAGAGTTTCGCCCCCAAAGAGGACGATCGCCACGAGGGGCAAGACGGGCGTCAGGCTGGTGTTGATGGAGCGGGTCAGGGTCTGATTGACGCCATCATCCACTAGTTCGTTAATGTGACGCTCGGGATGCAGTTTGATATTTTCGCGGATGCGATCGTAAATGACGACGGTATCGTTCACTGAGAAGCCGACAATGGTCAGCAGCGCCACGATGAACAGGCTGTTGACCTCCACCTGCAGCAAGAGCCCCAGCCAGGCAAACAGGCCCATGGTAATCACCACATCATGCAGCAGCGCCACGATCGCCAGCAAGGCATAATCGAGCTGAAATCGCACGCTGAGGTAAATGACAATCCCGGCAAAGGCCACAATCAGCGCAATCAGCCCTGAGGCAAACAGTTGTTGGCCAATCACCGGCCCCACCGAATCGATTTGCGTCGATTGATTATCCAACGGCCCGAAGGTGCGCGCCTGGGCGGAACGCAGGGTCGATTCTTCGTCAACGTCGAGGTGGCGGGTGCGGATTGAGACACTTTGGCCGTCGTCTCCTGCTACCTGAATCACCCCGGTTTCTAAGCCCTGTTGCGCTAGCAAGGCCCGCACATCAGCCGAGTCAATCGGCGCGGTGCAGTCAGCCTGGGTACAGTCGCGCACGATCTGGATGCGGGTGCCGCCCGCAAAGTCGAGACCGGGGCGCAGCGGTGCTCCCAATTGCTGCCAGCTAATCACCATGCCAATCAGGCTGGCCACAATGAATAGGCTGGAAATCAACCACCAGAACGGTCGCTGTCGAATAATATCTAGCTTCATGAGTTCGAAGGAGCGGTGGTGGACAGACCGGGGCAAAAGAGTTCCGGCTTGCGAAATTGGGGTAACCCCAAGGAAACGAATAGCAGCGTACGACTGCAGGTGACGGCGGTAAACAAGCTAATGACCACGCCAATGGCGAGCGTTAGTGCAAATCCTTTCACTAAACCAGCGCCAAACCAAAAGAGGGCGGCGCAGGCAATCAGGGTGGTGACATTGCTATCAAGAATGCTCGAAAAGGCTCGGTAAAAGCCCGATTCTACGGATCGATAGAGGGTTTTGCCGCTTCTCAGCTCTTCGCGGGTGCGTTCAAAAATCAGCACGTTGGCATCGACGGCCATGCCAATACTCAAAATAAAGCCCGCGATGCCGGGCAGCGTCAGGGTTACGCCAAAGGCATTGAACGCGGCGAAGGTCAGCAGGGCATACACCACCAGGGCAATATCGGCGAGCACGCCCGGTAGCCGGTAGTAAACCGCCATGAAAATCAGCACCAACACCAAGCCGACGATCGCGGCGTACAGGCTGCGGCGAATACTGTCTTGGCCCAGGGTCGGCCCGACGGTGCGCGGCTCCACAACGGCGACCGGCAAGGGCAAGGCCCCGCCTCGGAGCTGAATGGCTAAGTCACTGGCCCCTTCGGCATCAAAGTTGCCTGAGATGACGGCCCCTCCGGTAATGCCCGTTTCGGCGTATCGCACGTCTACTGTCGGGGCACTGATCAGGCGATTGTCTAAAAAGATGCCCAGACTGCGGCCCGTACCGGCCACGTTGCGACTGAGCTCGGCAAACTGATTGCCGCCCGCGGCATCGAAGTCTAAGACGACCTCCCACTGGTTGCTGCCCTGGCGCGGCTG
>JBHJJI010000115.1:0-4429 GCA_050042805.1 Leptolyngbyaceae cyanobacterium
TAGGAAAAACTCGATGACCCCAGCAGCAACCGCCGATGTGGTGATCATTGGCAGCGGCTTGGGGGGCTTAGTTGCCGGTGCTCTGCTCGCCCGTTATGGCAAAACGGTGATCGGTTGTGAAAGTCATACGATTGCCGGGGGAGCGGCCCACGGATTTACCCGGCAGGGGTACACGTTCGACTCGGGGCCATCGTTTTTTTCTGGGCTAGGGGCAGCGGATTCGCGCAATCCTTTATGGCAGGTGCTTGACGTGCTGGGCGAGTCGGTATCGGCGATCGCTTACGAGCCGCTCGGCTACTACCACTTACCGGAGGGGACGCTGCCGGTTTATCGCCAACTGGCGGACTATCAGCGCGAAGTGGCCCGTTTTACCCCGCAAGGCGCGACTGAGTTAGCTGCATTTGTCCGCCAGCTATTGACGCTTTACCAGCCGCTGAAACAGATTCCCAGCCTGGGATTACGCCCCGACTTCGGGGTCGTTCCTTTTCTATTGCGCTATCCGGGGGCGCTGTTGGGATTGTTGCCACAGCTGGGCTCAGTGCAGCAGTCAGTGGGCAAAATTTTGGATCGCACAGTGCAAGATCCGTGGGTGCGGCAACTGGTGGATTTAGAATGCTTTTTGCTGTCCGGCTTGAAGGCTCAGGGCACGATTGCCCCCGAAGTTGCTTTCGTGTTTGGCGAGCGAGAAACTACGCCGGTGGACTATCCCCTGGGCGGCAGCGAAGCCCTCGTCAACGCCCTAGTGCGAGGGCTGAAAAAGTGGGGCGGCGAACTACGGTTGGGCACTCACGTGGAGCAGGTGCTGGTGGAAAACGGTCGAGCGATCGGTGTGCAGCTGCGTCAGGGCGATATCATTCACGCGCCGGTCGTGATCTCTAACGCCACCCTGTGGGATACCTACACCAAACTGCTAGCCCCCGACGATGTGCCCGCTGAGTTTCGTCAAACTGCTTTGGCCACGCCTGCTGTTAACAGCTTTATGCATCTGCATTTGGGCATCGACGGTACGGGATTGGAAGATTTGACGGTGCACCATGTCGTCGTTCACAGTCGCGATCGCGACCTGACGGCACCGGGCAACACCTGCATGATTTCGATTCCCTCGGTGCTCGATCCCACGTTGGCACCACCGGGCAAACAGGTGATTCACGCTTATACGTTAGAACCCTGGGCGGGCTGGCAGCGTGATGGGCAATATCTGCAGCGAAAGCAGGAGCGCGCGGCAACGCTCTATCGGGCCCTGCAAAAGATGATTCCCGACATTCGCGATCGCGTTGAAGTCGAACTCATCGGCACACCACTCACTCACCAGCGCTTTCTACGGCGCTATCAGGGTACCTATGGTCCGGCGATCGCTGCTGGTCAAGGTCAGTTTCCTAATCACAAAACGCCGATTGCCGGACTGTTACGCGTCGGCGACTCGACGCTACCGGGGATTGGCGTGCCTGCCGTGGCGGCTTCGGGGATTCTCTGTGCCAATTCGTTGGTCTCACGGTCGCAGACGGCGAGTTTGTTGTCAGACTTGACGTCGGTGCGAGCCCGTTCGCAATAGCGCTCAATCATTCGCTGACGAGCGATCGCCCCCTCCATCGAAAAGGGCGAGTCCGGCGAGGTTGTCTCAAATTCAGGTAGTTCGCTCCACTGTTGGTCGGCCATCGCGAGGTCGGTGGGAGCCGGCATATCTGTGACTGACTGCGGAGTCGTCGGCTCGGGCAGAGTGGCAAACAGGTCATAGGTTGGCTTGTCTGCTTCAGGCGTAGGCTGGGCCGACGGCAACTCTGCAGGCGTCTCGATCACAGTTGCGGTCTGATCGACTGATGGCTCAGGCTGCGGTGAGGGTGATGCTGCGGCCTGGGCATTGGGGGCAGATTGGACGAATGTCGGTGATGCCGTGGGCGATTCGGGCTGCGGTGTCGAGATCGCCGCTGATGACGTTGCCATAGCCTCGGCTAAAGCATTGCGCACGGGTTGAGGTGAAGCCACCGGGAGCGGCACAGCACTGGGCAACGGTTGAATGGTATCTGCCCGGTAGGTGACAGGTCTTTCCGCGATCTCAAGCGCGGCCTCAGATTGAGGAAATAGGCCTAGCAGATCAACCTCTTCCACCGGATATTTGGCCGGGTCGTAAAGGGCTGGATTGTACCCAGACAGCTCATCTAGCTTCGACATCTGGGGCTGATCTGGCAAGGCTGGTTGCGCGATCGGGGGCTGATTGGTCGGAAACTCTAGACTGAGGGCCGCCAGCGAAAACTTACTGCCGTCGATCAACTTACTGCCGGAGTCGGGTTCTGGTTCGGGGCCAGCTTCCGCCACTTTGGGGAGTTGAGACAGGTTATAGGCAGGCAGCGTGACTAGGCTGCTGCACGAAAAGAGTGCCCAAGTATGCATAGTGCTTGCCTAAAGAAGGAGAGCTAGGGGGTGACTAATTACTTATTCCAAGGCGGCAGTCAAGATCAGCACAATCTCTGGCTAGTTTTAGAAAATATTCCGTTGACGATCGCCGATGGTGACAAAAATTACGCTCTCGCTCAGCGATTACCCATAGACTCAGCCTGTGCAAATGTGCTGCGTCATCGACGGATGGGTTCCCTACTGATCGTTTGGTGGGGGATACGATGTCACAATTCAGCAGCGGGATGCGACGATGAATTGCGACCTGCGGTTGAGGCTAGAACGCCATCCCCAGCAAAGTGGCAAAATTGCTTTATCTTAAGGGGCGTGAGTGATGAATCTGACGCAATTCTCCATCTGACCAACGTTTTGGGACTAGCTTGCCTGTGTCTACTGCGACTCAATCGAAATTTCCCCTCACCCCGACCAATCTGATTGCATTTGGGTTACTCCTGTTCATTCCTGCCGCCATCTGGGCGGAAAAGACGGAGATGGATCCCCTCATTGTGTTTGGGGTTTCGGCGATCGCGATCGTGCCTTTGGCGATGTGGCTCAGTACGGCGACAGAAGAAGTTGCAGTCATCACCGGCCCTAACATTGGCGGTTTACTCAATGCGGTGTTTGGCAATGCCACTGAGCTGATTATTGCGCTCGTCGCGCTTAAGGCAGGCTTGGTAGAGGTCGTTAAAGCGAGTATTACCGGCGCGTTGTTGGCCAACCTGCTGCTGGTCATGGGGCTTGCGATGGTGGTGGGTGGCATTAAGTATAAAGAGCAAAAGTTTGCTTCTATCGTGGCCCGCATCAACGGCTCCACCATGACGCTAGCGGTCACAGCCCTGGTTTTGCCTGCGTTGCTGATCAAAACTTCAACGGTGGTCGCACCGGAAACGATCACCCATCTCTCGATGACGGTGGCAGTGGTTTTGCTAGTGGTCTACGCCCTCACGCTGGTCTTTTCCCTCAAAACCCACAGCTATCTTTATGATGTCGGCGTTAAAGATTTGGACGTTGACCCAGATGCTGTGACCGCAGGCGAACATAGTGAAAAGCCGAGTCTTTGGTTGTGGGCCGGAGTTTTGTTGGTCGCGACAGTGGGCGTCGCGTTTGTGTCAGAAATTTTTGTGGCCGCGTTAGAAGAGGCGACTGCCACCTTGGGATTCACCAGTTTGTTTTCGGGTGTGATCTTGGTGCCGCTGGTGGGGGGAGCCGCTGAATACCTCACTGCTGTGCGCGTGGCCGCGAAAGACAATATGGATCTGGCGATTTCGATCTCGATGGGGTCGAGTTTGCTGGTGGCGCTGCTGATTGTGCCGACTCTAGTGCTAGTGGGGCAGGCGATCGGGCAGCCGATGGATTTGAACTTTAACTTGTTTGAGGTGGTGGCGATCGTGATTGCTGTCGCCTTAGTGAACCTCATTAGTCTAGATGGCCGCTCCAATTGGCTAGAAGGGGTCTTGCTGTTGGCGACCTTTGTCATTTTAGGAACGGCCTTTTATTTTCACCCGGCGTAATGTCGTTTTTAGACCTTGAGACGATCAGGACGACTTAGAGCACAGAGATCGTTGATTGAATTATTTGCTGAAAAATAAAAAAGACCGGCATTTTGGGGTCGATGTCCTTTTGAGTTTCCATAGCAGTACGAGCCTACAACTGGTTTCCTCTCGTTAAAACATCCTCTTCTAAGGAAGATCTGGGGCCTAAAATCGAGACTTGTTGCTAAAGCTTCAGAGCCTTGACAAGAGAGTTTGAATTGTCGCCGAGCGAGTTTTCTGGATGTTTTGAAGCTAAGAATGCTGAAATTGACGTCCCGAGAAGTCTTGAGAATTGCAAATTCCTGGGTAATCCATTGACGGGTTCCTTGAGTGGAGATCCATTGATCCCTACAATTGTGAGGATGAGCTCATCAGCAAAAAGCCGCAGTTTGGCCAGGAGGAATTATGCCCAACCGTCCAATTATTTTGGGGATTGTGGGCGACAGCGCAGCGGGTAAAACCACCCTCACTCGCGGGATCGCACAGATTTTAGGTGAAGACCAAGT
>JBHJJI010000116.1:0-10486 GCA_050042805.1 Leptolyngbyaceae cyanobacterium
CGTGGCAGTAGAGGATACGGCGAGCACAGATGAAGATCTCCCGGTTGTCATCGACGTGCTGGCCAATGATACCGATGCCGATGCCGACGAACTCAGTGTTACCGCAGTCGGTGCCGCCACCAATGGCGAAGTCATCATCAATGACGATGGCACTGTCACCTACACGCCAACCGCTGGCTTCAGTGGCGAAGATTCCTTTACTTACACTGTCAGTGATGGCTTAGAGGAAGTTACCGCTTCCGTTGCCGTGACTGTAAATAACGTCAACGAGGCTCCTGTTGCAGTAGATGATACTACCACCACAGATGAAGAGGTGCCAGTCACGATCAATGTGTTGGCCAATGATACTGATGCTGATGCTGACGAACTCAGCGTTACAGCCGTCGGTACCGCCACCAATGGTGAAGTCATCATCAACGAAGACGGCACCGTCACCTACACCCCAACTGCCGGGTTTAGTGGTGAAGATTCCTTTACCTACACCGTCAGTGACGGCTTAGAGGAAGTCACCGCATCGGTTGCTGTAACGATCAACAACGTCAACGAAGCGCCGATCGCAGTAGAGGATACGGCGACCACAGATGCAGATCTCCCTGTGGTCATCGACGTGCTGGCCAACGACACCGATGCTGATGCTGATGAGTTGACCGTAACAGCCGTAGGGACTGCCTTTAATGGTGAAGCCGTCATCAACGAAGATGGCACCGTCACCTACACCCCCACCGCAGGCTTCAGTGGCGAAGACACTTTCACCTACACCATTAGCGATGGTACTGAGGAAGTCACTGCTGCCGTTACTGTGATTGTGGGCGCGTCAAATGATGCGCCAGTGGCCGTTGACGATACCTTTGACGGTGTTCAAGGGAGCAACATCAGCGGCAATGTGCTGAGCAACGACAGTGACCCGAATGAGGATGCCCTGGTCGTGGGCTTGAGCGATACGGATACCGTAGAGAATGGCATCCTGGAACTCACTCAGGACGGCAGCTTTGTCTACGCTCCGAACGAGGGATTCACCGGCACGGATACCTTTAGCTATGTCCTGAGTGATGGGTTATTGACAGACACCGCTACCGTGATCTTAAACGTCAGCGGAGATGGTGGAGACCCAGGCACACCCACGACGTTAGGGCTGTTTGACTATGAGGAGTTCCTGCGTTTTGAAGGCATCAGCGCCATTGCCCCCGTGGATGAAGTGGGAGGCTTGGCACTGGCGCAACTCTTTGACGAGAGCTTCTATTTAGATCAGAACCCTGATGTGGCTGCCGCTGTCAGTAACGGACAACTGAGCTCTGGCTACGACCACTTTGTGAGCGCTGGCATCGCAGAAGGTCGCGCCCCCAGCATTCTCTACGATGAAGCCTTTTATCTGGAGACGAATGCTGACGTCGCTGCAGCGGTCAATGAGGGTAGTTTGTCGAGTGGGTTGAACCATTTCCTCAACGTCGGCCATTTAGAGAATCGTGACCCGAGTAGTGTATTCAGTCAGGAAGATTACCTGACGAATAATCCAGACATCAGCTCAGCAATAGATGGCGGTCTCATTGGTAGCGGATTTGAACACTTTGTCGAGTCTGGCGCTGAGGAGAACCGCTTGCCTTTGTCTCTATATGACGAGGGATTCTATTTAGCGAACAATCCAGATGTCGCTGCTGCGGTGGCGGGCGGACAGCTGAGCAACGGGTTTGAACACTTTGTCACGGCTGGGCAGAGTGAAGGCCGGGCGCCTAGCAGTCTGTACAACGAGGCCAGCTATTTAAGCTTGAATGCCGACGTGGCTACAGCTGTCACCGCTGGCAGCTTCAGTAGCGGATTCGATCACTATGAGCAATTCGGACGTTTTGAAGGGCGTCCGGTGTTTGCTTAGAAAGAGGATTGCTAGAGGTTCAACCATTACTAAGTCATTCAGGTCTTGGGGTTGAATATGACTGAAATGGGGGTGAGGAGCGATCGCACTGTGAGTGCTCTTCACCCTTTTTTAGTCATCGGTAAGTGCTGACCTCGTTTAAAACATGTGAGAGTCCGGAGAGTCTCCCCAATTGCGGCTACCTCCCGGCGCAATTTGAGAGTATTCCAGGTGAGTAATCGCTCCGCTACCGGGATATTCCACCTCAAGGCGCTGAATGGCCATGTCTAGGCTGGCAAAAATGCGCATCGAATTATCACCGGTGAAGTCTGGATTCACCAGTGCTTCAACGCTACTCAGATTGAACGTCATCGCCGCATCGGTGTCGTCAATGCCCGTATAGAAACGAATAAAGCCTTCGCCCCGATCGCGATCGTCGAAGTCCAAAAAACCCAATTTCAAATCTTTGATCGCCTGCTCAAAGCGAAAAGTGATCGTGCCACCGCGAGCATCGTCATCCGGATTGCCAAGATTACTGCGATCCTTGCGCTTACTATTGTCCTCTTGAATGATCAGCACATTGCCCTGCTCCTCAGTACCAAAGGCATCGCCAGTGGCCAAATCATAGTCACCGCCAGAGCACTTGTTAGAGCCTTGCGTACTACAGTTACTGTCAAACAAACGTAGGGGCCGCGATTCTTGCTTGTCTCCCTTCAGATTCCGGTTGGAGTCAACACTGATGTTGACCCCGTACTGAGCCCATTCATCGCCGACGATGTAAGTGCCCGCCGCAAAATCTTCAAAATCAATCATGAAAGACTCGAATAATGGCTCGGTCGCCGATGACGATGACGTCGCTGAGCCCCCTAACTGTCCCGCTGATGCGCTGGGCGAACTCGCAATCATCAGGGTAGGCGAAAGCGCGATCGCGCTCATTAAAACAAAGAAAATACGCATTTCAATACTCTGTGAATGTTGCCTGTGGTTTGACGCTTTGATCGAAGGGAGGCACACCCAAACCAACTGTGTCCCGTATACTCGAACACAACACTACTCTCCGTATATACCGCCTGAACATCCGTAAGCGCCCTTCTTTTCGGAAACTTCGCAAAGGTATAAAAACTTAGAATTGAATCAAGCGGTGTATAAAGTTCTGGAAATGTCAGTCTATATACTGAGCTTTCAAGCTCAAACTAGAGACCATAATGCCTTTCCAACAGACGTGATCTCCGAGTAAACCGATCACGTCAATTATCAACTGAGCACTTTTTTTGATATTGAGAGGGCATTGCCAGCAGCCAAGTTGGCCAACTTTCTGCCCAGCGACTTGAATTCCCTGATCCAAACGGGTTGGAGAATAGAAGCACTGCAGTAGCGGGTCATTCGCAAAGCTGACAGGCATGGCCCAGACTAAGGGAGTTGCTTGAAAATAACGTACCTATCGTAGGGGTTTGGCACTGTACGTGTTTAGCGTCCAGCTACTGCCGATCCCCCTCAATCCCCCTAAAGCCCTGCGGGCATGGCTGCGCGTAGAAAAAGGGGGAAACCCTTGCACAGCGGAAAATCTGACATAGCCCCTTTTTCAAGGGGGCGGCGACAGCGGGGGATCCTACGATCACGCTAAACAGATACTTGGCACTGCCAAACCCCTACAGAAAACGTTTCCACCAATGGGATGTTATTTAAGCGCATATCCCTAACCGTCGGTTTCCCCGTGGAACGCCACATAGCTACCGAGGGAAATCAACCCAGTGCCGGTGGCATAGCGCTGGGTTGCTCGCAGGCGCGGACTGGTCTGTAGGCGTTGACCGATCGGCCCCGCCAAAAATGCCACGACCAAATCTGCACTGGTGTTAAGGGCGATCGAAATACTGCCCAACAGCAAAAACTGCGCAAAAACCACCCCCGCCGGATTCACAAACTGGGGAATGAACGCCAGAAAAAAGAGCGCCGTTTTAGGGTTGAGCACTTCCACCGTCACCCCCTGCAAAAACGCACGGCGATGCCCCGTTCGTTGAATGCCCTGAGTCTCAATGGGCGCATCCTGACTCAAAATAGTCTTGATACCCAGGTAAATGAGATAACCAGCCCCGAGATACTTCACCACATTGAAGGCGATCGCCGAAGCCGCCAAAATAATCGAAATGCCCAGCGCCGCTGCCACCACGTGAAACAGTCCCCCTGCAGCAGTACCAAAGGAAGACACGATGCCTTCTCGTCGACCGCCTTTGAGGCTGCGCGTCATCACATACAACAGCCCCGGCCCCGGCGTAATTGCCAGGGCGATCGCGGCGCTTAAAAAGAGGCTAAAAGTGGCAAAGTCAGGCATCATCAGTCCTCAACTAAGTAGGGAGGCCCAATCAAATATAAGACAGTGTATTTTAGTGAAACCCAACGCCCGCATGGGTTACGCTATCGCTTTAGCGGAGCCATGCCAGAGGCTTTACTCATCCTACAATCGAATTAGCCCAGCTACTGATATATTTGCGAGCAACGGTTGCCATCCTGAGTCACTGCTAGCGTATGGGCAATGGATATGTCATCAGAATCGCTGCAACGATCAACAATTCTGTCAATAGAGTCAATATTTTCTCAATCAGTTGTAGTCCTAACTATTGTCATTTTCATCAACCATTTTTTTGAGATGAAGATAGGCTTCTTCAGGGGTCAGCTGCTCCGCCTTTTCATCAGGAATATAGAACTCCCAACTATCGGGAAAATGATGGACAACAAAACTCGGAATCAAACCGGCTTTCAACGCCACTCGTCCTAAATTTTCGGCCTGTTCTGCCAGATTAATCTCATCCGTTAATTTAGAGGCCATCATCGTTTCCTATGATTAGAACTTTGCGTGCTGCCATCTTCGATCCGGTTCTGGGAAACTCCTTGAGCCTTCAGAACGCACACTGACGTAGCACCACAGTCAGCATACTTCGTCGCCGGGTTAAGCGGTTAGTGGGGGCAAATCCGTTAATAAGTCCCTTGACGGCGATCGCCAAATCTCGCCTCAGCTTTGGGCGCTGCAATCAATCCCGGTGTGACTAAAGCATTCCCCGTAGCAAACATGTACGTTCTCAAAATATCGGCCTGTACCTCTAACAACCAGGCATTAGAGAGCCCACCAAAATCGACGGCTTTCAGCCCAATATCCTGGAGTAATGCCGCCGTGATTTGCTTCGCTTCGGCATCATCGCCCGCGATGAAACCTTGTATACCCGCCGCCTGCAGCGTAGCGGCATCGCAGTTAAAAACTTCCATCGCTTGATTGTTTAACGCTTTGACGACCTTAGCCGCAGGCACATCTTGCTGAGTCGCCACCGCCAGGGCATTGAGAAAGTCTTCTGGCTGGTACTCACGAGGAAAATCTCGATTATTGAGATCGAGGATGACTTTACCCGCGATCGCTGCCGTGGATGCCAAAAAGCTAGAAGGCACGGCCCGGACGCTACTGACAATAACGTCACAGGATGCGGCGACCTCGTCGTTCGTACCGCCAGTTGCACCCAGCCCGATTTCCGCCGCGATCGCCCGCGCCTTATCAGCATCTCGCGAACCAAACATGACGTCATGACCGGCTACAGCCCAAGCTCCACCCAGTACGCGCGCCATATTCCCGCTGCCCCAAAATCCAATCTTCATGCTTGACTTCTCCGGTCTGTTGGTTAGTCTCTTGAGCCGCTCCAATGAATAAGGTAAGTGGCGGTAGATTGTGGCTGACAATTTAGCGAGATCTTTTAACCATCTGTAGTACTGATTGGCTGATCCCATGCACAGCGGCAAGATGCTAAGCGCAACAGTTCTGCCACAATGGACGATCGCCAAATTATCAGCCGCCAGCTCAGATACAGCCTCATATCAATTCTTTAAAGCACGGCCATATTGAAAAGTTATTCGACAGTAGGAAGGCCTCGAAAGAATTAGTTTTTCTACTGCTGGCTAGCAGCGAAATAGAAGCCCAGCATCACTTCCCGAGAATACCAGCGCTTAAAGGAAGCCGATCGCAAAAATGCCACATAGGCCAGCAAGACAAATACCGCAGATAATACCAACTGTTCAAAAATCATTGCTCTGACACGAATCAGATTTAGCAGCATCACCAGGCTGATCAACAGAAATCCAAAAGAGATATTTCTGTACATAATGTGAGTCGCTTGATACAGATCCGCAGTGACGACTGACGGTCGGTTATTCTCTTTGAGGTAAGTATGCAGCCTAGAATAAATCCATCCAATATTTTTAGGGATTCCCACTTTTTTTCGAAGTAAGAGAACTAGCTTATCTTCGAAGTCAAGGGTATGACGATCTAGATCATTGTTCATTGCTTGAAGGGCTTGATCTCTTTCAATAATCAGCTCGTCTTTGAAGTAATGATAGCTTTGTCCGAAAATATCACAGAGGGCCAGAAAAAACTTCCAAGTTATTCCCTGAACCAAGCCTGCTAGTAGATAACTGAAAAAGAAAAGGACGACTAAAAATTGTATGGAAAAATCAGTTTTAGCCATCAAGACTAATTCTTGGACACTGATCGCCGGATTATAAAATAGAAATATAGCCAATATGAGTGGAATTCCACCAATGATTGAGGAAAAGAACTCATAGGGGCCAAGTACAAATTTGAAGAAGTCCATTTTTTGAGCTGATTTAGCTTCAGTAGCCTCGCCGATCATAGATGCGATCGCTGGGCATTAGGCGAATTTGCCGTTAAGACTAATCTGGCCAGATAAGCGATTCGTTGATCCGCTACCAGGCTAAAAATTACGGGGACTTAACTGATCACGTCCTAACTTAAGCAGGTCAGATAGTTTTGCCATGTTCCTGAGATCTCTCAATTTTATCGGGTGAAGCTAGATAGTTAAGCGGGGCTCACAAGTTTTCACACAACAGTGACGACCTGCTCATAAAGGCTAACTTTTAGGCCTCACTACGGCCTCAATCAGTGAGCGATCGCCCTAATTACCCGTACGCGATTTTTCCCAAACGGATACGCGATAAAGATCGGTTCCACTGCTTCAGAATGACAGACCTCGACATCGTCGTCGTCGGTTGTGCGACGCTTTGATCGAAGTATCCGTCACTCTGCATAGGTTAAATAGGGTCTACAGAGTCAGCGAGAAAGCAACAACAGCGACCACCATAACTAAAATGACTAACCAAACAAGCCAACGCATCGATCCGAGTTGACGCGTTGGCGTAGTGACTTCTAATTCACCATGGGCAATCACCGACACTGAAAAAAAAGTGTCCCAAAAGCCCGCATGAACGACATTGTGTTCTTGCAGAGGTTGCCTGACTGGGGACTTGAGAAAGATCCAATCTGAGCCTCGAATCTCGATCTCACCATCGGGCTTACCACCATCTAGCGCCAATGCCTGGAACTGAAAATCCATCGGTAGACTACTCAGGCTACGGTGAAATATTTTTGCGCTTTCTCCCGCTTTAAGTCGGATCGTTTTGGCCATATAAAGCACTCATCATTATTCAACCCAGCAAGATACTCTCATGGGATGGGTTTTCAGGGTTTGAGAGACGAGATCGCCTGATCACAGTCCATTCTCAACCTATTCTGAACAATCTTGCCTAAAAATCTTCCCTTTGCAAGGTGTTGGAAGGGATGAGAAGCGACGTCCGGGTTCAGCGATCGCGACCGGTGACTGCCCTCTAGCAAGTTGACCTGTTTCTGCCATCAGGCTTCTCCTTTTCGGCAACGAACCTTACCGAAAACCCAGACAATGTCCAGGGTCTCGCCGCTTAGTCTAGGGCTGCAGAGCAACCGAGAAGGCCGTGCCATCGAAACCTGCTCTGCACCCACAGTGCTGCATCCCACAGTTTTGATTGCTGTAGTAGGAAGGTCTCATGGCTAAAACGATCAACCGCACCCGAGCCCAAGCAGATGTGAACAATGACGGTCTTACCGATGTCCTGGCAGATCAGCTGTCAATAGATGTCAGCGATCGCACGACTCCGAATCTCGATATCGGGGTGAGCGTTGACAGCAGCATTATTTTCAAGATCTACAATTACGTCTACGGCACCGCCGAAGATGACATGTTGGTTGGCGGCAGCTGGTGTGATGTGATTTACGGCTACGCCGGCAGTGACAAGTTAGAAGGTTTAGCCGGCAATGATCAGTTGTATGGCGGTGAGGGACAGGACTGGCTCTGGGGCGGAGAAGGTGACGACTACCTGAGTGGTGGGCCGGGAGACGACCTGCTCTATGGCTATACCGGCAACGATGTTCTTGAAGGCGGTATCGGCAACGACAACCTCAGCGGTTCCAGCGGCAATGATGTGCTGAAAGGTGGCTATGGCTATGACCAGCTCTATGGGCAGTGGGGCGATGACTGGCTATTCGGTGAGCATGGCAATGACTACCTATCAGGCGACAGCGGGCAAGACTACCTGAACGGTTCCTATGGCAACGATATGCTCCATGGAGGCGCAGACCGAGACATCCTCATTGGGGGGCTGGGCAGCGATGTCCTGAGGGGCCATGGCGGGCTCGGACACTACCAGGGCAGTGGCTATGCCAACATTCTGACCGGCGATGAGTACAACTCCCTGCCGGGTCAATATGTCCTCGGAGACGGGGCAGATACCTTTGTGCTCAGCGATCTGTTGGTGAAGTACAACACAGGTGGCGATTTTCACGCGGTCATCACCGATTTCAACGGCGCTGAAGGAGACAAAATTCAGGTGCATGATGACATCAGCACCTACTCACTGGGGTACGGCAATCTTGCGGGGGGAGGTGCCACCGATACACTGATTTACTATCAAAACCAGCTGATCGGTGTTGTTCAAGATACGACGACCGTCAATCTCGCCTCAAATTTTGTGTTTATTTGAGGCCAGGCAGCCAAGTGGAATCGATCGCGCCCTCAAACCACCGTCCCTGAGAAAACCGCGATCGCAGTCCCCGCCGCTGCGTTGCCCCGACTGCACCCCTTGGCTATCGTCAAAAACCGTAAGAGCAATGGGGGTAAACAGCGTTATCGCTGCCGCCATGCTGGGCGTTTTTGCGGGAGATATCCATCAGCATCACCACCGGCCCATAAACCTCATTGTTCATGTCGTGCAGAACAATGAAATCAAGGCACCCCAGAGGGCTAAGGGCACCGTCAATAGAATAATGATTGAGATTTACGTAGCTTTCATATTGAGTCGTCAAAGCAGGCAAAACAGTATCTTCAAATTGCGTAGTTTCCAGGAGGAATTGATTAAAGTTTTTGTGAGGCTAGAACATTATTCTTGAAACCTCATAGCAACGACGACCACAATGAATCCAGTCGACCGAGGCTAGCTTTTGTAGCATCAAAGCCTTTTAATTCGCATTGCTGTTCCTTCAATCAGGTGTTTGCTTGAGGGGAACAGCATTTTATTAAAGATTTTCAAGGCTAATGATTGTTGCTGCCTAAAAATGGCCAGGCACAATATTCAGAAATCATGGTTGCCAGTATTCAGCATTTATCTACTGCATCTAATGCATCTTATTCTGTCCAGCAGATTATTCAAGCATTGCAGACTTGGCTATCGCAGCGGCTGTCCGAATCCGCTCTAGATTGGCTTGACCAGAGTCGTCAGCAACTTTCTGAAGCGGCTTCAGAGCGATTTCTCTTCACTCGATTTAGTGCTGCATCGCGACGGGTTGGGAAGGTTGATTTAGCCTTAACTGAACCGCAATTACAGACGGCCCAAACGTTGCGGGCGGGATGGATGCCCGGCGGTTGGAGTACCGACCAAGCCGTCCGAACTTTACTATTACTCAGTTTTCCTAGCGAGGATTGCGATCGCTACGTTGCTGCCATGGAGGAACTCCTCTCAGCTGCTGACGTTGCCGAGCAAGTCGCCCTATATCAGAGCTTGCCGCTGCTAGCCTATCCCGAGCGATTTCGGGCCCGCGCCATTGATGGATTGCGAACCAATATTACCGCCGCTTTCAACGCGATCGCCCTGAACAATCCCTATCCTGCCGATTACTTCGACGAAGCAGCCTGGAATCAAATGGTGCTCAAAGCGCTGTTTGTGGACAGTCGTCTGAGCCAAATTCAGAGGCTAGAGGCGCGCGCTAACGCCAAGCTGGCACGAATGCTGTCGGATTATGCTCATGAACGATGGGCCGCCGGGCGATCCGTGAATCCGCAGTTATGGAGACCTCTGGGCTTGTTTGCCGAAGGCTCCTTGGTCGCTGATTTAGAGCGTGCCCTCAGCAGTGATATGCCCCACGAACAACAAGCAGCAGCATTAGCCTGCGCTAGTGCGCCCTCAGCCGCAGCCCGCGCCCTGTTGGCACGGGTGCCGACACTGCAGCAACAAGTCGCTAATGGCCAACTCACCTGGGAGCGTTTGAGTATCACTCATCCCTAAATTACTGCAGCTCCTAAGCCTTGATCGCCGAATTGAGCGCTCAATTTTTCCCTGGTTTCTAACAAATATTTATCTGAGAACACCATGCAGCCCAACAACATGATGGTCATCGACCCGCACGTCCATATGACCTCTCGCACCACCTACGACTATCTCGTGATGAAAGAGTACGGAGTGGTGGCCGTCGTCGAACCCGCCTTTTGGTTGGGGCAACCCCGCACCAATGTTGGCTCCTTTCAGGACTATTTCAATAGTTTGATTGGGTGGGAGCGCTTT
>JBHJJI010000117.1:0-8050 GCA_050042805.1 Leptolyngbyaceae cyanobacterium
GCTGCTGCCATATTCGTAAGCGATGACCGTCGCTACGGCATCAGCCTCCCCTTGAACCACATTGGGGCGAAAGGTGATCGTGTGGGTGGTGGGGCGATCGCTCTCAGGGTCGATTAAACAATGGGCATTGGTGAGCACTAGCTGCGATCCAATCAAGGTGCCTGTACAAGCTCCTAGCACGGTGACGCCGTCGGGCGCGACCCAATCAACCCGCCCGATTGCCGACCAAGGATAACTGGCCGTTAATACGGGTGTGCGATCGTCCTCATTCACCACGGCTCGCCGCGGCCCGTCGACCGGTCTTGAGGAGGTGGCAATTGCATCGGGCACGTAGGCTGCCGCCCCCACCCCTGATTCGCTGAGGGTCAAGGGTGCTAGCGTCACTTCATGCAACTGTTGAGTGAGTCCAGGGGCCGCTCCAGACCCGCTCATGATGACTGTCAACAGTCCTAAACCGGTAAAGCAAAACCAACGCCACGCCATACCTAACCTCATGCCAAACGTTCACAAGCAGCCAAGTAATACCCGTTCTCAGTGATCGGACTCCCGCTGTCATTTTGGCACCGCCGGAGAGCCCAGGGGCAGGAGAGCCAGATTTGTCGTCTTATCGCCGTCGCCAGCCCAGTGAGGACAAGACTGCGGAGCCACTATGCTGATGCACTCAGGATCAGAGCGCTGCTAGGTGTCCTCAGCAAAGTGGCCAGCGCGATAGTTCAGAGAATCGGTATTAATTGATTGCTTCACTCAAAGTGCCCTAATTTCCTTAAAGTCTGCGGGATGTGCTCAATCGGCACCCCTTGAGCAATGGCACGATAGGCGGCTGCCGAGAGCCCGCACCTCGGCAATGGTTCAGCAATCGCGTTCCGAACCCTGGGGTTTGACACTGCCAAACCGGACAGAAAATTGTCGGTTCTGAGGAAGATGCGTTAGGGCGGTGCGCTCAACATGCCAGCCCTGTTCTTGAACCTGCCGGGAAGTTCTGCCGTGAGGCCGCGCCCAGCCAGGGTGACGCGAAGGGATGGTCTCGACTACCGATGCCTTCTCAGGATATTCTCAGATTTTCCTCAGATTGTTGAGATAGGTTAACCACATTATGTCTAGTCACCTTGTGATCAGTTATGAGTGATTCTTCCCCCCAGGCTTCACCAGAACCCGCTTCCAGTTCCGCTAAAGTCAGAGCCACAAACAGGCCACTATGGTTGGGCATCGGCTTCTTTGGTGCCGTTGGTATAGCCCTTCTGATTTCATTGACGACTTCTCTAGGTGGCAACTCAACGGCCCCTTTAGACGCAGAAGCACCTGCCCCAACGACTGCTCCTGTGGCCGCCCCCCCGGCCAACCAGGAAGACCATCAAGTCTTAGTCACTGAAGTGGTCGATGACCTGAATCGAGAGATTTTGGTGGGCGATTCTCCGACGCTGGGCAATCCTGATGCTTCGGTTGTACTGCTGAAATTTTCTGACTATCAGTGCGGTTTCTGTAACCAGGCAACTGGACATGTTGATGAATTTCTCGCCGAGCACGACGACGATGTGCTCTTTGTATTAAAAAACTTTCCCCTAACCAATATTCATCCTGAGGCTCTGCCCGCTGCTTTAGCTGCTTGGGCCGCCGGACAACAGGATCAATTTTGGCCCTACCACGAGGCTCTCTTTGAGAACCAGATGAATCTCGGCGAGGGACTCTACTTGAGGATTGCTCGAGATTTAGACTTAGACCTTGACCAATTCAACAACGATCGCGCCAGTGAAGACGCTAAAAAAGCCGTCGCTCGCGATTTGGCCCTCGCCCAAGAACTGCAACTCAGCAGTACACCGACGTTCATCATGGATGACGTGCTGATTCCGGGCGCGGTGCCTGCCGACTTTTTGGCTGAAGCCCTTGTCCGTGTGCAAGCTGCCGAATAACAGCAAGGCGTTATCACTACATCCTAGTTGTCGAGGTGGGGCGGACGGTTGTTCGTTCTGCCTCGTTAGCGTCAAGCCTTTTGGGAGTCAAGGGATCTCTGCTTAAACAACATCCGCAGCACAGGCAATTTTCGATCGGGGTTTGGCTTTGCCGACTGCCTGCGATCAAGGACGCTATTTGCGAGCAACTCCTTACCCAGCTGATATCAGCTCCGTGAGCAAAGTCAGAATAAGGAGAGTTTTCCTAACTGGCTATGGCTAAACAACTTCAGATTGCGCCTCTGGAGAAAATCTGCACGCGATCGGGAGTAAGCTTAGCCCGCCGCTGCTGAGGTCTGGGCCCAAGATAAACACCTTTTAGCCTCCGCAAACTCCCAATCGTGTTGTTGAGAAGGCTAAAAGTGTAAGGACGGAAACGGCTAGAGACCGAGAGCATCCGATTATTTGTCGAGGATGCGGCGTTGCTCTTCGAAGTCGGTGGCGTCTTTGTCTAAGTTCTCACGACGCAGCTCATCGAAGTCAATGCCTTTGACGTAAACTTCCACGACAGCATCCTTGTCAAGGTTTTCGCGGCGCAGTTCGTCAAAATCGACCGCGTCTTTGTCCAGGTTCTCGCGGCGCAGCTCGTCAAAGTCGATCGCTTTAACCTCAATTTCGTAAACGGCATCTTTATCGAGATTTTCGCGACGCAGCTCGTCGAAGTTGACGGCGTCTTTGTCGAGGTTTTCTTGACGCAGTTCGTCGAAGTCAAGCGCAGCGTAGCTGGCAGGGGCAATGGCGAGGGTCACAGCGGTCAGGGCCGTTAAAGCAAGGGCAATGCGTTTCATGGTTTGAACTCCTTCGTCGCTGAAGCGACTTAATCATCTTGAGTTCTATAGTGAGGCGCGTCCCTGAGCTCTTCCTGACGCGAAAATAAGCGCTCCTTAATCGCTGCCTGAGAAAACTGAGGACGGCACTGATATCTCCTAAGGACTGGTAATGCGGCTCACGTGCAGCCGGTCATCGGACCTGCCTCAGCTCTTCTCCTGGAGTAATGTGGCCGAGCATTCGGGTAACGAATCGCTATGACATGTGCCTTTGCTACCGCTGATGCAGTCTGTATAGCGCTGGCAAATGATGTGCAAGCTCAACCTCAAGTCCTAGTGGCGCTCAAATCGCTGATTACTGTTTGCTTCTTGGGTAAGTTAAGCGCACATGCTTCTTTGCAAGAGACCTAAATCGATATGCTCATGCTGGTTTTTCGGTTGGGAGACAACCGTTATGCAATTGCGACGCCAGCAATTGTAACCGTGCTTCCTCGGGTGAATTTGCAGCCCCTTCCTGGCAGTTCCCCAGCGGTCGCAGGCGTGTTTAGCTATCAGGGCCAGGTCGTGCCCGTGCTTGACCTCAATCAGCTTTTGCGGGGAGCTACTAGCTCAGCCTTATTGAGTACGCGCATTGTTCTCGTTAATCAGGGGGCACCCGATGAACCCACACGGTTGCTAGGGCTGCTGGCGGAGCAGGCAACAGAAATGCTGGAATCGCATCAGGTTGAGAAGATTGCCGAGCGCGTTGATTTTTGCCAAAGTCCGTATCTGAGCGAAATGCTGGTGTCTCAGCAAGACATTATTCAACAATTGCAGATTTATAGCCTCCTATCTCAGCCAGCGTACGATGCGCTGATCGCTCAAGCCACAACGGCATCTTAGAGTGAGGTTCTGACGATGAATGGTCGTTTTGAGCAGACTGACGCTGGGGGCAACATTGCGGCTTTGCTCAACCAACTGATTGGCCTGAACGAAACCTCAATTGGGTCAGCCGGAGTACAGCGCGCCATAGCGCAGGCCATGCAAGCAGCAGGATACCGTAATGTTGAGGCGTATTGGCAGCATTTACAGGGATCTCAGGCCGCGATCGCGGCCCTGATCGAAGCGATTGTGGTACCCGAAACTAGCTTTTTCCGCAATCCTGAATCGTTTGCTTTTCTCAAGCGCTGGGCGAGTCAAACCGGACGACAGGCGGATGAGGCCCCTCTGCGGCTGTTGAGCCTACCCTGCTCGACCGGCGAAGAACCTTACTCGATCGCCATGACGCTATTGGAAGCGGGATTGTCTGCTGAGCAATTTCAGGTGGATGCCTTAGATATCAGTGAAGCCGCACTGGCTCAGGCCCGCCGCGGCATGTTCGGGGCCTATTCCTTTCGCCCGGGACAGTCGGTGACCGCATCGCTCGATACCATTGTTGATCGCTATTTTCAACGGGAGGGTGAGCGATACCAACTGATCGATCGCGTGCGATCGCCGGTGCAGTTCCGGCCAGGCAATCTGGCCGATCCGATGTGTCTTTACCAAACCCAGCCCTATGATGTCGTGTTTTGCCGCAACTTACTGATTTACATTCATCAGGTCGCCCGCGCTCGGGCCATGCACACCTTACATCGACTGCTGAAACCGAACGGATTGTTGTTTTTGGGCTATGCCGAAACTAATCAGATTCATCCCGATCAGTTTGAATCCATTCGCTACCCCCAGGCATTTGTCTATCGCCGCGTAGCCTCACGATCGGCTCAGAGTGATGAGGCAACTGCTGCAAACACCGTACTCACACTAGATCTGCCATTGCGACCAGGTTTGCCCATGGCCGCAAAGACCATGACTGACGTCGCTAAATTGATACCCGTCACGCCACCCATCAACCCGACATTACCGTCAGCCATCAGGCCATCCCGACTTCCCCAACCTGCTGCCCAAATTTCCCTGAGTGATATTCGGGGCATGGCCGATCGGGGCGAACTGCCGATCGCTGCGACCCAGTGCGATCGTTACCTGCATGCTCATCCGACCAGCGCCGCTGCCTACCAACTACTGGGTGAAATTTATCAAGCTCAGGGAATCGATAATGCAGCGATGCAGGCTTTCCGTAAAGCCATTTACCTCGATCCGGCCTGCGTTGAAGCCCTGTTGTATTTAGCCCTGCTGTATGAAGATCAAGGCCAGCTTGCCGCCGCCGAGCGACTCCGTCAGCGCGTACAGCGGCTGACTGACGATAACTAGCTTGGGCCGACGATGATCTGTTACCGCGATGTAATTGCTGGGAACCGTATTGGGTACCGGATCGTTTGTCTAGTACGACAGGCCTCTCTTGGCTCTCCCTGCGTTCGTGTGAGATTATGCCGCACTAGGTGCAAAATCAAGGATTTCAAGCTTTCATCTAGCCTTGTTCTACACCAAGTCAAGGAGAGCCCCTCTCTTCATCGTTTAGTTATATTTGTTTGAGAATTCACTTATGTTGAAGTTCATCAAATCGCAGCCGCTAATTGTGCGTGGCCTGGCCATCTTTGTGCCTCTGTTGCTAGCGACGAGTGGCTTGTTCTTCCTGATTTATCGAGCCCAAGTGGCAGCAGCAAAAGACCGTTTAGTCAGTCGGGAAGTCAACAAAGTCGAGGTCCAAAAAAACCTAGCGACTCAACGATTTCAAGAAGTTGTGGCTGATCTCATGATTTTGGCCAATCAAGGGGATTTGCAGGTTCTAGGTAGCGGTTTACTTGATCCTTCTGAGGCTGACAATGGGTTAGCAGCGGATGGGCTACGGCAAAAGCTCATCACTGATTACTTCTTATTTTCGAGTCAAAAACAGCTCTATGGTCAGGTGCGCTTTCTGGATCGACAGGGGCAGGAAGTGATTCGTGTCGACTTTGATCCAGAGCAAAACAATCCTGAAATCGTACCGGATAGTGAGCTGCAAAATAAGGGCGATCGCTACTACTTTGAAGAAGCGTTTCCGCTAGGTCAAGGTGAGATTTTTATGTCGCCGTTTGACCTCAATGTGGAACAGGGCAAGGTTCAGGAACCGTACCTCCCCGTGATTCGATTTGCCGCTCCCGTGTTTGATCAGCAGGAGCGCCGCACTGGACTGGTTGTGCTCAATTTTTTAGGTCAGAACCTGCTTGATCGTCTTGATCTCAACGTGGACGGGGCTGCCGGCCAGTTCATGCTGCTGAACGCCTCAGGCTACTGGCTTAAAGGCCCAACGCCCGATGAGGAATGGGGGTTCATGTTTGACGATCGACAAGACCAGACCTTTGCCCAACGCTACCCCGAAGTGTGGCAGATGATGCAGGCCGATGGCACGGGCCAAATGGAAACGGCAGAGGGGTTATTTATCTTTGCCGCCATTGAGCCGCTAGAGATGATTCAGCAGATGACGAACCAAGCGGTGCAGGGCATTAGCCAACCAGACGGGTCATCTTACCGCTGGGAAATTGTGTCTTTTGTCTCGCCCGAGGCGCTGAGAGCCCTCTCGCGACGGATTTTTTCCCAGCTGCTGCCGTTATATCTCCTCATGGTGGGGGTGATTGGCGCGGCCACACTGCTGATTTTGAAGCAGATGCAGCTAGCGGCCCAGACGCAGAATCGCATCGTGGCAGGCATGGCGATCGCCGAAAAAATATCGGCTGGTGACTTGACAACCCGACTTGAGCTGGGTGAGCGCCAGGATGACCTCAACCGGTTACTCAGAGCCTTTGACACCATGGCTGAGCGCCTGAGTCAGCTGATCGGGCAGATTCAGGCATCGGGCATCCAGGTGACCTCTTCCACTACCCAGCTAGCGTCTGCCAGTCATCAGCTTGAGGCGACGCTGTCGGAGCAAGTGGCCTCGACCCATGAGATCAACGCCACGACGCAGCAGATTGCCGCCACCTCGGAAGAGCTGTCGCATCAGGTCGAGCAGGTGGCCGATCGCGTCAGTACAACTGCCACCACTGCTAGCCAAAGTCAGCAGGAACTGAACCAGATGGAACAGGCGGTGCGTCAGCTCGCGACCGCCACTGACAGTATTAGCAATCGCCTGGGTCTGATTAGCAATCGCGCTAACACGATTAACAGCGTCATCAGCACCATCACCAAAGTGGCCGATCAGACCAACCTCCTGTCACTGAATGCCGCGATCGAAGCCGAAAAGGCGGGTGAGTATGGGGCGGGCTTTGGCGTCGTGGCGCGGGAAATTCGCCGGCTAGCAGATCAAACGGCGGTCGCCACACTAGAAATCGAAGGCATGGTGAAAGATATGCAGTCCACTGTCGCGTCTGGTGTCATGGAAGTAGATAAGTTCAGCCAAGAGGTGAATCTGGGCCTGGGCAGTATTCAAGGCATCACGCAGCAAATCACGCAGGTCATTGAGCAGGTGACGGCGCTTGACCCGCAGTTTACGGCCATTAACCAGAGCACCGAAGCCCAATCCGAGGGCGCCCAGCAAATTAGTGCGGCGATGGGGCAGCTCAACGACACGTCCCAACAGACGGCCCAGTCAATGCAGGAAAACTCCCGCGCGATCGCTAGTCTAAACCAGGTAGTGCAAGGGCTACAGCAGGAAATTGCTTGTTTCAAAGTGAGTGCCTAATGGGGTGGTCTCTCGCACCCAGTCAAACCTTGATACATCGAATGAAGGAAATGTCATCAGTCGCCGCCAGCGGTATGACGAAGATAGCTCTGCACCGCCGCCAGCGCTGCTGAGTGATGCCGATATTGGTCATCTTAGACACCATCACATTGAGGAGAAGGGCCGGAACAGTCGCTGCCAAAACAGCTCGCCGTAGCGGACCCAGATGGAGAAAATCATCCTTCAGCGCACAGCACGGGACACCACTCAGTCCACTACTCTAGTCCGTCGTTGGAAGCACGGCGGACTATCACAGCCTCAGAAAACCGCATAACGAGGTCAAAGCCTCACATCCCGTCGCGCTTGATGGGCACACTGTCTACTGGAGGAACGGCTGAGGCGATCGGCCCCCGCCCTCCCAAAATCCTTCCTGTCGATTGCGTCAGACCCGATGCGCGTAATATCACCTCTTACCTAGTCAGAACTCATGAAATCCAGCACCACTCATCAAGGCGTCAAGATCAACCAGTTAGTCCTGAGGGGATTTGGCATCGTCGTTGTCCTCACCGGCATTGCTACGGTGACGGCTCAGTTCACCACCCGAACACTCAGTGAATCAAACAGATGGGTAGCCCACACCTATGAGGTTATCGCTGAGCTACGAGGACTCGAAAAGACTCTTGTTGATGCAGAAACTGGTCAGCGGGGATTTATATATACCAACCAGCCTCGTTATTTAGAGCCTTATGATGCGGCCATCGAAACCCTGGATGAAAGCTTTAGTG
>JBHJJI010000118.1:0-17994 GCA_050042805.1 Leptolyngbyaceae cyanobacterium
AGGTGACCGCTAGGGAACCCTTTAGGGACAGGCTCTAACCCGGCCATCGGCAAGCGCTGATGGGTTTGCTGCAGTGCTTTGAGGATACCCAGGTTCATTGCTGAGCCATCAACAAAGTCGCCAGCTAAAGCAACGATCGTAGAGATATCAAAACCGGCAGCAAGAGGCGAGGTGGTAAGCGGATGTTCAATGGGGACAAGACAGACTCGGTTGATTTATTACCCCTAGCGGCTGACGATTTCCATCGGTATGAGCGGCGACGACTGAAAGCCGCGATCGCGCTGGCGAGCATCTGGTCCTGTACTGCAGCGTTAGACCTATTGGCTAGGGGGCTGTGGGTAGTTTATGGTCTAGCGGCCATGATGGGGGCGCATCTTTTGCGGCTGTTGCTGGCCCGGCCCCAGCGACGACCGGAAGCATTGCCCAGCTGGCACGATACGGCAGTTGAAGAACAGGCCACGATCGATCTGACCAACTGGCCCTACGTGTCGATTTTGGTGGCGGCCAAAAATGAAGTCAGCGTCATCCAACGGTTGGCCAACTCCCTGATGGCCATTGATTACCCCGCTGAGCGCTTTGACGTCTGGCTCATTGATGATCACAGCACCGATGGCACTAGCCAACTGATGGATCAGGTGGCTCAGCAGCATCCCAATTTACAGGTCGTCCATCGCGACCAAACGGCGACGGGCGGTAAGTCTGGTGCCCTGAATCAGGTTTGGCCCACTACGGCTGGATCAATTTTGCTGGTGTTTGATGCCGATGCGCAAATTTCTGCCGACTGTCTACGGCAGGTGGTGCCGATGTTTGAGCAAGACCAGGTCGGGGCGGTGCAACTGCGTAAGGCGATCGCCAACAGCACCGATAACTTTTGGACCCGCAGTCAAGTGGCTGAAATGGCCTTTGATGCCTACTGTCAGCTCCAGCGCGTCACCGTAAATGGCATTGGTGAGCTGCGCGGCAACGGTCAATTTGTGCGCCGGGCAGCGTTGGAACAGTGTGGCGGGTGGAATGAAGAAACCATCACCGATGACCTCGACCTCACCCTCAAGCTGCACGTTAATGGTTGGGATGTGCCCTTATTCATGACCCCCACCGCTTGGGAAGAGGGCGTTGTCAAAGCCCTGCCCCTATGGCACCAGCGCAATCGGTGGGCCGAGGGCGGCTACCAGCGATACCTCGACTATTGGCAACTGATTACCCCAAAACGCTTGGGCTGGAGCAAAGCCTTTGATCTCGTCGTTTTTTGGCTCATTCAGTACGGTCTGCCCACCGCCGCCTTCCCCGATTTTGCCCTAGCGCTAGCCCGCAACCGCTTGCCCATGCTAATGCCGCTGTCGAGTGTGGCGGTGTTGTTCGCGACGGTGAGCATGGCCCAGGGGCTCAGGAAAACGCAAAAGGCCTCGGCTTTTTCCCTCTGGGTACAAACCGGACGCGGCATGATTTATATGACCCACTGGTTTGTCATCGTCGCGGCCGTCACTAGCCGCATGGCAGTTCGGCCTAAACGGTTAAAGTGGGTCAAAACCCAGCACGGTGACTCCGATACTGCTGCCACGATCGAGGCTCAGGTTTCGTCGCAATAGTGTTTCCATGAGAGGCTGAGTCGTCTGGGCAGCCATCATGAGAAGATTGCACCTCACGATGCGGCAAAACTCCGCTCGTCATAACTCGCCCGAGTGATTCGGAAACCTGGAGGTGTCCCTCCCCGCTGAATGTTCATGGCCTATTTCAATGAGCTGAGCGATCGCGAACACGAAGTTCTGGAACTCATTGTCGAAGGCTTGAGCAACACTGAAATCGGCCAAAAACTCTACCTCAGCCCCAACACGGTCAAGACCTATGTGAAGGGGATTATGAATAAGCTAGTGGTGAGCGATGGCCCGCTGGGCCGGTCTTTGACCATCGCGTCCAAGCGGCTATTACTACTGTTCGTCGCGGCCTGGTCGATTAAGCACCTACCTCAGTTACCACTTGGATGTTTCCACCGGAGGGCGTTGCTGGATGGGTGTGTGATTCTGCAACATCCTGAACGGGCTTCTGAGGGATTCAGTCATGAGTTCATATCTTGAATCAGCAACGCCAGCAGGCGAGGTGGTTGGGGTGGTGCCATGGTAAATGGATACAACTTCCCTAGATGGGTGCTTATCTGTCAAAAGTGACGCATACGCACCCTGTTCACCATGCTTAACGGTCAAAAGTAGTGGATAACACCCCGATTCCCCGGAGTTATGCGTCAAAAATTGTATATAACTTCTGTAAATAGCGGTACTATCACCCAAAAATGACGGATAAGATCCAGAAATGCAGATCTTATCCACCAGATTTGACGCTGAATATATATAGTTATCGGGGCTTACGAGATTCTTGCTGAAACAAGTCAGCCCAATCAGCGCAACCAGGCACCAGACTTTTTGCGATACTTGGAATGGTAGATAGAACTTTTGAACCCAACGGCTGGACTCCAGACCAAATTGGCTCTCTTGCGGGTAAGACCTTCGTCATCACTGGTGGGAACGCTGGTGCAGGGTTCGAAGCATCACGCATCCTATTAGCGAAAAGCGCAAAAGTAGTGATGCTCAACCGCAATCCTGAAAAGTCAACTGCAGCCGTTGAGACGTTGAAGCAAGAGTTTGGCGCGGATGCCGACGTCAACTTTGTTCGTATGGACCTTGCCGATCTTTCAAGCGTGCGCGAAGCAGCAGAACAAGTTCTAAAAACCGTTCCCCAGATCGACGCCTTGATTTGCAACGCGGCTATCGCACAAGTGCCGACACAGAAACGCACGGTGGACGGATTTGAAAGCCAGCTGGGTACAAACCACTATGGCCATTTCGTCTTATGCGGAATGCTCTTTGATCGCATCGAAGAATCCAAGGGCCGGATCGTGGTCGTTGCAAGCCTTGGCTACAAGATGGGGCTCAAAACGATCCAGTTCGACGATATGAACTGGGACAAGAATTATCACCAGAATCGCACCTACTGTCACAGCAAACTGGCACAGATGATGTTTGCCTATGAGCTGCAAGACAAGGTCAAAGAAGCAAACAAGAATGTCAAAGTCTTTGTCTGCCACCCCGGATCATCAGCGACTTCGTTAATCAGCACCAGCGGCGGTATTGGTACACGAATGATGTGGTGGCTCATGTCCAAGTCGCCAATGGTTCAAACCGCCGAGAAAGGTGCCTATCCAGAAGTCATGTGTGCCACCGAAGATGGGCTGGAACAGCGTGCCTTTTATGGGCCCACTGGCCGCATGGAAATGGTCGGTTCGGTCGGTAAGGGCACATTGGAACCGTATGCCGTTGACAAGCATGTGATAGCCAAGCTTTGGGATGTGTCCGAAAAGGCAACTGGTTTCAGCTGGGCTTTTTGCTGATAGGTCATTTTGCCTGTGCCCGAACCCGATGGAAGTTTCGATTGTGCATGACTGCCGGATCAAGATTGGAGCCTTCTTGGTGACTCAATTGCCCTGATAACAATGGGTTGCACACGGAGCCGCGGGCCGCGCGGCTCCTGAAATCAATGTCGTTTGCCGCGGCCCGGTGAACCCTGACGTTAGAAATCACGATCACACTTCACACTTAGCGATCGCACTCCGTACACCACAGAGGGTCAAAACTGCGATCGCCCCCATCGCTATAATTTAAGCCAAGCAAATTTTGCCATTACGACTGTGATCGCCATACCGCCATCGCCAACTCAGCTCCGTCTTATTTCCACCACTGACTACCACCGCATGGCAGAAGTCGGTATTTTAGGTGGGGATGAGCAGGTGGAGCTGCTTGCCGGACAAATTATTCAAAAAATGCCCAAAGGCCCAGCCCATAGTGCTCTCTGCAAGCGAATCGAAAAGTTGCTCGAACGCCGCTTGGGTGAGCAGGTGCTGGTGCGATTGCAAGATCCCATCCGGCTTGACGACTATTCAGAACCCGAGCCGGATATTGCCGTGGTCCGCCCTCGGGATGACTTTTACGCCAGTCATCACCCGACCCCAGCCGACGTCTATCTGATTATTGAAGTGTCCGATACGACGGTAGAACGCGATCTGGGTAGCAAAGCCAACCTCTATGCAACTGCAGGCATTCTCGATTACTGGGTGCTCAACGTTCCTGCCCAGCAGCTGCACGTTTTTAGAGATCCCAGTCCTGACGGCTACCAACGTCAGCTCATCCTCAGAGAGCAAGCCATTCAGCTCCACGCTTTTCCGACCTGTGAGATTTCAGTTCTAGAGTGCTTTGGCGGGGGCTAGCCGATATGAATCAAACCATCGGGGTGATTTCCGATACCCACGGATTGCTGCGACCCGAAGCCGTTTCGGCATTGCAAGGGAGCGATCTGATCATCCATGCCGGTGATATCGGTCGCGTGGAAGTCATTGAACAGCTGGCAGAGATCGCCCCCGTGAAAGCAATTCGCGGCAACATCGATCAAGCAGCATGGGCCGACGAGTTCCCCGAGACGCAAGTCGTGCAGGCTAACGACATGCTGATCTACGTGCTCCACAACCTGAAAGCGCTCGATCTAGACCCGCAAGCAGCAGGCTTCCGGGTCGTGGTATCAGGTCACTCCCACCAACCAAAAATTGAAGAAAAAGACGGGACGCTCTACATCAATCCGGGGAGTGCTGGACCCAGGCGGTTTAAACTACCGATCGCCGTTGGTCGCCTGACTATTTCGGGTGAGAGCATTCAGGGTGAAATTCTGCCGTTAGATATCACCCGCTAGCACACAGTTGAACTGGACTAGGGAGCGATCACCAAAATGGTAGATTTACCGTCCTGACCCAGCCTATTGCTAAGGCTTGAGTATGAACATCCTGCTAAATGGTGCACCCAGTTGGGGGAGAGCCGACTGCTGTCAATTGCCGCCCTCACGATGGCTACGGTGCTTGACTCTCCGGCACACTGGCCCAGTTCCAGGTCGGCATACTGTCCGGGTCGTATTGCAGAGCGAGTAAACCAGCCCGCTGCGGTAGTGCATGGGCGATCACAAAGTCCGTTTGATATTGGGCGATCGTCACGGACAATGACTGCCTCAAGCTCACCTCAAAGACGGCCTCATCCGGTGGAGCTGCATGAAAGTCCACCATCTTGCAATCACTAAATTGGCTCTCCCAAGTCACCCCCGGACAATCCCGTAATCGCAGCGCCCTGGCAGGAGACTGGTTGGCACTTAACAGGCCCAGACTACTCATCCCGAGCGCTAGCGAGATGGATAAGATTCGCATGATCCGCTTTCCTTTTTGAGGGTCTACTAGCCATCAATTAGCCCGACCACAGCAACGGGAAAGGGGTCTGCTAACTGATGTAACGGAGTCATCATACGAAGGTGAGTGTTGAGCAGTCCGGTACTGACGTCATCGATCGCCATGACCAGCGTCATGAGTAGTCAGCATCGGCTGAGGGATGGGAAGGCGGGAGGTGCTCATGTGCCCACAGGGCTGCTTGGGTGCGATCTCGTACCCCCAACTGCGAGAGGATGCGGGTCAAGTGGTTTTTGACGGTGCCAATGCTCAGATGTAGGGCCGTGGCCATCTCGCGATTCGTGTGACCCTGCCGCAGCAGGTGCAGAATGTCGAGCTCGCGATGGGTAAATAGATGCTGATAGTCGGCGGCGGTAGAAGTGCGGCGATGCTGAGTAAACACCTTCGGCGCAATGGTGGGGCCGAGGTGGCCGTAGCCTTGGTAAACCGTGCGAATGGCTGCCGCCAACTGGGGCGAAGGCGTACTTTTGAGCAAATAGCCTAACGCCCCCGCCCTGAGAGATTCTTGAATGTAGTCATCTTCGTCAAAGGTAGACAGCACGAGAATGCGAATCCAGGGGAACCGTTGATGAATCTCGTGCGTGGCTGCCACCCCATCGACCTGCGGCATGCGCATATCCATCAAAATGACATCGGGCTGATGTTGCTCGGCCAAGGCGATCGCCGCTCGACCATCCATCGCCTCGGCCAAGACCTCCATATCCGGCTCTAAGCTCAGAAGACGCGCCAGCCCCTGACGGAACATCGCTTGATCATCAGCCAACATCAGACGAATCATCGGGGAATACACACCTGAATAAAGGTTCCTTTGCCGATTTGGCTCTGCACCTTGAGCTGCCCCTTGAGGAGTTGGGTGCGCTCTTGCATACCTCGCAACCCAAACCCTGGCAACACGCCATCCGAGTCAAACCCCACGCCATCATCTTGCAGCTCTAGCCAAATATCTGTGCTCGTGGCGTACCCTCGCAAATGCACCTGATGGGCCTGGGCGTGTTTTTGAAGATTGGTTAGCCCCTCCTGCAAGATGCAGTAGAGCTGATGAGCAACTTGGGGCGACAGCACCGGGAACTGAAGCTGGTAATCGATCTTGAGCGGATGGAGGGCGTGAATTTGGTCGATCAGCTCGCGGATCGCCTGATTGAGATCAAAATTGCGTCGTCGCATGGTTTGTACCGACAGCCGCACATCTTGCAAACACTGATACGTGAGCTGTTGCGCCGTGGCTAAAGCCCCCGCCGCCGCGACGGGCTCTTGTTGGGTGAGCCGCTGGATCAGTTCGAGCTGGACGCTGAGGGTGGTAAGGGAATGGCCCAAACCATCATGGATATCGCGCGCAATGCGGGTGCGTTCTAGCGCAACGGCCTGGGCTTCTACTTGTTGAGAAAGGGCCTCAGCACGCAACCGACTCTGGCGTTCGGCCACCATGATGAACCCAAAGCAAACCGCGAAAAAGCTGATTCCCAAGTAACTCACGATATTGCTAAAGAGAATGACTTGAAAGTTGTAGATTGATTCAATTTGTCCGGCCTGAATCTGGGCCACAATATCGTCGATCCGGTGAGGAATCCACTGAGCGATAATGGCGATCTCAGCAGTACCAGCCAGTAGCGTAGCGAGGATGACTTCGCGCCGAGGCAGCAGGAAGCAGCTCTTCACCAAAACAAAGTAGAGCAACAGCTCAAACCACACTTCCCAAGCGAAGGCTACGAGAATTAAACCGAGCTCTAGGAAGACGTAGACGCGCCGCTGCGAGAGCGATCGCGTGATCGGAAAGCTCAGACTAAATACCCAAAAAACGCCCCCAAAAAGATAGGCCCATAGCAGGGGCGGCGCTTGCGTTTCAAGGTGAGAACTGAGCCAATTTTGAATCCAACTCACCGCTTAAAGAAACCATTCCACCCAGCGGAGGGGACGGCGCAGTTGAGATGAGCAGGCGGATACGGCCATCGCAAACAACAGGATAGAAATCAGCTATTTGTACAATACGGCGACTGCGGCGATCGCCGTGATGACTAGAGTCATGGTTATGAGATGACTCCAGGTAGTCCCGTGGGGGCAACGACCTCCCTAAAGTGATGAGCGTTCACGTCATGACTTTGGAGATTGCTCCGATGAAGCGAATTTTTGGGCGACCACGACTGCGCGATTGCCTCTGGTTCGGTATCTTACTGTTCCCTCTGCAAAATTTCCTTTGGTTCGGAACGTTGCTGTTCCCACTTGCGGCAAAGGCGGCACCCGCGCCCTTGTTCGATGCTGTCTTGCCGGATATCCAACGGCAGCTACCTGACGACTTGCAGATGCGGCTACCGAGCTATGTACCCGATCTGCCAGAGCCACTCTACCCTTCGGTTGATGTCGGCGATACGGGGCTGGTGGTGTATTTGTCGCCTGATCCTGATTGCGATCGCGGCGTGCAGCCAGACTGTATGACGGTCGGTGGGGTTGCCGTCATGCATCTTGCTGCCTTGACCGACTGGCAGCAGCGACATGAAGATGATCTGACCCCGGTATCGTTGTCTAACAATATTACGGGGCGCTATCTCACAGTTGACTATGGTGAGGGCGAAATCCGTTATGTCGCTTGGCAGCAAGATCAGACGGGGTATGTACTGGGGGCAGTAGCAGAGGGCATTTCACAAAATGAGTTTCTGCGGGTCGCGAACTCCATGGTGGAGTCAGCTCCCATTGAGTAGCCGCCGATGATGGCAGTTGCCTAGCAAGGTCATTGCCTGAATGCGGGCGATCAGGAGGTCTGGATGCCATGCACTCTGGGATAAGCGCGCTAAACAGTCTCTAAGTGGCAGTTTTTTGAACTTAAGTTAGCGTCAAGACGCAACATCCTGCTGCCGGGTCTACCCGATTGGGTGAGGCCTCCCCACTAGACAAGTACCCATGTGCAGGTGGGGCAACCGTAGGCCATCCCTCTACCGTGAAAGTGTCGGGTTGCCTACGGTGATGGAAAATATTTCGAGATCTCTCAACTTATCATGGGCGCGATTGTCTTCCAGACATCCTGCGAGAACGCGCCGCTGGCGTTGGGTGCGTTGGCTGTTACTGGCAGAGGCGTCCCTGTTGATCTTGATGATTGGGGGCGTCGGGCTAGTTGCTGCTTGGTTCATGATCAACGATGTCACTCCATCGCCAACGTCTTTAGATACCCCAGCGCGACAACCAGCAGCAAATCTGCCGCCCTGCATTGTGCACAGTGCTGAGACCGCGATCGTTAGCGATCGCACCTGCATCAGTGTGAACTAGGTCCTGCTTTGCTAATCACGAATGTGGTCGCCATGCCCCGTCGAATATCCCTTTCCTTCACTATCAGTTGCTCGTTAGTCGCCCTGGTTGCAACGGGCTGCGCGATGCCCTGGGGCTCCCAAATCGAGGAGACCGAGGCGGTGCCCGTGGCCGTCAAGTTGGATTCGATCGTGGCGCTGGGACGCATTGAGCCCGAAGGGGAGGTAATTCGGCTGTCGGTGCCGAATGCGGCTGATAGCCGGGTGAATGAGATTCGCGTCGCGGAGGGCGATCTCATTGAGGCCGATCAGGTCATCGCCGTGCTGCAAGGGGCCGAGCGTCGTCAAGCGGATCTGCAAGCAGCCTATGCCCTGGTGAAACAGCGACAGGCTGAGTTGAGCCAAATTCAGAGGGGTAGTGTCAAGGCGGCTTCGGTTGATGCCCAGCAGGCCCAAATCAACCGGCTAGAAGCTCAACTCACCACTCAAGCCCAACAGCGACAGGCAGATATCGAGTTAGCCCAAGCAAATTTACGCGAAGCGGAGGTTAACTATCAGCGATATCGAGAACTCGCTGCCGTAGGGGCCGAAAGCCGCCCGCAGCTGGATATTGCTCAACGCAACTACGAAACGGCTCAGGCCGAGTTGGCCCAGAAGCAAGCGGCCTTGGATGAAACAGAGACCACCGTGCGATCGCAAATTGTTGAAGCACAAGCCCGCTTGGTCGAACTGCGACAGACCACACCCGATGTGAGCGCGAGCGCTCAAGCCCAGCTTGAACAGGCGCAAATGCAGGTCGCCCAGCGACAAGCGGATCTAGATGACGTGATGGTGCGGGCACCCGTAGCGGGGCAGATTCTCAAAATCAATACCCAGGTGGGTGAACAGGTCAACACCCAAGAGGGCATCGTGGAGCTGGCTCAAACTGACCAGATGATGGTGCTGGCAGAAGTGTATGAAACCGACATTCGTCAGGTTAGCCTCGGCCAATCGGTCACGGTCACCAGCGAATATGGCGGCACCGCCCAAGAACTCATGGGCACAGTCGATCAGATTGGGTTGCAAATCGGCACCGCCAGCTTCGGTGAAGGAGACGCCGACCCCACCCAGGATGTCAATGCCCGCGTGGTCACGGTCAAAGTGCGTCTTGATGATGAGGCCAGCGAGGCCGTGGCAGCCCTGACGGGAATGCAGGTACGGGTCGCGATCGCTATTAAAGATGAGGTGGCGGCAGACAGTTAAAGCGGCTGTTTTGCAGTCTGGCGGACAGGCAATGGTTCGCGTTGGTACTCCTACCTTCAAGACGTTGGAAATCAGTCTAAAATCCTTGCATTATTAATAGAGTTAAACACAGACTCGATTCAAAAAATGAACAAATTAGCTCGTCTGATCAGCTTAATAATCCTGAGTGGATGCTGTATTTTTATTTTTGAAAAAATTGGTCTTGCTGAAAGCAATCTTCAAATTTCAAATCCTGGCATTTCTCAGAAAATTGATCATGACAATACTGATTTTTCTGAATACTTTGAAGATTTAGGTATTGAGGGTTCTATTTTGATTTTTGATCTCAATCAGAACCTCATCTATGAACATAATCCTGAACGTAATACCACTCCTTTTCTACCTGCTTCAACCTTCAAGATTCCTAATTCACTCATTGCTCTAGAGACCCAAGTCATTGAGAATGACGTCTCTGTTCTGACTTGGGATGGCATTATTCGGAGCTATCCCGCTTGGAATCGTGATCTAAATATTCGATTAGCCTTTCAGACTTCAGCGGTCTGGTTTTATCAGGTGCTAGCCCGCCGCATTGGCTATGAACGAATGCAAGAATGGATTGCCGATATCGGTTATGGCAATCAAAATATTGGCATTGCAACAGAAATTGATGCTTTCTGGCTGACCGGAGAACTTCGCATTACGCCCCAGGAACAAATTCAGTTTTTACAGCGCTTATATCAAGACGAATTACCTTTCTCCGAAAACACGATCGCGATCGTTAAAGACATCATGATTGTGGAGCAAACGCCAGACTATACAATACGCGCAAAAACGGGTTGGGCGGTGGCTAGCAAGGTAGGTTGGTATGTCGGCTATCTAGAACAAAATGACAATGTTTATTTCTTTGCCACCAACATCGATATTCAAGATGGAGCTGACCTGCCAGCCAGGCAAGCCATCACTCGACGATGCTTGGCCAGCTTGAATTTGTTGTAGTTGCTAAGAGAGATCATGCTCAAACTCCTCTTCTCACGACTGCCTAAACCGCTCGCCTGGGCGCAGCTTTCTCACCAAAAGATCCGTCTTGCGGTAGCGCTGACCGGCGTGAGCTTCGCCAACATCTTGATGTTCACCATGATGGGCCTCGAAACCCTGCTCTCCGATGGTGCCACGACCCTGCATGAAAACCTGCGGGGTGACCTGTTTTTGATGTCCTCTTTTAGCCCCACGTTACGCTTCGCATCTGCCCTGCCACGGGCCTACCTGTTGCAAGCCAATGCGGTGGAAGGCGTGGCGACGGCAGCACCGCTGTATTTGAATCTGGCGAACTGGACTAACCCTGAGCAGCTGGATACGGCCGTTGAGCCTGGCGGAGAAGGCGATGTCTTTGGCACTCAGGTGCGGGTGATTGCCTTTAATCCGGCTCAACCGGTGCTGGATTTACCGAGGGTGGATGCTCAACGAGATCGTCTGAGCACGCCCCAGACTGTGCTCTTCGACGAACTCTCACAACCCTCCCTGGGCGACATTCCCCAGCAGTGGGCTGCTACCGGAGACGTCCACACTCTGATGGCACGTCGGCGGGTGACGGTCGTGGGGTTGTTTAGTCTGGGCAGCACCGTAATTGAAAAAGGCACCGTGGTCATGAGTGACCTGACGTATACCCGTTGGTACGGCAACCATAGTCTGGAGCAAGTCACCTTAGGGGTGCTGACGCTGGAACCGGGCAGCGATCGCGCCACTGTGCAAGCCCAACTGCAGGCCCATCTCCCCGAAACCGTCGAAGTGCTCACTCAAGAGGAACTGATTGCCAAAGAACACCGATTCAACGCGAGTGATCCCATAGGCATCATTTTTGGCTTTGGCAGCACCGTTGGGTTTGTCGTGGGCATCGTCATTGTGTATCAGGTGCTCTACACCGATATCAGCGACCACCTGCCTGAATATGCCACCCTCAAAGCCATGGGCTACAGCGATGGCGCGCTGCTCAGAGTCGTGCTGATGGAAGCGATGCTGCTCGCGGTTTTAGGCTTCATCCCCGGATTTACCGCCTCTTTGGGCCTGTATCAAGTGCTCACAGCCATGACCCGAATTCCCCTCGCGATGAAGGGCGCCGTTGCCTTGCAAGTGTTTGTGCTGACTGTGGTGATGTGTGGTGCGTCTGGAGCGATCGCCATCCGCCGCCTGCAATCGGCTGATCCCGCTGACGTGTTCTGATGTTGGATTTTGAATTGGCGATTTTGGATGAATCATTCAACCTCCCGCCGGGGCGAGGCATTTTGGCTGTAGCTGATTGGTTTAGAAAGTAGCGTTATCCACAAAATGCCTCGCCCCTACAGACCCGATACCCCATCCACCCCCATGTCCCCCACCGTCACCATCAACAACCTCAACCACGCCTTCGGCAAGGGCAACCTGCGGCGCACTGTCTTGAGCGACATCAACCTGGCGCTGTATCCGGGCGAAATTGTGCTGCTTACGGGGCCATCCGGCAGCGGCAAAACCACCTTGCTCACGCTGATGGGGGCACTACGATCGGTTCAGGAAGGGAGCTTGCAGATTCTCGATCAAGAACTGCAGGGTGCGAAGAAGCGGCGGTTGGTCAAATTGCGCAATCAGATTGGTTTTATCTTTCAGTCTCACAACCTGCTGGACTGTTTGACGGCGGCAGAAAATGTGGAAATGACGCTGAAGCTGCATAAGCTTTCCCAGCGAGAGCGGCGAGAGCGATCGCACACTATGCTGTCGGCCGTCGGACTCGGCGAACACAGCTATAAATATCCCGATCAGCTCTCCGGGGGCCAAAAACAACGGGTGGCGATCGCCCGCGCCTTGGTCGCCGAACCGAAGATCGTCCTAGCCGACGAACCCACGGCCTCCCTTGATAGCCACTCCGGACGCGATGTGGTGAACCTGATTCAGCAGCTGGCTCACCAGCAGCACTGCACCGTGCTGCTGGTCACCCACGACACCCGCATTCTCGACATTGCCGAACGCCATCTGCACATGGAAGATGGCAAACTGTGCGCCCAATAACACTATTCGGCGTTGCTGAATTACGGTATGAATTTGCCCCCCAGCCCCCAATTCTGGGGGAGCCAGATCTCTCAAAGTCCTCCAGAATATAGCCTTCCGGGCATTCAAGAAAGGGGGATTTAGGGGGCGAGATCACTGGCAACTCAGATAGATTCATACTTCGATTCAGCAATGCCCACTATTCCCATCCATAAACCTCGTTGCCTGAGCGGCTTTCCTCGCCTCAAGAGCTTTGCCAACTATTCAAATCTCAAATTTTCGTACGCTTCTCTCACCCAGATGTCCCCTACAGGCGTTTCCCAACCGCTCCGCTGCTAGATTAAGACAGCAAAGCGGCCAGGAAACACTTAGTCAGAGTCTGGGCACAAGCATTGCAGATGATGATGCAGAAAGACTTGACCGCGATGTTAATCCTTAAGGCGAGTACGGCGGTTCAGTTGCCATCGAGGTCGCCATAGCGATCGCGGCTTCTGGAGAAAAGATCGCTTGACGATAGCTCAGTATTATAAAGCGAATCATCCTGAAGCCACTGCAGCGAGGCCATTCCTCCCCGTTCCCAAAAATGGGCTTGCACACCGTCTACCAGCTCTAGCGATTTTGATGGGTGCGCACCGATGAAAGGCCACAGTGGGGGTGCTTCTGATTCTGCTATGACGACAAGTGCGGTGCATTCTATTTCCTCACAGCCAGGTTCAGTATTGAGGAAAAGTATCCCCGCTTCCGGCATGATCGACGGATACAGCTCTACATCGGTCGGCACCGTTGCAGGCAGACGCAAAGGGGGGTGGGTCGGATTCTCGGTCAGGATTTCATCAAGAATGGGCTCAAATACGGGAGCCGGAGCTGCCAGGGCGATGGTCGTTACGAGCGCACTACTCACGCCCAATCCCAAACTTGTCATGAACTTAAGCGCAGACATGCAATAAACCCTCATGGGAAAAATACAGGTTCAGTCTGCCTTGAGATACTGTCACACCACATCACCCAGATGAGCTTAGGCGGTTCACCCAGGCGAGTTTTTGGAGACACCTACCTGGGTGAGCCGTCGGGGAAAATCTATCTGGTTTTGCTCTTTAGTTTCTAAGATTAATTCGTCGTAAAGCCTTCCCGCTAAACGCGTGTCATTGCCTTGATGTCGTGTTTTCAGTCGCCATCTTGATGCCACAACTGAGAAGGTTTTTCAAACTCTGGCAGGCTCGTATAAATCGTCTCTAAATTCATCACTCGGTCTTCCAAAGCCTTTATGGTCAGCAGATCATCTCTGCGGCGCTGCTCCGGGGCAAACCAGACTGCGGCGGTGCCACTACTCGCCCCTAGCAGCACGAGAATGGGGAGGATCGGGCCACTTTTCGCCACTGCGGTTAAAGGAATACACAGAGCAAACAGACCGACAGCAGAGCTCCAAATCACAGCAGTTGCTCGATTCTTGGGATTGTATTTGGCAGATTTTTGTCCCATTTTTATCCTTCGTAGTACTGTCTTGTTTTTTGGCGAAAACCGCTTAAGAATGGCCGAGTCATATGGCACCGGGGCTCAATTGCGTAGAAGCTGCCAGCGGCAGAGTAAACCAGAAGGTGGTGCCCTGGTTTAACTGACTATCAACGCCGATTTGCCCACCATGAGCTTCGACAATCTGCCGACAAATGTATAGGCCCAGCCCCAAGTGCAGAGGCTGGCGACGGTTGAGGCCACGACTGTAGCGATCGAACAGCCCCTGGGTTGAATCTGATGGGGCGGATCGATTTGAGGACGATCGCGGGTGATCGCCCTGCAGCCCACTGATGCCCTGACCGTCATCGCTGACCGTGCAGTGCAAGTATTGACCTTGCAAACTGGCATTGAGGGTGACGCAGACTCCAGAATGGTTGTACTGAAAAGCATTCGAGATGAGGTTGTCGTAGACCCGTTGTAGCTGTAGCGTATCGGCCCTGACTCGGGGGAGACCAGCCGGTATCAAAACCACGATGTGTCCTTGCCCCTGCTTTAACCCCAATTGGAAATCGGTCGTGATCTCTTTGACCAAGTCGTGCAAACCAACTGATTGCAGCTGTAGTGAGACACCACTCAGCTCTTGCGTATGCGCCTCTAACAGAGAATTACTCAACCGCAATTGCTGCTCATGGCGTTTGGCCATACGCGTAATCACGCTGCGATCGAGGGTGACTTTTTCTTCGCCTGGCAGCAGGCTATTCAATAGCATCAGTGTGCCGGTGACCGGATTCCGCAGATCGTGAGACACCGCATGGAGAAATAACTGCAGCTGCTGTCGAAGCTCAAACTCTCGAATTAACAGCCGCTCATAAAGGTAGACACCGAGATCGGCAATGCCAAAGCTGATCAGGGCGAGCAGGATCACCATGATATAGGCCGGTAGCTGCAGCGCTTGAGGCAGATCCGGCGCGTCAAACCCCAGCACCAACATCGAAACGCTGATCAAACTGAGAAACCCGACCTGAGAGATCACGTGCCACTGCCACTGCACCGGAATCATGGTTGCCTGAATCAAAAAAAAGAGGCTCCACCCACCAAAATCCAGATGCGTCTCACCCGCTAGCAGGTGATGAATCTGGGGAATCACCATGACTACGCCTGAATAGCCCCAAAAAGCTAAGCGCGTTTGGGCCAATGACAGCGACTTCGATGAGAGGAAAATTAAGCCCAGCCAGATGCCCAGCAGTCTTGACGCAGCCATGCACAGCGCGGCCACTACCTCGTAGCGGCTGATCATCAGATCGTCCTGTCCGGTTCGGCCAAGAGCCGGCACAATCAGCCCAAAGGTGAGAACCACCAGCACCAAGAGAAAGATACCGGCGACCCAAAGCCCGAGCCGCAGCCGCTCTTGAATAAAGCGATGCCGCCAAGCGCGATACTCCGCCGAGGGGGGTGGGGCCTGCCGCATTTGGTGAATGTATTGTTGCCAGTGTTGAAACGATTTAGGAAGGAAGAACAGGCCCATGGCTCATCCAAAAAGCTGACAACATCGTGTCGTTTACCTCCAGTCTATAAAAGGATGAACCGGTTGCAATCCTGCCGCTAGGATCACCCAATTGGGTGATTAATCTCCCCTAGCCGGCCACCCATCTGTAGGTAGAACAGACTCATTACCCCGACATACAGTGAGAACTCGGTGGGGCGAATGGCTGGCCGCCAGGCGACGCCTACGCAGTCCTCCTTGGGTACCACCCAAAGCTCCTTCCCTGCGCCGCCCCCTTTATTGATAGAGGACTCAAGCTATGAACACGGCTGTACAAACTAATTTGTCGCTTCTAGAACGTTTGGAAAAGGTGATTCCCCATGACCTGGCAAGTGCAAAAGACTTAATCTCGAATAACTTTGTCTGGCACTACTTCAATCCAAGTTTGCCAGAGATCGCCGGTGATTATGTGGGTCTCAGTGGTCTGCAGGCATTTTTTCAAAAACTGGGTGCCCTGACCGACGGCACCTTTAGGGTCTCGACCCTCAGAGTCATTCCCGTGGGAGAAGAGCTGGTGGTCGTCCATGCCAACCCGAGCATGTCATTTGCCAATGAATCGTTTGAATTAGACGCCGTGGTCGTCTGGCGCATCGTGAGCGATCGCAGCGTCGAAGCTTGGGATATTCCAGCGGTCTACACACTGCGACCGCCCACCCCATCCGATCAACTCAAAGAGGTCGCGTAGCCACCCACAATGACTCACATCGGCATCCTCTGCCCCACCCTCACGGGCCATCTCAATCCGATGATTGCCTTGGGGTGTGAGCTGCAGCGGCGATCGCACCGCGTGACCATGGTTGGCCTGCTGGACGGAAAGGCAAAAGTGCTGGCTGCTGGTCTAGAGTTTCTCGCGATCGGGGCATCCGAATTTCCCCAGGGCTCGACCCCACAGTCGCTGAATCAACTCGGTGAGCTAAGTGGTATCGCTGCGTTGCGCTATTCCCTCACATTGGTCAAACGAGCCACCGCCATCCTGTTGGCAGAAGGGCCAGCTGCCCTCCAAACAGCCGGGGTCGATTGCCTACTCATTGACCAAGCCTTACATGGCGGCTCGACCGTAGCTCAAGTGCTGAACTTGCCCTTCGTAACCGTCTGCTGTGCCCTGATGTTGAATCCTGAGCCTAACGTGCCGCCGTTTTTCACCCCTTGGCACTACCGGTCTGCTGGCTGGACCAGACTGCGCAACCAAGCCGGTTATCAGCTGCTAGCCATTTTGGCGAATAGCAGCACCCGGCAGATTGCCGACTATCGGCAGCAGTGGCACTTACCTCCGCTGAGATCGCAAAACGACGCCTATTCGGAGCTGGCTCAGATTTGCCAACAACCGGCTGAGTTTGAGTTCCCTCGGCAATCTTTACCCGCCTGTTTTCACTTCACAGGGCCCTATGTCAATCCAACCAGTCGCGAGTCAGTGCCTTTTCCCTTTGAGCAGCTGACCGGGCAACCGTTAATTTATGCGTCTTTAGGGACGCTGCAAAATCGACTGTTATGGCTGTTTGAGGCGATCGCGGCGGCCTGTCAAGGTCTCGATGCGCAGTTGGTGATGGCGTTGGGGGGCGGTGCTCAGCCAGAGTCACTGCCGCCCTTACCGGGCTCACCACTGGTAGTGGGCTATGCGCCCCAACTGGAGCTTTTGCAAAAGGCAGCGCTGACCATTACCCATGCGGGCCTGAACACCGTGCTGGAATCCTTGAGTAACGGCGTCCCTCTAGTGGCGATTCCCGTTACTAACGATCAGCCTGGCGTCGCCGCCCGCATTGCCTGGACTGGCACCGGAGAGTTCATTTTGCCCGACCAGTTGACCGTGCCTAAACTGCGCCGCAAAATCCGCCAGGTCTTGACGCAAACCTCGTATCGCCAGAATGCAGCGCGCCTGCAGCAAGCGATTCAAGCCAGTGGGAGAGCCCAACAAGCCGCCGATATCATTGAGCAGGTGATATCAACTGGCAAACCCGTCCTCACCACAAAGCAGCACGCTAAGGAACAAGGATTATATAAATTCCACAATTTGGTCTGAGGCACAGTGGGATCACATTTCCCCTCCTGGGAGGGGCAGCGGGGTGGGTTGACCATGAGTGCTGGGGAGATCAAACCCACCCCGCCTACGGCACCCCTCCCGAGAGCTATCCCTTATACGTAAGTTGCTATATGTCATTCACAGTGGGGCTTCCAGAGGTCGGCTGTGATGGCGATGCGGGCTGTAGAACCTCACCTAGCCTCTCCTAAGCCCTCCGGGCAGGCTTCGCCAAAAGTAAGGAGAGGAA
>JBHJJI010000119.1:0-22403 GCA_050042805.1 Leptolyngbyaceae cyanobacterium
TGGTTCTCTAGATTCTTCGAGAAGGACAGCGTCTTCCTCACCAATCGAGCAATCCGCTGCCGCAGCGTGTTGTTCAGTCGCTCAATGTAGCTCGTCAAACCGCTATCTTTGCCCACAGGGAAATGGCGCTGGCTCGGAATGACCGTCTCGTAGGCGTCCCAATAATCGGTGTAGACCTGGGCACATTGTCGATAGACTGCTGGCAGTGACTGCCATAACTGTCGTGCGGAGGTTCTGGAACGATCACCGATGTGACAGCCGATAATCTCTCGCGTGTCGGCATCCATTGCCAACCAGACCCACTGCTTATGCCCTTTGTGATTAACAAACGACCACAGCTCATCCATCTGTACCGTCAGCTGGCCCTGAGCTTTGGGAATCACTGAGGCGGTGCGGGGAACGTTAGCATAGGCGGCGTTGGCGTACTCTTGCAGCCAACTGTCTGAAACCTGAGCGACTCTGGCGATACCCGCTAAGGGAATCTTCTCCAGCAGAAGCAAATTGACAAGGCTCACGGTGTCTTTGTCCTTCGGTTTCCATTGAGGATCTTCGACAAACTGACGCCCACAGTCGCGGCACTTATGATTTTGTTTGCCCCGCCGAGTCGTACCGTTTTTGGAGATGTCATGGGAGCCGCAGGTGGGGCAGGTCATTTCTATCGCCATCGTTGCTATACCGCTAGACACACTAAACAGGTCATACTTTTCTCTGTCCTTTACATTAGTGGACTACACAGAAAAGTTGCATCTGCTGAACGTGATCGCTGGCCACTCGCGACCCGGTCAAACTGGCATGACTTTGACTTTAGTAGACTCAACCCCAACTGCTCTGCTCCAACAGGCTAGATGTCACCTGCGCTCTGATTCTGATGTCGATAACTTCCGCAATAGGTTGAACCGATGACTGGCGATCGCCCCCACCTTATTCTGATTTTTCTTGATGGGGTCGGTCTGGGCTCAAATCAGCCTGCCAATCCGCTGGCGGCAGCTGCTCATACGCCCTTTTTGGCTAGCCTATTGGGCCATTCGTTGACTACGGGGCTGAACGTCGTTCAGCCACAACTGGTCGCGCAGCCCATTGATGCTTGCCTCGGCGTGCCGGGCCTGCCACAGAGCGCCACGGGCCAAACCACCCTCTACACCGGACAAAACGCCGCCCAGTTTCGCGGGCAACATCAAACCGGATTTGCCAATGGGTCGCTGCGGCAGCTGATTGCTGCCCACGGCTTGTTCAAGCAGGTGATAGCCCGTGGCGGCACAGCGACCCTCGCCAATCTGTATTCGCCCGCCTATTTTGCGGCGATCGCCCAGCGACGCATTCGCTATGCCGTGGGTACGCTGCTCAATCTCACGGCGGGTTTACCCTTTCGCATGCAAAGTGAATATGAACAAGGGGAAGCCATCTTTTGGGATATTACCGGTGAGCATGCCCGGTTTCGCGGCATCGCCGCTCCCCCGATTTCGCCCCAAGAGGCAGGAGTGCGATTGGCGCGACTGGGGCAACGCCATACGTTCACCCTGTTTGAATGCTTTGCGCCAGATTATGTCGGTCATCAGCAAGACTGGTCCGCGGCGATCGCGGTGTTACAACGGATTGATCGCTTTGTGGAAAACCTTGTGGAAAACCTGGATGGTCATGTGACTCTTGTGATCACCAGCGATCATGGCAATATCGAAGATTTAGCGACGAAACGCCACACCTTTAATCCGGTACCACTCATTGCAATCGGGCCACAGGCAGTCAATTTTGCGGCAGCGAGTGATTTAACTGACATTGCACCCATTTAGTTGAATTCTTCCAGTTGCTGATACCAGCAGCAGACCGTTTACAGAGAACAGCGCTGATTGAGCAAGTGATTTTTCGACTCAAGTTGTCTGCCACCTGCTCTGGCGCGATCACTAAAACCATGCCAGAACAGGCGTCATTCTACGGCTTAAGCCGCGACATCAAATAATGTATCTAAGTAAATACGAGAAGTGACGCTATCCTTCCGGCCATTTTGCAAAAGAAATAACGAAACCGCCGCTGAAAACACGCGATCTTGATCCCAGGTCGGATGACCTTCTAAAAAATCAGCGAGGGAATTGTGCAGTTCTTCAGGGATTTCAGAGAGGATGCTGATCCGGTGGTGCATATTCAAGCTCCAAATTGATAGTTAACGGTTTTATAAAGCAAGCTATTTTTTGCGACTAAAAATTGGCGTGACAAAGCTCGCTTTGTCACAGACTCACACCCTGCACCTATTGAATTCACAAAAAAGTTTTTAACCCTAAGCTCGGGTCAACCCAGTTGAGGATGAATCAAAAATAGATTTCCTGCGATGGCCTCAATCATCAATGACTTAACGATTGGCCCCAGGCACAAAAGCGGCTCACCTCAACCAGTCGCTACATTGTGCGCCGAAGGGGGTATGACCTGTCAACGAAACGTTTGTATTGCTTGTGCTTTATATTTTCTTAAGATTTACGATGTCAAGCGACTTGTAAGTAATTTTTCGCATTTTTTGCTTGATCTTCGCTGTGATCTTGGCTCATCTAGGCTGTGGAAACCGAATTTGGGGTGCGCATGAAGATTAAGCACCTAGCGCGATTGACCTGTGGAAAACCTGTGGAAAACTTGAGCCTGTTGGGGAAAAATACCAAGGTCATTGTGGAAAAATAACGAGCAGGCGGCAAATACTGATTTTTTTAAATTTGAGCCAATAAGTTCCAAGGTTTGTAACGTTTTGTAAGCAAACTTACTCAATTTCTGCTTCGGCTCCCCTTTTTCGGATCCAAGGCGTGGATGCCGTCTATCCGTCGTTGCTCAAATCGCGAGGTCAGCCAGGCCGAGATAGCGGATCGCGGGGGGCGTAACCTCAAAGCGGCAGGGTAAAACTTCTACGCCCGCCGCGATCGCCGTGCGCAACAGTTCGCCATAAGTGGGATCTTTCTCGTCACCGGGGGCAAAGGCGGTGCAATCACCGCGATTGATGAAATACAGCATCACGGCGCGGGCCTCGGGCAACAGCTGGGTCATTTCTCTGAGATGCTTTTGGCCGCGAGTGGTCACCGTATCGGGAAACAGCGCCAGCGTCTCTTGGGCCCAGGTGGTGTTTTTGACCTCGACATAGATGGGGCGATCGTCGGTGCCCGTCAGCAAAAAGTCGATCCGGCTTTTGCCATCAGTGCCATATTTGACCTCAGAGCGAATCTCGTCGTAGCGGCCTAATTGTGGCAAGAGGCGATGTTCAAGCACCGACTTAACGACGCGGTTGGGCAGAGCCGTGTTGGCCCCGGCCCAAGTCGCCACGGTGTCATTAACAGCAGAGAGTTCCCAGGTGTAGGCCAGCTTACGCTTAGGGCTGGGATTGTGGGACACCATGACCTGGCCGCCGATGTGACAAACGCCGGTCATGGGGCCAGTGTTGGGACAATGAGCCGTGATGACTTCGCCAGACTCCAGCTCAATATCGGCAAAAAACCGCTTGTAGCGCTTGAGCAATTTGCCTGCATACAGGGTGGGAAACGGGTAATGCCAGTCTTGTGTCATACAAATAATGGATGAGGGCAGCGATCGCGGGGGAGGTAATCCCCATTCTCAGGCATCGGACTCCCGATGCCATCTTGGCAATGCCGGAGAGCCAAGGGAAAGGGGCAGGTTCATAGCCGTGTTTCAGAGCATCGGTATTCAGGAAAGAGCGCGGTTCATGAATCAAGCAACAGAGGCTGACATCAAGGCCAATCGGGGTAAAAGGCCTTTCACCTGATCCAGAAACGTTAAACCACCACGCCAGTGGTATCTGCCGCGCCCTGAAATCCCCCGCGCTGGGAGTACAGCAACGAGTGGCTCAGAGGTCAGTCCGAGATCGCCCCCGCCGGTGTTAAAAATGCCGCGATCGCGACCAGCTCTAAAAACGCTGACTATTGCAACAGCGCTTGCCAGGTCGCGGGGCCAACAATGCCGTCAGCGACTAACTCAACGCTGTCTTGAAAATCTTTGACCGCGGCCTCAGTGGCCGGGCCAAAGACGCCATCGATCGCGCCGTCATAAAAGCCCCGGCTGTCCAAAGTTTCTTGTACGCGGCTGACTGCAGGCCCCGTCATGCCCACTCTCAGCGTCGGGAGAGCCACCGGGCTATCGGCAGTATCCGTCGCGTCATCTGCGCCGCCGGTGGCCGTTGCCGGGACGTCAGGTGGGGTGAACTCCGTCGAAGGACTAGGCAACAGGGCTTCCCAGGTGGCTGGGCCAGCAATGCCGTCACTACTGAGTCCCACATCAGTTTGAAAAGCTTTGATAGCCGCCTCGGTAGAGGTCTGATATTGGCCGTCTACAGGGTCATCGAAATATCCCAACAGCGCCAGCATGGCTTGAATCTCCGACACGGCACTGCCCGTACTGCCCACTCGCAACGTGGGACGCGCCGAGGCTTGGGCGATGTTGACGGCGGGGGCGGCGATCGCCACTGAGGTAGAGAGAGTGGCTCCGATCGTTAAGGACATGACCCCTAAGCCCAACAGCAGAACATGGCTAAGACATCGTTGGGGTAAACGGGGGGAGATGAAAAGCCGAGTCATAGGTTTCAAGATCCTGATGAGAGTGGTCAAGGCGTGCAGCGCTGAGCCGTCATTGCAGGTCAGCTAGCCGCTTCACGGCCTAGTCAGGGAATATACCTGCATTCCCTTAGGGAATATACCTGCAAATTCCCTATAGGGTACCGTGGAGTTTCAGACCGTAAAATGTTTTCTATGGTTTCTTTCCGAAACAGCCAATTTCAGGCAATTTTTATCGGCCTGGTGATCGCCGATGCCGTCAGTCAAGGACAAATGCCTTGGGAGCGATCACCGTGGGCAATCTCGCCAGCTGTTGGCTCCGACAGTTCACCGTGGCCGGGCGGCATTGAGAGCGATCGCTGGTGCCATCACATCGTGAACCAGCTGCAGTCATGTTGTCTGGAGACCCCTCAGTCTTTTGCCCTCGGGCTGCCGCTGCCAGATGGGCCCCAGCAATCTCGGCCGACCGGAGAAGTTGCGAGCCTACTCGCAACTTCTCCGATGCGGCTGTTGAAATTGGATCACCTCCATCACCGCAGCGCTGCCAGCCCGCCCTCGTCGTTATCCCCCAGCGACGACGCTCTGCAGATGTTTGACCAAAGTTTGGTCGCAGCCCTCAATCAGGATGCTCCGGCCTTGGCGGCGCTCATCCACACGATGACCGATATGGCCGTGGCTGAGCTCTCTCCGTTGACCCAAACCTTGTTACAGAGCTGGCAACAGGTGCTCGCCGCCCAAGGCAATTTTGAGTTGGCGGTGGGACAAAGCCTTTATACCGCACCACCATCCGTAGGGCTGCCAGTATTGACGGGGATTTTGAGTGCTGCCTGGGGCGGCGAAAACAGCCTCCCGATCGCCCAACGGCAACTGCTGGAAACCCCGAATCAGAGCTTGCGAATTTGGCTATCACACCGCTGGCAACTCACCGCTGCGGCTCATCTTAAAAAACTCACTCAAGCACTGTGGCGGCATTGGTCAGGCATCGCTGTTACTCAGGGAGTGAGTGCAGCTATGATCGCGGTGCAGCCAGTGATCGCGTGACCGGCTGATATAGCGCTGGCCACTTTGCTGAGGACACCTTGGGGCGTTCTGATCCTGAGCGCATCAGCAAAGTGGCTCCGCAGTCTTGTCCTCACCAGACTGGCAACTGCGATCAAACGGTGATCGCTCAATTTAAGGACGTCTATAATGACTGAACGGCATCTTTCCTGCAACCCGACATTTGCACCTGTGACTAAATTTGTAACCGGCTACCCCTAGTTCAGCTCAGACGATACCGTAAAGATACTGACACTCTGATACTGTCTGGCTCACTGCAGCCCAACGCGAGGTAGCGACTGTGTTTGATTTTTGGCTGAGTGGGGCATCTTTAACCAACTTCCGATATGGCCGATATGATTTGATACTGCGTGTAGACATTTTGATGGCAATTGACTGCTGTTTAGGCAAGGGGCGGGCACACCCCCTCCTTGTCAATCATTAGGTCACCCCCTATTGCGATGACCATGAAAAAGATTTGGCGGTGGATTCAGCAAATTGATCGGCTACAGCAACCGCAGGAACGTCAGGAAACGCGCCTTAATCCTGGTGATCCGCTCAAATCTTCGGTACTCAAGTCGGCGCAGCCAGAGCTATCCAAACCCTTGCGCCTGTGGAACCGGCGTCGCAACCCCGATTTTTTTGATCCCTTAGCATCTTTGCCACCTCAAGCCAAGCGCAATGGCTGCTTGCTGGACTTGACGAAACGTCCGTGTGTGCGGCCGACGATCGCCCTCACCCTCTCAGTGTTGGCGCTGACTGCCGCCATGGGGCAGCGCTATTATCGCCAGCCAGAATTGCAGGTGGGCACCATTTCTCCCAAAACCGTGCTCGCCCCTGACGATGCCTCAGTGGTCGACCAAGAAACCACTGAAGAGCAGCGTTCGGCGGCTCGCAATGGGGCCGTGCCGGTATTAGTGCCGGATCCTGATATCAACCAGCGCATTAACAACTCGCTCGATAGCCTCTTCAATCAGGCAGAGATTGTGCGCGATCAAGCCGGTGGGTTTCCGTTGTTTAACGGCAGTCAACTGTCTACCTCGACTCAAACCTACATTCGCGAAGCCCCGGCAGCCGACTGGGATCCCGTGTGGTCAATTGTGACCGCCGTCGCCACCGATGCCCTCGACTCCAATAACGCTCGCACCAATTCCACCACGCTGCTGACCCAACGGGATGATTATCAGACGCTCGATGCCCGGCAGCAGCAGACCGCACGGGGGCTGGTGCGCTATCAGCAACTGCAGTCGGCAATGGATCTGCAAGCACTCCAAGTTGTGATCGAAACGGCCCGATCTGATTTTCAGAGTGCCGCGACTGATCTCGAACGTCTGGCCCAAGCAGAGCGTGGCATCCCCAATGATCCGGCTTTGTTACGCCTCGATGATGAGGAATGGGCCACGGTGCAGAAGCAAATTCGCGCGACGCTGGAGCAAATGCTGTTGCAGGGCATTGCTGAGGGTGTCCCTGTTGAACTGTTAGCGATCGCTGCCGCCAATCAACTCAACACCAGCATTCCCAAGAGTGCGCAAGCGTTAGCTCAAAATCTGCTCGTGGCGGTGCTGGAGCCCAATCTCATCCAAGATGCCGAGAAAACTCGGGAAAAAGCGGAAGCCGCCGCCGAAAAAGTGCCCGAGGTCAGGGTCTCCGCCCGAGCTGGGGACGTCATTGTGATTCAAGGCGAAGAGATTGACCAATCCGCTTTTGTGTTGCTAGACCACTTTGAACTGAGTCAGCGGCGTCTCAATATCTGGGGCCTGATCGGGTTTGGAGTGATCATGACCGGGGGCGTCATCGTCTTTCTACTGGTCGATCGCAACGTTCGACCGGGCCTCCGCAGCCAAGATCACGGTCTGATTTTCTGCATGCTGCTGGGTGTTTCTGGACTGAGCGTGCTGGGGTTTGCCGTCTATAGTCTGCCCGCTGTGGGATTGTTGGCGAGTAGTTTTTACGGTTCGACCCTCGGAGCGACCTTAGTCGCGCTGATTGCCGTGCTCTTGCCCATTGGCACGAATGTCAGCATCGTGCCCCTGCTCGCGAGTGCCGCTGGTGGCCTGGCCTGTAGCTTGGTCGCACCGCGATTGCGATCGCGCGAAGAACTGGCGTTGCTGGGGGGCATTGTCGGGGTGATTCAAGGGGCAGCCTACCTGGGCCTGACCTGGATGATTAACCCCGTCTCCCTGTCGACCTGGTATCTACCGCTAACAGGGGCGGTTTTGCAAGGCATCTATGGCATCGTTTCTAGCGTCGTGGCACTGGGCCTGAGTCCGTATCTGGAGCATCTATTTGACTTGGTCACCCCCATTCGGTTGGCTGAGCTGTCAAGTCCCAATCGGCCTTTGCTACAGCGCTTGGCATCAGAAGCCCCAGGCACCTTTCAACACACTCTGTTTGTCGCCTCGTTGGCCGAAGCGGCCGCCCGTGCTCTGCACTGCAATGTTGAACTGGTCAGAGCCGGGACGCTCTATCATGACATTGGCAAAATGCACGACCCCCAAGGGTTTATCGAAAATCAGATGGGTGGCCCCAACAAACACGATGAAATCAACGACCCTTGGGTCAGCGCCGAAATCATCAAAAAGCATGTCAGCGAGGGAATTGTGATGGCCCGCCGCTGTCGTCTACCCAAAGCCGTGAAGGCGTTTATTCCAGAACATCAGGGCACGATGCAGATCAGCTATTTTCATCACAAAGCGATGGAATTGAGCAAAACCGACACCAACATCGTGATCCAAGAACAAGATTTCCGCTATCCCGGCCCAATTCCGCAGTCGCCCGAAACCGGCATTGTGATGCTGGCTGACTCCTGCGAGGCCGCGCTACGCTCCTTAAAAGACGCATCGCCCTCTGAAGCCTTAGCAATGGTTAACCGAATTCTCAAGGCACGCTGGCGTGATGGACAGATGGTTGATTCAGGACTGACCCGCGAGCACATGGGCATGATTGCCCAGGTATTTGTGCAGGTTTGGCAACAATATAATCACAAGCGGATCGCCTATCCCAAAAGCGTTTTTAATCCAGTAGCTGGGCGGTCTTAATCAGACTGTTGACAGGGCACGGGCGATATTTTTGAGGTATCGGACTTGAACTGCTACATCGTTTGACTGTCACGACGTTGGGCAAAACCTCTGGGGAACCGAGAAGTGAGCGATGGCTGTGGGGTTGCCGCTCCTCAGCCTGGCTGTCTATCGCCCTCCTGGTGCCAGTTGAGAGGGCGAAATATTGGCGAGCGCGCTCAGGCCAATTGCAACCAGCGATCGCCTCACCCTCACCCACTCAGAAACTCTGCCAGTCCCTCCCAACGCCTCTTGTTTGATGGCCATCCTGGCCGTCTGTTCCACCATCCTGGCCGTCTGTTCCACCAGGCTGGTCGTCCGCTTCGCTGCAACGCCAGCGAGACAGCTGATCTTTCGACAGTCTGGTGGGCTTGGGCAGGCTAGGAAGCCGACCCAACGAGGGTTTCGATCACGCGCGGGCCTAGTGGAAAAGCATATCGCCCCTCCTCAATCGGCACAAACACACCTCAAAGGCACTCGGCGACGGCTGCCCCCTTGGGAAAGATCAGGGCTCACCCGACATCACTCTGGCTCAATCAAGGCGATGGATTGAAAATTCGACGAGGGAAAATTTCTCCGATCCCCATGCTTTCTGTCTAATACCGATTCTCTGAAACAAGGTTACAGATCCGGTTCCCCTGCCCCTCGGCTCCCCGGCGTTTCCAAGATTGCATCGGGAGTCCGATCACTGAGAACTGGTATAAATCCCCAATGGGTCAGTTGAGAGGTCGGAAGATCAGATTAAACAATGTCAACGGAGGTAGCCGCTATCCACCCCCGTTGGCTTTATTTGCCTGAATTGGATGAGCCATCAAAAAGGCGATCGCCTAAACTAACGGAAAACTTGCCCTGTCGTATCCCTCAAAGGTTAAGTCATGACAATCTCGATTGTGATTTTGTGAATCTTTGAGGCACACTTAACTGCTGGCTATCTACCAAGCGCTAAAGGAGACTGCACGATGCCAAAGGCAAAAGCTCTGGGAAATACCTTCTTAAAATCATCCCCCATTTCCTCACAAGATTTGAGTAATAAAGAAAAAATCTACGTGCCTGAAGGCCATGAATTTTATATTTATCGCTATGCACCAGATCGGAACCAGCACGTTTTTATGGAACTGGCCTCGCCGCTCACGACCCTAGACGGCGTGACTCGGCTGCAAAATGTTTACGGCTATGATCCTCACATTCAGATTGAGGGTGAGCCCGACCAATCCAGTGGCGGCTCAGGGGGCAAACTTGACACGACCAAGCTGATCAAGCTGAACGTGCCTTACTTTCAACAAAATGATAATGATTCCAGCGTGTTTGGGGCCGGTTGGCGACAGTGCAACACCACCAGCAACTGTATGCTAGCGGACTATTTGCTGCAGGGTGCCCTGACTAAAGCGGCGAAGGACAAAGGCTATCGCGAACCCGAATCGGTCTACATGCGGATTGTGGCTAAATACGGCGACACTACTGACCACGCAGCCCAGACGGCAGCGCTGAAAGAAATTGGTATCAACTCTTATTTCAGCTATTCGATTTCCTCTAAAGACGTCATGCTGTCTCTGAGCTATAGCATTCCGGTTGTAGCAGGATTTGCCTACAAGAGTAGCGGTCACATTTGCGTCATTGTGGGCCATGATCCCGTCAAACGGACGTTTCTTGTCCATGATCCCTATGGCATTCGCTACGGGGCCAGTGATTCCTACGACATCGATGCTTGGGCGGCCTTTGACCCATTCTCCTATGGGACGATGCAGCAGATTTATTGGGACATGGGCAACGAAGCCGGTTGGGGCCGAATTGTGACTAGCGTCAACGGTAAGCCGACGGGACTGCCGACCGGCCTCTAAATGTCTTTGCATAGCTGCGAAACTCAGCGAAATCAATTAATGCAACAGAGGGTAGGGGAGATGAGATCGTTCCTTGCTCTGTGCTCGATCGCCGACCCGCAGTGGGGATCAGACTCCAGTAGCTTAAAAAACCATCAAATGCTGTGGTGACGCCGCCAGAACAGCGTATGCTTACTGGTCGAGGGCGGTCACTGGGCTGCTGTCGATCGCGGATCTGCCAGCGGGCACAGGCGATCGCAGTCCGCGCCAAACCAATGACCCGCCAAGAGCCAAACTCCATTGCAACACCTACTGAGGAAACAGGGGATGATGTTTGACGAACTGGACACCTCCATTGAAGACATTCGGGCGCGGGAAATTCTGGATTCTCGGGGTCGCCCGACCATTGAGGCGGAAGTTTACCTCGCTGGTGGGGCCGCCGGGTTAGCACAAGTGCCCAGTGGTGCTTCGACGGGCAGCTTTGAAGCCCACGAGTTGCGAGATGATGACCCCAGTCGTTTTGGCGGCAAAGGCGTGCTCAAAGCGGTCGAAAACGTAGAAGAGGAAATTGCCCCCGAGCTAATTGGGGTGAACGCCTTAGAGCAGTCCGTTGTCGACACCATCATGATGGAAGTTGATGGCACGGACAACAAGTCTAAAATCGGCGCGAACGCGATTTTGGCGGTGTCTTTGGCCAATGCCAAAGCCGCTGCTGCCGCGGTGGGCCTGCCGCTGTATCGCTATTTGGGTGGCCCGTTGGCCAACCTCTTGCCCGTGCCTTTGATGAATGTGGTGAACGGTGGCCAACATGCCGACAACAACGTTGACATTCAAGAATTTATGATTGTGCCCATTGGCGCGCCGACGTTTAGCGAAGCCTTGCGCTGCGGCGCTGAGGTGTTTGCCAGTTTGGCGAAGGTGCTCAAGGGCAAAGGCATGCTGACGGGTGTGGGGGATGAAGGCGGTTTTGCTCCCAACTTAGGTTCTAACCAAGAGGCGTTAGAGCTGCTGATTCAAGCGATCGAGCAGGCCGGTTACAAACCGGGTGAACAGGTGGGATTAGCGCTCGACGTGGCGGCTAGCGAGTTTTATCAAGACGGTCAGTATACCTATGACGGCGCGACCCATTCGCCCGCTACGCTGATCGACTACTTGACTGACCTAACCGGTAAGTTTCCCATCGTTTCGATTGAGGATGGTCTGGACGAAGAAGATTGGAGGAACTGGGCAGCGCTCACGCAAAAGCTGGGGCAAAAAACTCAGCTGGTGGGTGATGACCTATTCGTAACCAATCCGACCCGGCTGCAAAAGGGGATTACTGAAAACGTCGGCAACTCCATTTTGATTAAGCTCAATCAAATCGGTAGCCTCACAGAAACCCTGGAAACCATTGACCTGGCCACGCGCAATGGGTTTACGTCGGTGATCAGCCACCGTTCGGGTGAAACCGAGGATACGACCATTGCCGATCTGGCGGTGGCAACCCGAGCCGGACAAATCAAAACCGGTTCCCTCAGTCGGAGCGAGCGGATTGCCAAATACAACCGCCTACTGCGGATTGAAGACGAACTCGGCGAACAAGCGGTTTAAGCTGGTACCGTCGGCATGGGGCCAAAAGCGGGCTAAGGCCAAAAGTGACCTAGTGTGATCGCCCACCACGGATAGACCGATTATGCTAGTAGCATCCCTGTTTATCCGTGAGGGTAGATCGATGAAGACACATCAATGCTGGTCGGCCCTGGTGATCACTGCCGCCCTCTTCTCAACAGGGGCAACTCTACCCAGTAAACCTGCAGTGCCTATGCAGCCCTTGCAGTTAGCTGACATTGACATCAACATTCCCGTCATCATTCCGGGCTATCCCGTGATCGTGGTGCCTCGTGGTCGCACCGAAATTGAACGGGAAGTCACTGTTCGATTCATTGCCACGGGGGATGACTGGGCCACCATTTATCTGGATGGCGACTTCTTATTCCGCGCGGCCAACACCCGTCGCACCTACAACGTCACTCTCGATCCGGGGGCCTACTATTTAGAAATCACCGGCGTTACTCGGTTTGACAGTTGGGGCGCTGGGTATTTAGATGTGGGTCGCGACGATGCCAACATCGTCGTGGTGCGTTACGGCCAAGACAACGGCATTCAGGTGACGGGCAATGATCAGATTTGGTTTCCCGAGTAAGGGAGTTGCTCAAACATAGCGTCCCCGATCGCAGGGGTTTGGCATTCCAAACCCTTACCGAAAATTGTCTAGCCTGAGAATGTCATTTAAGCGCACATCCCTAAGGGCTGGGCTAAGCGATCGCCTGCCCGCTTTATGCCTCGCCCGTCCACGGTTCCACCACGACGGCGACCGTGATCTCAGCATTGAGGCTGCCAGAGACCGGACAGTATCTTGTATGCGACAGTTCCACTGACCGATTGAGCGCTACTGCGGTCACCTCAGGGCCAGCCCCATAGTGGGTGACGTGAATGTGGGTATAGCGTTTGGGGTGAGTCTCCGCCTGAATACCCTCAACTTCGACCCGATAACGCGCCAAGGGCTGGCGTTTTTTGCGCATGATATCGACCACACCAAAGGCGGTACAAGACCCTAGCGCCGTCAACAACAGCTCCATTGGGCGGAGTGCGATCGCGGGCTGATCGCCATCGACGACCACTTTGTCTCCTGCGGCATTGACTCCGACAAAGCGATGCCCACAGATCTGATGCAGCACAATTTTCTGGCTGGTCATGGCGTCTTCGGGATAAACCAACGTTGATAGCAGTATTCTGCATCATCGAACCCTGACAGCCAATTGTCTGTCCTAGAAGGCGAGACTAAGAGTATCCCAGTTCTCAGCGATCGGACTCCCCTTGCCATCTTGGCAACGCCGAGCAGTCGGGGGGAGTCCGATGTGGCGTCTAGTTTCAGAGCACCAGTATTACTGAGGCTGTTCCCACGGGACTTCGGCGGGGGCCAACATCACCATGCCGTCAATTTGCAGATAATCCTCTTCAAAGGCCAGAGTCCCGCTGAGGGCTTTAAGCGAGCCCAACAGTCGTGAAAATTCTTGTGACTCTGGATCAGTCGCCATCCAGGGAAAGAAGCGAGCCACCTGCGCTCTGACGGGAGCCAGATTCACGAAGACATACCCCTGATTCTCAGCAGGAAAATCTGCTGTAGACCCTAGAAACCGCAGGGCGTTCGGCAAGGCTTGGGCCGGCTCTAGAGAGAGAATGCTCGACAGTGAGCCCAAACTGGTGGTCAAAATGAGCGTATCGTCGCTGGCCCAACCGTGGCCCAAAAAACTGTCGAGCTGACCATCACCGTCAATGTCAGTCTGCCAGTTAGAGACACTGCCCAGTGGAGTCGCTTGAGTTTCAACCGTGAGGCCAATATCTTCGGTCCAGGTCTGGTCAAGTTGGGCCAACGTTGCCTCGGCTGCAGCGCGATCGCTGGTTTGTAAAGCGATGCCAAGACCGATGTCTAACTCGGGCAAGAAGGTGCTCAGGGGCGTGTCTTCTGTGGGGAACAGAAAGATACTAAAGCCCTGATTCATCCAGCTAAAGACATCTTGGTCGAGGTCAAGCCCGGTGGCGAGGCTGAAAAAATTCCGAGTCTGCTCTAGGGCGGCGCTGGTCTCTGCATCGGCCTCCAGAATAGTCACGGCTTCTTGCCAGGCGGCGGCTAAGTCTTGACTGCTCAACAGGCCATAGCTATTGCCCGGAATATGCTCTAGCACCTGCGGTGGGGCCGGTTCAGCAACCGCTAACAAGGTTTGCAAAAGGGGATCGTCATAATAGCCCCGCCCCTGCACGCGAATGCCTTGAGCGGTGGGATAGATCAGCACTTCAATACTGCTATCGATGTCTAAGGCGGCCAGGTCTGCCAGGTCTGGGGCCCAAAGATTGGGGGGCAGTGCGTCGCTGGGAATCACACCCGATAGGGCCCAGTCAGTCAACGAATATTTCACCATTTCTGACAGATGGCCGTATCCAATGCCCAGCGCGCCTTCGTATTCGGGACGAGCCAACGTCCGGAGAAATCTGGTGTCAGTGGCGAGGGCATTGGCCGGAGACAAGGGCCGCTGATCAAACCAAGTGCGCAGAGCAGTCGGATTTTCAGCTGCGACGATCAGGTCTGGCAGCACGGCGATCGCCAAGCCAGGGACGTCGGGGAAAGGGACATCGGACGTTTCCGTACCAGGGGATGCGGCGGGCAGCTCCTCAATTGCATCTTCGATCGGCTCATCAGGCAGGGCGGGTTCTGGGATGAGAGGCGGGGAGGTATCCGTCGGTACCTGAGGCTCAGCAGCGGCAGTCGAGTCAGACAGGGGCTCGGGCAAATTCAAGGTAGGCTCGTTAGGCAACCAGGGCACCCACTCGTCGCCACCAGCGGCAGCTGGGTCAGACAGGGGAACTGGCGAGTTAAGGGGAAACTCGTCCGGTAGCGAGGGAAAAAACTCATCGTCTGGCGTCAGGTATTGGGGTTGCCAATAAAGAATGTCGATTGTCTGATAGGTCTCGACTTCAGGCACGGTGCCCCGTAGATCGCTCACCGTATCGATGAACCCATCGAACTCGTTGGATTGGGCGATGGGGGCAATGAGGATCTCGTTTTCTGATAGTGCGGTCACGACAGAAACCGCCTCTTCCGTCTGCTCTAAGGACAGCAGTGCCACGGCCACCGTGTCGCCGACCCAAGGAGCAATGTCAGTTTGATAATCGAGTTCAGTGGGCAAAAAGGGTAGCCCGCCGACATCCAGGGGAGCGCCGAGTTCTGCTTGCAGCTGTTGGACTAGGGCATATTGTTCGAGCTGCTGCCACGTCTCATCGCGGGTATCGAGCAAGATGACGTAGGCCACATCAGGTGACAGGTGTTGAGCGGCCTCTGGAACCGTCGTGTCAGCGATCGCACTACCGATGGGTTGCACAATTGCCGCCGTCGTCGCGATCGCCATGATCGCTTTCAGTTGAGGTACTTTCGTCACCATCGTCTCCTGTTTCTAAACTGAGGCTGGTTTGAACAGTTGTCCAGACCAGTGTGCCCGAAGGGTGTGACGTCTGTGCAGAAATCTCACATCAGCACAGGAGAGTGATACAAACTTCAGGGATAGGACTCCTGATGCCATCTGGAAAATTGGGTAAGCCAAGAAAGAGAAGCCAGATTTGGCACGCTGTTGAAAAGCGTCAGCATCAGCGACCCTTCACAAACGGGTCAACGTTTAGTTGACATCGCACTGGTGGAGATTCCAACACACCTTCAGTCGATGGAAGTATACACCAGCCATAGAAAGAAACCGGCGATCGCAAATCTGATAACAAGGCAGCGATTTTTCACCCCGCTCGCTATCCAGCCACTGTCGTCAAAAGCCAGATCAGCAAGTTGCCGCTATTAAGCCGTTGGGAGCTGCATCAAATCGGCGATCGCCAGCTCAAAACCAGGCACCTGGGACGACTTGAGTACAGCTGCGCCAGTGAGTACCTGCGCCTCATACAGCCCGTCGACCAGCGTTAGCACGGTGACCTGAGCCTTAGCGGGGTCAACAATCCAGTACTCGCTAATGCCGCGTGCCGCATACTCAGAACGCTTGTAGCGATAGTCGCGATCTTCATTCACTTTGCCCGGCGACACCACTTCCACCACGAGTAAGGGGGCAGGCATATTGTCAGTAATGGTGCTGCGGCTTTTGCCCTGTAGCGATGCGACTAACTCAGCCCCCAAAATCATCAAATCAGGTGATCGTACCCTTCCCGCCACAACAATTTCCGTGGTGTTTTGTCGCACCCAACTAAACGGCAACACCTTCAGAAATTGAGCCATCAAAAAAACGGCGATTAAAACATTTTTTTCACTTTCTGGTGGCATCTCAAGCATTTCCCCGTCGACAAATTCGCAGCGGTGCTCGGAGCCTGTTTCCAGGCTCAAATAATCTGCCAGCGTCAATTTTTGAGTTGTGCTCATCATGGCAGGAGCTGCCCAATTTTTGTCGTGGCCCTATTCTACCGTCACTGACTTGGCCAGATTGCGGGGCTGATCAACGTCTAGCCCCCGCCGCGCGGCGATGTGATAGGCCAGCAGTTGCAGGGGAATCACCGTCAGCACGGGGGAAAGCAATTCATCCACTACCGGCACCGGCAGCAGCGAATCAAAGGTAAACTCCGCCTCTTCATCATTCATCGGCACCACACCAATCAGCTGGGCATCCCGCGCTTTGGCTTCTTGAGCGTTAGAGAGCACCTTTTCGTAGACATTGCCCGGCATGGCGATCGCCACGACGGGCACCTTGGCATCAAGCAGGGCGATCGGGCCGTGCTTCATTTCCCCAGCGGGGTAGCCTTCGGCATGGATGTAGCTGATCTCCTTCAGCTTCAGAGCACCTTCTAGGGCAATGGGGAAGTTGATCCCCCGACCCAGGTAAATGAAGTCCTGGGTGTCACTAAAGTTGTGCGCTAGCTCTTCGATGTAGCGCTCCTGACTTTCGAGCACCGACTCAATTTGCGCGGGCAGCAGACGCAGATCTTCGATCAGCTGTTCGATCGCTTCAGGAGTCAGCGTTTGACGGCGATAGGCCAGATCTAGCGCTAAAAAGTAAAATGCCATCACCTGAGCGGTGAAGGTCTTGGTCGCGGCAACGCCAATTTCAATGCCTGCGTGGGTGTCGGGCTAGGGAGCTTTCGGGCCGGTTGGTGATGCCCAACATGCGGGGTGCCAGGGCGGCGTCGGCAGCTTGGGTGCGGCGCGCTTGTTCCATTTCGAGCGCGGCTAAGGTGTCAGCGGTTTCACCCGATTGCGTGACGCCAATGGTCAAGGTGTTGCGAGTCAGCGGTGACGGCGAGTACCGAAACTCTGAGGCATATTGCACCCTGGTCGGAATGCCGGCCAGCTGCTCAATCAGATATTTGCCCACCAGGCTGGCATGCCAACTGGTGCCGCAGGCCACGATTTGCAAATGCTCCAGTCCGTCCAAAACGTCGTCCGGTAGCCCCAAGTGGACGGGATTCGTGGCGCGATCGCTCGTCCAAGCGGTGTCTAAATAGGTCTCTAATCCGGTGCGCACCACACACGGTTGCTCGTAGATTTCCTTCAGCATGAAATGCTTGAAGCCCTGCTTCTCGACCATGATGGGGTTCCAGTTCAACGAGAAGGGGCGCTTTTTGAGGCGATCGCCCTCAAAGGTATAAACCTCAACCCCCGTTGGCGTCAGCCGCGCCAACTCACCATTTTCTAACGGCAAAACGGCGCGGGTATGGGGCACGATCGCGGGCGTATCGGACGCGCAGAAAAACTCGCCTTGACCCAATCCAATAATCAGGGGGGCCTGTTGCCGCACCACGATCAAATCGTCGGGATAGTCGGCATTGATCACAGCCAGGGCAAAGGCTCCTTCCAACTGATTGACGCTCAGCCGCACTGCTTCAAAAAACGGATCCGCTTCAATCGCACCCGCCACCGTTAAATGCTTCAGGTGTTCCGCAATCAGGTGCGGAATCACCTCCGTATCGGTATCAGAGCGAAACTCATGCCCTTTTTCTTTCAGGGTGGCTCGCAGTTCGCGATAGTTTTCGATAATGCCGTTTTGCACCACGGCGATGCGGCGATAGGTGTCGGTGTGGGGGTGGGCGTTGTGCTCTTCCGGTTTACCGTGGGTCGCCCAGCGCGTGTGGCCAATGCCGAGCCGAGCGGGATTGTCTTGACCTTCAATTTTTTCGGCCAGATTTTGCAACTTGCCCTTAGCGCGCACACAGTGCAACTCACCTTCCAGAACGGTGGCGATTCCAGCTGAGTCATAGCCGCGATATTCCAGCTTTTGCAGCCCTTCCATCAAAATGTCGCTAGCGGGCCGAGTTCCGATATAACCGACAATGCCACACATAGAAGCTGCTCCTTAAAAGGTCACAAGGTTGTCGATGTTGGGCGTCAACACCCACAATTTGAACGAGATCAGCCCCTACTCACTACTGGGGGCCAGACGAGATGTTGGGAAGTCTGTATGGATGAGAATGATACAACTTATTCGCTTGAGTCTGTTGTTGAGTCGGACATTGCCCAGCCCACAATAGAGCACGCCATGACGTTAAAGACTGTCAGGATTTAGCGTTGAGTCTTCCGGCTACTCTAATCCAGTGGCATGGAAGCAGCACGCGGCAAGACGATTAACGGCGGACACCGCGATCGCCCCCACAACGTCCTCTAGGCCCAGCTGAAACCTGCAGTTCACACCGCGTACTCATGCCAGATTCTCGATTGAAACAGCTGCTGATTGGCGAGTTTAGTTGGCCAAGACTGCTGCGCTCTGTCATTTTTATCTATACCTTTTTTGCGCTCTACGTCTTTTTTCGAGCCGATAGCATGATTTTTTTGCCACCGCCTAGCAGCTACCAAGATACCGAGGAGATTCTCAAAATTCCGGTCAATGCGACCGAAGCGATTTCTGGCACCTACTTGTTCAATGCTGAGGCCACCTACACGCTGCTCTACATTCACGGCAATGCCGAAGATCTGGGAACGGTACGTCCGGTGTTGGAACGGTTGCACAGTTTTGGATTTAGTGTTTTCGCCTATGACTACCGAGGCTATGGCACCAGCGACGGTCGACCCAGCGAACGGAATGCCTATGAAGAGGCCGACGCGGCCTATGCCTATCTCACCCAGCAGCTCAACATCCCAGCTGAGCAGATTATTGTGTATGGCCGGTCAGTCGGCGGCGGCCCCGCCGTTGATTTAGCCACCCGACAGGCGATCGCGGGCTTGATCTTAGAGAGCACGTTTACTTCAGTGTTTCGCGTGGTGGTGCCCTTTCCGCTACTGCCCTTTGATAAGTTTCCGAATCTCGACAAGCTGCCAGAGATTCCGGTGCCGGTGCTCGTAATGCATGGTCAGGCCGACTGCGTCATTCCCTTTGAGCACGGCCAGACTCTGTACGAGGCGTTGCCCGACCCCAAGCTGTCGCTCTGGGTAGAAGCGGCGGGCCATAACGATTTTCCCTGGATGGCGGGCGATCGCCATCAGCAAGCGCTGTTGGCCTTTCAAGATCTGGTTGAAACTCATCGACAAGCACCGTAGGCAGAGCGTCAACGAGTCGGCGAACTGGCCTTGAACCCACCCTTCCCTGCCGATGGAAATACTACCTTGGTAGTGCGGGGACGCTGGTTTTGAGAAACTCTCTACGCTCACACTCCTCACCCTCTACCGGCGTACTCGATGCGGTCAGAGCATTAAAAATCTACGTCTTGCCAGCCGTCAGGACAGGTGACTGCAACGTCGTCTTGGGCTGGCGGGGTGAACGAGATCGCTGTGTTCGGGCTGGGGTTGTCAGGTTGGGCTTCGCAGAGGAGTGCCGTAGAGACCACTTCACCGTTAGTGGTTGTGGTGAGATAGGTAATCCCCACGTAAGCAGTCAAATTTTCCTGCAGGGGCACGGCGCGATTAATCACGTGGTCATCAGCAATTTGGGCCACACCATAGCGATAGCCCTCGGTAATCTGAGGAATGCCCACTTGTAGCAGCGACAGTTCGCGAGCAAATTCGCTGAGCTCCAAATAATAAGCCTGCTGTGCCCGATTCATGGCACCTAAAAACGATTGGGCCTCACCCTGCCAAACCTGCATCTCACTCTGTTCATACAAGCTGCCCAGGATAGTGCTCACATCGGCCTGGGTCAATATCGCACCGTCAAAGTCGGCATTCTGGACATCAACAATATCGGCATCCCACAGCAGAGCATAGTTGAACGTGGCTCCGGTCAGATCGGTCTGATGAAGTCGGGCGTAGCGGAGATCAGCGCTGCTGAGATCGACGCCCGTGAGACGAGTGGCGGTGAGGTCAGCCCCCATGAGATCAACCCCGAGCTGAATGCCGTCTAGACTACCGGGATACCCATAGAACAGATAGGCATACACTTCCCAATCGGCGGAACAGATGTCTAGCCATTCATCCAGATCAGGAACGACGCCCTGCAAGTCGTAAACGGGATCACACAGCTCCGTACCAAGGGTTGTCACCAGATCTAAAGCGACACAGTCGGAAGTCATGAACCAGTCGGTATCACTAGAAACAGCAGGACAGACGTTGGTGACGATCGCATCGCTCAAATCGGCTGCCTGCAGGTTGGTTCCTTGAAAGCGGGTACCGGAAATTTCTGCGCCTTGCAGATTGGCCTGGCGCAAATCGGCTCGGCTCAAGTCAGAAAAATTGAGCCGAGCGCCCTGCAAATTGGCCCCCTGCAACTGAGCTTCCTGCAGATCTAAACCGCGTAGATTCGCCTCTGACAGGTCACAGTTTTCGCAGAAGTTGGTTTGCAGGAGTTGCTGAATATCAGCTGGGTTCGCGGCGATCGCGGCAGAGCCGAGCAGGGCACTCCCCGTCAGCGTCAAGGCCAGTGACAACCCTGATTGCGGAGCGGTTGGAAAAAATATCATGGGTGCGATTGGGGAAACGACAGTCGTCAGCCAGCCGCGATCGCGCGATGCAACGGCGGATCAACCAGCTGGATCAGGTAGAGCGTCAGAAGCCATCAGTCGGATTTCGGCAGCGGGACAACGCCTCAAACGCCTCCCCTCCTGGATCAGGAATCCCCTGAATGTGTCCCCATCATACCCGTAGATTTCCCTAAGGCAGAGGCTTAAAAATAACGTATCGATCGTCGGGATTTGGCACTGCCAAATCCCGATAGAAAACCTGTCTGTCAATGGGACGTTACCAGGACACAGCTCCCTAAGGCCATCGCCGTAACCGCAGCATTGTCACCAATGCCAGTGCTTTGGGTTGAAGGCTCACAGCGCGATCGCTACCGGACACCAACGATATCCGTTTCCAGGCAAGCGGCGATCGTGGCCACCACTGATTGGGCTAGCGCATCGTAGTCATACCCCCCTTCTAAGCCGAAAAGTAGATGGGGCTGAATCTGTAGACAATATTGGGTGAACAGACCGTAGTCTGAGGGCTGCAACGAGACCCCCGCCAGCGGATCGGCGTGGTTGGCGTCATAGCCCGCACTGACGATCAGCAAATCGGGGTTGAAGTTACGTAAAAACGGCAGCACCGCCTGCTCGAACTGGGGCTGATACTCCGCTAGGGTGCTGCCCTGCGCCATAGGAATGTTGAGCACATTGTTGTAAAATCCACGTTCGTTGGCGTCTCCCGTGCCGGGATAGGCCGGTGCTTGATGCAGCGAACAGTAGGCAATATGGGGATTTTGTTCGACCAAGGCTTGGGTGCCATTGCCGTGGTGCACGTCCCAATCCAAGATAGCGACACGATTGATACCGGGCTGCTGCTGGGCATAGTGGGCGGCGATCGCCGCATTGCCCAACAAACAAAACCCCATGCCGCGATCGCTGATGGCATGGTGACCGGGCGGGCGGGCCAGCACAAAGGCCGACTGCTGCTGTTGCAACACACAATCGACCCCATCAAGCCAGCCATTGACCGCCAGCAGCGCCACCTCAAAGCTGTGGGGCGAGACCGGTGTATCCGGGTCAAGGCGACCGCCACCCCTTGCCGCGAGCTGGGCCAACGCCCTGAGGTACTGCGGCTGGTGTACCGCGCGAATGTCGGCATCTGGATCACGGTCAGCGATCGCGGTGGGTTGCTGCCACTTTAATTGAGCGGCCCAAGGCGCGGTTTTAAGGGCTTGGGCGATCGCGCTTAAGCGACCAGAATTTTCGGGATGGAGGGGGCCGGTTTCGTGCCGCAAAAACGCCTCGGAATAGATTACGGTGAGCTGAGAAGCCATAGGCTGAAAAACTTCGCTGTCGCGGTTTTGAGCATCTGATCACCTAGCATACCGCCCCTCTCTGGAACCTAAAAAACGTGATAAAATAAGTGATACTGTCACACACTTTTCGATAAATTTAGCCGCGATCTCAGGCAGACGATTCGAGTCTGTGATAGAGGCTAAATTTTTACGATTTTGGAGCTTTCTAACCCCATGACAATTATCCCCACAGACTTACGGAACGAAATGTCCCGGTCT
>JBHJJI010000120.1:0-58890 GCA_050042805.1 Leptolyngbyaceae cyanobacterium
CGTTCATGATTGTATTGGCATCACTCTAATCCTGGGCTCTTTGACCAAGGAGCTATCCAAAAGGCTTACAGTCGTCATTCGCAAGTTTCTGCTAGAGGACTATGAGCCTTTTGGCGATCGCGGGCTCCCCGTCGTTTAGGCGATATACCCACAAGCCCCAAGCGTTTAGTTTCTTTAGAAAGCTGTTCTTTGGCCAGAGTCGTTGGCAAAGCCTGGCCGCAGGGAACTTCGTCAACACATCGACGAAGACGCAATTGTTTGCTCAGGCGGTATTCGCGACTCTGAATCCTGCTTCATTGCGGCCAAAGCGCTTTCGCTTTCCCCGCTCCCATACAGACACAAACTTGAGAAACCATATTAAGGTAGACACGGTCTTACCCCACAGACTGTTGGCGCTATCTCAGTGTCAACGCCACCGCTCATGACGACCTCTGTGCTGTACTGGATACTGAAGAGAGCTCAAGGCCTGCTCGGTGTGCTGGCGATCTGGGCGGCTTTGAACCTGAGAACACCTCTATTGGCAGGTGTTCGGGCCGACTTGCTGTGGCTGCTGCCGTTGGGCATTATCGGCGTGCTGCTGATCGATACGCCAAGACTGTGGCGACGGTCGAAGCTGAATACCCTGAAATCTGCGAGTCGCTGGCTAATTCTGGGGCTTTGCTCGGTCAGTTTGACAATTTTTGTGAGCCGTGAGATTTCGTTCTACTTGACAAAAGCCCATGTGCTGCAGCAGGATGTCAGCCAACTCAACCGGTTGGGGCAACACATCGTCGTTGGCTACCGTGATGTTGAAACCGTCAAAACCCTGATTGAAAAGGATGCGATTGGCGGCGTTTTTATCACGCTGCGAAACATTGAGGGCAAGTCGGCTGACACGATTCGAGCGGAAATTGCTTCACTACAGGCTTTGCGATCACAGCGAGGCCTGCCGCCCTTGTGGATTGCGACGGATCAAGAAGGCGGCATCGTGTCACGTCTCTCGCCGCCACTGCCTCAACTGCCCGCCCTCGCTGAGTGGATTAGCTCAGCCCAAACTGCATCAGAACGGCAGCAGTTGGCCCAAGACTATGGCGATCAGCAGGGCCAAGGTTTGGCCGACCTGGGCGTTAATCTCAACTTTGCGCCTGTGGTCGATCTCAACAAAGGCATCGTGAATCCGGACGATCGCTTTTCGGTGATTTATCGACGGGCGATTTCGGCAGACAAAGCCGTGGTGACCGAAGTGGCGCAAACCTACTGCGCTGCGCTCGCCGCTCAGTCGGTGCGATGCACACTCAAGCATTTTCCGGGTTTGGGACGGTTAGAGACAGATACCCATCTGGCTTCAGCGCATCTTGACACCCCGATCGCTGAACTGGCCGAGGATGATTGGGTGCCGTTTCAACAAATCATGCAGCAGTCTGATGCCTTTACGATGCTGGGGCACCCCGTTCTGACAGCGGTTGATCCGCAACATCCTGCCTCGTTTTCAGACGCCGTGGTGAATCAGATTTTGCGGCAGCAGTGGCGGCACGAGGGCATTTTAATTACCGACGACTTCAGCATGGGGGCTGTTTTTAAAAGCGCGGATGGGGTTGCCGGAGCTGTCGTCAAGGCGCTACAGTCCGGCATTGACCTGATTTTGATTTCCTTCGATACCGATTTGTATTACTCAGCCATGGCAGCGTTGATTGAGGCCGAGCAGCAACAGCTCATCACCCCTGAGCAGCTGAACGCCAGCCGCGATCGCCTACAGCAAAACTATGCATCACTGATCAAGCCGACCCAAAGTAAAAACCCGCCGTCCTCTCAAGCGGGTTAGACGGCGGCCTTATCAGCTAGAGATCGCAAAAAATCGAGTTGGGCCGCGCGCATTTCGACCGCCGGATTGGCTTGGGCGATCGCCGTGATCGCTTCCTCATAGGTGGCACCTGACCGAATCAGGTACGCGCCTAAAAACGTCGCTGTCCGTCGCCGCCCGCTCGAACAGTGCACCGCGACTGCTCTTCCCGCGTCTAGCTGGCCAGTGGCGAAGGCCCAAAAATCGTCCACCTGCTTCACTGTGGGGGCAGTCCCACCGGTCGTGGGTAGCCTAAGGTGAGGCATGGCCGCGTCTTTGTACCCGTCCAAATTGGCGGGATCATCCATTACCGAGACGATCGCCCCGATGCCTGCCGCTTGGAGGCTGGCCAATTCGTGCACAGTGGGCTTCCGCATCCCGGCGAGCTGGCCCGGTCTGATCCACCAGATGCTTTCTGCCAAAGTTTGGGCCATCATGCCAACCTCACTGCACCGCCTTTTGAGCCGTTTCCGCAACGGCTTTGGCAGCTTCGGCTTTGCGTTCGCTGTAGCGATCGGTGAGTTCTTCGGTTTTGTCGCGCAGCAGGATGGTGAAGCGGTAGAGCTCTTCCATGACATCTACGACGCGATCGCGATAGGCCGACTCTTTCATCGTGCCGTCTTCATGGAACTCTTGATATGCCTTGGCCACCGACGACTGATTAGGAATCGTAAACATCCGCATCCACCGTCCTAACAGCCGCATCGTATTCACCGCATTAAAGGATTGCGAGCCACCAGACACCTGCATCACGGCCAGCGTTCTTCCCTGAGTAGGCCGAATTGCGCCCAGACTGAGGGGAATCCAGTCAATCTGGGTTTTCATCAATCCCGAAATGTTGCCGTGCAGTTCGGGACTTGACCACACGTGTCCTTCAGACCACAGGGAAAGTTCTCGCAGTTCCTGAACTTTGGGATGGGTGTCGGGCTCAGCGCCGTGCAGCGGCAAACCACGCGGATCGAAAAACCTCACCTCAGCCCCAAAATCAGTGATGATGCGGGCGGCTTCTTCTGCCAGTAGGCGACTGTAGGAGCGTTCTCGCAAAGAGCCGTAGAGAAAGAGGATGCGGGGTGGATGGATTGAGGTCATAGAGGCAGGATATCAAGGGGTTGGGGTGAGGCATTCTCGAATCAACATTTCGGACGATGGCGAATTGCTTTTGCGAGAATGCCTCGCCCGTACAGGATGCGCAAATCCAGCCTAGCGAGCTGAGGCTAGGGCATCAGCCAGGATCGAACATTGATATTTTAGTTGGCGATCGCACGCGGCCAGCGCCTCAAAAACGGTTTCGTCGCTCAATTTGGCTAGCTGAGGAACCAGCGCTTGATAACGCCGCAAGTATTCCACGTAATAGGCTTGGTGCTGTTCATGGGACAGATCAGGCGCGACTTGAACCACAAAGTCGTAGTCTTCAATGGTCTGGTTTTTGCCGTTGCAGTTGCCTGCGGTGAGGTCTACCCAGCAGGTTTCATAAACCAAAAAGCAGTGACTCTGGGGAATAAAATCGAGGCCATAGGGGGTCAGCAAGGCATTCACTCCGGTCACAATTTCGTCGTTGAGACGATAGAAGCCCAGGTTTTTATGAATGGGTAGGTTCTGTTCTTGGGCCAGGCGAGTGATCGCGCCGTGTTTGGTGGTGCAGTTGCCATAGCCTTCCTCAAACAGAATGAGAGAGTCTTCGCTATGGGAATTTGCACCATAGGGTAAACTCTGCACCCACTGACACGCATCATGAAAGGTCGTCAACCCTTGCTGACAGAACTTCTCAGACATGATGCCGTGAAGCTGCAGGGTCACATTGGGCAGTGTCTCAATCGGCTGCATCGGTTTCCTCCTCAATGTTTATAACTGGTCAACCAGACGCTTAAACGTGTCGAACGTATCGGAGTCGAGCTGATAACAGCGCCGTCGCCCTTCTAGCTCACCTTGAATGAATCCCGCTCGCTGCAGCACTCTTAGATGCTCTAGAATCGTGGCCTTAGAAAACGCGCCGATTTCAATGACATCACCACAGATGCAGCCTGGCCGGGTCGCCAAAACCTGCAGCAGCTGTAGCCGCACGGGATGAGACAGCGCTTGAAAGCAATTCGTCAGCATGGCACCCTCCTAAGGACAGCAAGCACTCTGCACTTGAACCGACGCATTACTAGCGGAGACGTTGGTTGCGGGACTAGTATCGGCAATCTTTACGACAAAAATTTCCCAGCGATTGTTGTCCGGGTCGGTCACCCAAACTTTGTCCTGCAGGGCATAGCAACAGTCGGTGTCTTTATCTTCAAATGTGGCCAGTCCGCCAGTCTTAAAACGAGCGATCGCCGCTTCCACCGCTTCAGAGCTATCCACTTGAATCCCTAGGTGAGAGAGCGTGCCGCGATCGCTGCTGTCGCCGCCTACATTCAGCGTCAGGTTCAGCCCTGGGTTTTCGACATCAAATTTGGCATAGTCCATCTTGTGCTTAATCGGCTTGAGATCGAATAGGGTCTGATAAAACGCGATCGATTGGCTCAAATCCTTGACGCGCAAGGCAACATGAGTTTTGAATGCAGTCATGACTGACTCCTTTGATATTTTTGCAATTATCGAAATAAAGACCAAAAAACTCACTTCTCAACCACAACAATCTGAGTTGTGAGGAGAACTTGACGTCTGGACTCCTAACTCAATATCTTCGACATCCACGACCTGATTGCGAGTACAGCACTCCTCAAACAAGAAATCGATGAGGTGCTTTAACGCCTCAGATCGCACGCTGTACCAAATCCACTGACGATCTTTCTCAGCCTGCACAATCCTCACCTGACGCAGCTTGTCTAAATGGTGTGACAGGGTGGGTGCAGCAATATCCAGCTCTTTCTGAATCTCACCCGCAGGCAATCCCTTGGGATGGGCCGACAGCAGCAGCCGCACAATTCGCAGCCGCGAGGGCTGACCTAGCGCTGCAAACGCTGCGGCAATATCGTTAAGCGAGTGTTCAGCGCCCGTCTTTATTTCCATGTTTCGATAATTATGGAAATACTTGAAATTGTCAAGGCCAAGTTGTAGTTTTCGTGAGTCCGCTGCATTTGAATCGTTACGTGACCGCTTCACGGGATTTTCGAGCTGTCACAAAAAACATTGTGATATCGTTCCAGTAGCCGTCTTCGGTTGCAACCTTACTGATCGCGGCAAAATATTCTTGCTTACACTGCTGCAATTGGGCCTCTGACCATTTTGCATTTTGCAGCCCAAACGCGCTCTGGGCATTGCCCATCCACCCAACTTCGGCATCTTGCAAGTAGAAGCCAAATTGCTCAGTTGTGACGTTGGTCTCTTCAAACCCAATTGCTTCAAGCATTTGGCAACACTTCTCAGGCGTTCCGAGCAACTCATTAGGATTCGGGATAGTGATGCCGTATTTTTGTACCACTGCTCGAAACAAGACAGACGAGGTCGGAGAATTTTCAGCAAGGCAGGAAAACGCAACAACTCCCCCCGGTTTCAAAGCATTGTGCCATCGACGAAGTGATGTAGGAATGTCGGTCAAATAGACAATTGCGGATGAGCAGAGGATGCGATCAAATTGGCTCTCCGGCAATTCCTGTTCATCGGCATCCGCTTTCTCAAATTTGATATTTGTCAGTCCTAAGGCCTCAACATTTTGCTGGGCCTGCTGCAACATGCCCAACGCCAAGTCAGTCCCTAAAACCCGCCCGGCAGAACCAACAAGCTGAGCTGCACCAATCGCTGCCAGACCCGTTCCGGTCGCAACGTCTAAAACGTGTTGACCCAATTGTAAATCTGCTAACGCTATTAGCCGAGTGGCTGCTTTTCTATGAAATTTGTTCTCGTAGTTTTGTCGGTTGTTGAAGTCGTTGAGAATTTGCTGCTTATAAGCCCTTAGCGATGAGTCAGTCATACCAAGCTATTGATTTGATCTGTTCCATTCCACTGCGTGGTTAGTCCTGATCTTCGCTCAACTACTTAGATACCGCACAACTAAACTCTGAACTTTGCGGCCCAGCATGACCTCATCCTCGTCAACATCAGCGGGGCTGCAAAACACCTCAGAACATTTTGACTTTGAATATAGCTGAATCTCCACGAAAATCATCGCAAAATACTGCGATTCCTCGGTTCTGCGGCTTAAGCATACTGCCTGTTATGTTGAGCTAGGCTTTATCCTCCATGTGACAGTCTAAAGGGCGGAATCTGGGATCAAATGTAAATGCAGCGGTAATCGGTAGCCTCAAATTGAGACACCAGTAACCCTAGAAAGTCAGCTGCCAGGCAGTATTCGGTGGCGATTACGGTTTGAACAGAGACGCAGTCAGCGATCGCAGGTTCTTGAAGCATTGCTTGGTTGCCTACTGAATTGCCTCTGCTGAAGCTGTCAGAGTTGCAAGGGCTGGCCTGCTAAGCTTGAGTTTTGGCCTCTATTTCCTTTAAAACAGTCTCGATCAGACGTACAACCGCTTGACTCTTTTGGGAATCCAGGGCGTCGGCATGGGGCGGGGCAAACTGACCGGTATCGTTGTCAAAATACTGTCCAGATGCCGCTGCAAATTCATCTGTCAAAGCTGCACGCACCAGGATTTCTGCACCGATGCGGATATCGCCGCCAGCGATGCCAAAGGCTTCTTTCACCATCTTGCTGCCTAGCAGTGACCCTGGATTAACCGCGATAATAGCCGGGCCGTTATCCTTGAGCGCCAGCGCCAGACTGCGTGACCACATGGTCAACACCAGCTTGCTTTGCGCATAGGCTGCCCCGTCGGACAAACTGACTTGTCCGACCAGCGCTTTTGGATTGACGGGCGACTGAGCAGCGGAGGACAGGTTGACCACCCGTCCAGACTTGCCCAGCAGCGGCAACAGCCGTTTTGTCAGGAGGTAAGGCGCGATCGCATTCACTACAAAGCGCACATCCAGCCCATCCGGCGTCACTGGATTAGGCGTCTTGTAGACACCAGCATTGTTGATCAAGACATCGAGCGTCGCGTGGTTTTCAGCCACGGCCTGTGCCAGTGACTCCACATCGGCCATCTGCGACAGATCAGCGGCATAGCTGACAACACCGCCCGTTCCCGGCAGCGCTGAGAGTAATTTTTTGGCGTTCTCCAGTTTGGTCGAATTGCGCCCATGCAACAGTACGTTGTGTCCTTGCGAAGCCAACATCCTGGCCGTTTCCAGCCCGATGCCATCGGTAGACCCCGTAATCAGAATGGTTTTTGGCATAGTTTTAGCTCCCTCAGTCAGCAGAGGCTGGTGCAGTAAAGTCTGGCAAGATGTCATCGGCCAGACGTTTCAGGGTGGTCTCAATATCCGCTTGGTTAAATCGCAAGTTCAGCGCCACATGGTTCATGCCGATTTGTTCTAGAGATCGCAGATAGGCCCGCAAAGGGTTCACTCCTAATCGGAATCCCAGATGGATGGGTTGTGGTTGGGTATCGGGGTCTTCCGTCAGATCCACATAGAGTGGTTGCATCATCGGCTTGGCGGCACTGCCTACCGCCTCAACCCGCGATCGCCAATCCCGAATGATGCGCGCTTGAACGACAGGATTGCGGGGATAGGTCATCCAGCCATCGCCGTTTCGCGCAATCCACTCGGGATCTTGCTGGCTAGCGCCGGTAATCAGCAGCGGCAGCCTTCCAGCGGTGGGTTTGGGCAGCATGTCCATCCCACCATTCGGGCTACCAAACGCATTGTCAAACGCGGGTGAATTCTCACCCATGTGTCTGATGTAATCAAAACTCTCTCGAAACGCCGCCCCGCGATCGCTAAAGGGCAAATTGAGCGCCGGATACTCTTCGGGGCGATCGCCCGAAGCTACTCCTAGCAACAACCGCGCCCCTGAGAGCACATCAGCGGTCGCGGCGGCTTTGGCCACATGGGCCGGATGTCGCAGCGGCAGAATGATACTGGCAACCCCGAGGGCGATTCGCTTTGTTTGGCCCGCCAACAGGCCCAGATAGACGAATGGGTCATAGGTCTGACCCGCATCCCCAAAGGTTGGCACGTTAAACGGCACGTCCCGTAACCAAACGGCAGAAAAGCCTAGTTCTTCGGCCAGTTGCACCCGTTCAATGTGGCTTTTCATTGTGGGTACCGGCCCGTTGGCATAGGTCTCGATTGGGACGACCAAGCCGAGGCTTAACCGATTCGGACGGAACACATTGCTATAGGCCTGGTTGATGGACTGAAACCGTTTATTCTCCAAAGATTTCAGCATACTGAACTCCGTTTTCTAGCGAGTCTGAGGCGCTGTTTGCGCCCCAGGTATTCATTGACTGTCGATTAAACCTTATCCAGATTCAAAAGTAGAGTTTTGACATCCTGTGCGACCTCACCGCCTGCGGCACCTCTCCTTCTCAAGGAGAGGCTTAGCTAGACTCTGATTCCTCTCCTTGAGAAGGAGAGGTTAGGCGAGGTTTTCCAAGCAAACACAACTCCAGTTTTCAACTTGGACGTGGTTTAGCCGATTTCCTGTACCCCAACAACTAGGTCTTCCCAATCGTGTTGGTTGTTGAGATCGAACTGCGCGCCGTTATCATCAGCCCAGGCAAAGCGCTTCAATGCAGGAGTTTGACTCGTTGCCTGATAAAGCCAATACGCCTCTTCCTTCAGGGCTTCATCGATGGGTTTATCAATCGACGCATAGACAGTCTGCTTGCACGCATTGATCGACTCAGCGGGCCAGAGTGCGATCCGGTTAGCCAGTGCTTCGACAAACGGGCCAATTTCTTCTGGATCGAGGGCCTTGTTGATCGTGCCATAGGCTTCGGCCTGGTCGGCATCAAAATCTTTGGCACCCAGGATAATCTCCAGAGCCCGCCCTAGCCCTTCCTGACGCGCCATCCGCGATGCGCCACCCCCGCAGGGGAGAATTCCCATGGCCACTTCCATCTGCATGAATTTTGCCTTGCCGCGAGCCGCAAACCGCATATCGCAGGCGAGCGCAAATTCGTGACCGCCGCCGCGAGCAAAGCCTTCGATTTTAGCGATAGTTGCTTGGGGCAACTGACTGATGCGCTCTAGCACCACTTGCAGATCGAGTAGTTTGACATCGTCACGGGAGACTGCGATCGCTGACATGTCCTTGAGAAAATTTGTGTCGGCATGAGCCACGAAAATCTCAGGATTCGCAGATTGAAATACTACGACCTTGATGTCGCGATCGGCTTCGAGTTTTTGGGCCAGCATATTCAGGTCGGCGAGCATCGGCAGGCCCTGAATATTGACGGGTGGATAATCAAACGTGACCCAAGCGATGGCCGAAGGCCGGTCGGAGACCATCGCGGTTTCAACCTTGACGTTGAACGTGGTGAAGTTGTCGTAGTTCATTTGAAATCTCCTACAGTTCTACTAATGGATCGCAACTTGAAGCGGGAAATTTAGGTGGCCAAAGCATTCAGGCACTAAAAGCTAGGGCCTGTAATCATTTAGCGCCTGAATCCTTGTGCTGAGAGCGGTTCAGGCCCTAGCTGGTTTTAGGGGGCGGGCACGGTGATGCCTGTGCTGCAAGGCTTTCGCGTTTATTGATGACGCGCCCTAGAAGTCCAGAAATGACTGGATTCTGGCTCTCTACTGAGCTGGAGTTTCCCGGCTTAACTGGGTGCCCTTTTGTAATCAAACAATGTGTGTCATCTCATGGAGCCAAAATTTTTCAACGGATCCTTCCGTGGCTGTCATATAGGCTGTCATGTGTGGCGCGTTCATGTGAGTTTGCCAGAGTTCACGGGACTCCCAATTTTCATAGAACAAGAAATAGGCCGGATTTTCGTTGTCCTGATGTAGGTCGTATTGAAGGCAGCCTGCTTCCGCCCGCGTGATCGGGATGAGCTTTTCCAATTCGGCCTTGACCCGATCAATCTGATCAGGTTTGGCAAGGATGTTACCGGTGATGGTGAGTTTCGTCATTTTTCGTTTCCTAGATTTGGTTAACACTTTGATGGGCGGCAAATTGGGCAATGGCTGCGATTATTCGGTGCGGTTTCACTCGCTGAAACCATCCAACACAGTTTTGCCGATCGCCTTGCCACTCTCCTGCAACTCGTGGGCAGCCCGTAAGTTCTCAACCTTGAGAACGCCGCCATGATGGTTGATCGTTGGCAGCAAAGTGCCATCATCGAGAAGGGCTGAGACCCGATTCAGCAACTTGTGCTGCGCATCCATATCGTCTGTTTGAAACATCGATCGGGCAAACATGAACTCCCAGCTAAAAGAGAGAGCCTTGGGCTTCAGCACGGTGACATCGAGAGAGCCCGGATCGTCGATGAGGGCAATATGACCGCGCGGTTTGATCAGCTTTACGGTGGCTGCGAAATGCTGCTGAGTCTGCGTGAGTGAGGCCACATATCGGGGCGAAATGCCCAGAGCTTTCATCTCTTCGTCAAGGGGATTGCGGTGATTGATCACGTGGTCAGCCCCCATCTTTTTGACCCAAGCGCGTGTATCATCCCGCGAGGCGGTGGCAATCACGGTGAGCCCCGTCAACTTCTTGGCGAGTTGAATAAGAATCGAACCGACACCACCCGCACCGCCGATTACCAGCAGCGATTCACCGGTGCCTTCGCCTTCTTTAAGGCCCAGACTGTCGAATAAGATTTCCCAGGCCGTAATGCTGGTTAGCGGCATGCCAGCCGCTTCGGCGAATCCTAGCGACGTTGGTTTGCGGCCCACGATGCGTTCATCCACCAAATGCAGTTGGGCATTGGTGCCGGGCCGAGTAACGTCACCTGCGTAAAACACTTCGTCACCGGGCCGAAATCGCGTCACGGCTGAGCCCACGGCTTGCACGACCCCAGCCGCATCAAATCCCAGAATGCGAGGCCCATCATCGGGTTGAGCGTTGGCCCGCAATTTGACATCAACCGGATTCACCGAAATTCCCCGAACGTCCACCAATAAGTCGTTTGGCCCTGGTTGTGGCGTCTCTGTGGCAAATTCGATCAGGGCATCTGCCTCTGAAATCGGCCCTGCATCCTGATACCCAATCGCTTTCATCATGCCGTCTCCCTTCGAGTGATTGAACCATTACTCGCATGATAAGCATTCGGACAAAAAAGATAATCAGGCTAATCGCGAAATGATAATTCGGATATTTTTGATAAATGGATACTTTGTCGCTTCGCTTGTTTTTGCGAATTGCTGAACTTGGCAGCGTCTCGGCTGCAGCGTATGACCTGTCACTTTCACCTGCCAGCGCCAGCGCCCGTCTAGTCAAACTCGAAGAAACCGTGGGGTTTCGCCTGTTTAACCGCACAACGCGCGCCGTGTCATTAACAACCGATGGCGAAGCGTTTTTGCCCTATGCGCAACAAATTATCGAAACGCTAGAAACCGGACTCAGTGCAGTTAGGGGACAGGGGGCAGCAGCTGAGGGGTTATTGCGAATCACCATGCCGGGTTCCTTTGGGCGGATGTATATCATTCCAGCCTTGGCCGAATTTCACGCCCGCCATCCCCTTGTCAGCCTTGATTTACGTCTGTCGGATGAAGTTTTGGAGGTGGGCGAAGGGGCCTATGACCTGATTATCCGCAATGCCCCGTTGGCTGATAGCCGTTTGATTTTGCGGAAGTTAGCCGCTGATCGGCGGCTTCTTGTGGCCTCTCCCGCCTATCTCGAACGGCATGGCGTTCCGGCAACCCCAGATGATCTCACAGCGCATCAATGTGTGCTCCTTGCCGAAAACAATCGGTGGAAGTTTGCCAACGGGCAGACCATTAGTGCGCCGCGATCGTTCGCTGTCAACGATGGTGAGGCCCTGCGTAAAATGCTTGAGCAGGGTATGGGGATTGGCCTCAAGTCAGTCTGGAATGCCAGCGCCAGTTTGAAATCTGGGCTGCTTGTTGAGGTACTGCCGGACTTTCCGCTGGTCACAGAAGCCTCTATCTGGCTCCTCTATCCCAGTCGCCGGATCATTGCGCCGAAAGTTCACGCCATGATTGATTTTTTACTCGAACAATTCCAGCCGGTGCCGCCCTGGGAGCAGTAGCAAGGAGTGCACAATATCGAGATCGCTTCGTCACCACACATTCTCTCGGCTATGCTGCTTCTTGCTCAGGAGCCCGCCCTTCCGCTACTACATACCAGGTATTCCCGATACGTTGTATTGGATGAACTACGGTTCCTTCTTTAATAGCAGCTCCATCGATGGAGCGTGCACTCCAATAGGTTGCACGGAAGTACATACGGCCAACGCCACCACCCGCTTGGATGGTTCTAGTAATACGGGCGATCTCGCTGCTGGCAGTGACTTCTGAAAGAGATGTTGTCCGAGCGTTAGAACCACGACGATTTGTGGTGAGAATAAATTCGCGCATGAGAGCAACTCCAGATAGAGAGAGTATTGGATTCGCCTTGTTGGGAAAGGCTTGTCTACAGGATGGAATTCTCTCTATCCGATTGATAAGGGGATGCTATCGGTCATTTTTTGTGGCCAAAATGTTGTTTAGATAACATTTTTGTGGCCACACAGATCGGTTTTTGTCGGTTGATATCGACTTTAATCGGTTAATTCAATGCTAATCATCTGTTTTTATAGGCCGAGTCGCCACAAATATCGGATAAACTACTCATTAAATTTGGGATGAGTCTACCGATGATCTACAGGGCAGGATGTGTGTTGATGTAATAGTCGAAGCAGTTGCCAATGCCGTAGAGGAACAGCTTGAAAAAAATCTTCAAGAAGCACAGCTGATTGTTCTGAAATTCTGTCTTCAGGACACGGTGCGTTCTCGATCGCTCTCATATCAGGGCATGGCTGATGAGAGCGGATATGCCTTTCATACAATGCGTTGCGCCGGTTCCGAGCTTTTTCAGATTCTTAGCGATCTCGTTGGTCAGAAAGTTTCCAGAAAGAACTGTAATGACTCTGTTCGGAGATGGCATGGTGAGACAACTGAATTTGATGACAACCCGCTTTTCGGACGGCAGAATGATCTAAGACGATTACTTGAAGCCATTAGTTCGAGAACCAAACGGCTGATTTGTGTGTATGGTCCGCCCGGTATTGGTAAGAAGTACATCGTGCGCATGCTGTTTCAGCAGATGGTAGAAGCACCGGAGAGTTCCTTTACACGGGTCATACCATGCAACATTTCGCTGTTTCCGACAGTTGATGCCCTATACCACTATGTGCGTCAGCAGTTGAATGAACTTCAAGCTGCGTCAGATTCTGCCGCCGTAGGGTTAACCAGTCTCCTGCAGCAACATCCGATTTTTCTGCAGCTTCATAACACAGATAGCCTGTACGACCCTGATTATGCTGATGGTCGCTTCAGGCAAGAGTCATGCTGTTATGAAAACTGGCTTCATCATATTCGTGATCAGTCCCAATTACGTGGGTGTGTCATCCTTATCAGCCGTATGCTGCCCAGTTGTCTGAAGGATGAACACCATACTCTATACTGTCATGCCCTGAAGCCGCTTCAGAAACGGCATGCTTTGGCGTTACTCAGACAAAAGGGACTGAAACGTCATTCCAGAGAAAGGCTGGAGGAGTTGGCTCATGCCTGTGGCCATATCCCTGATGTTCTGGCAGCCGTTGCCAGAAGAGTCAGTGCTGTTCCAGATGGCGTGGCTGATTTCTTCACGATACTTGCCTCAGACTCATCTGAGGCCGATCGCAGCTGGGAAGACTATCTGAGCCAATTGACCAGAGATGAACAGACGCTTCTGGGATGGTTGCTGTTATATCCCCGTGCGAAAATCCGCTGGACTACCCAGGGTATATTTGTCGGGAGCAAGAAGTTGTCGGTAACGACTGCTGCCCTGGTTGGTTTGCGAGAACGTGGTTTGTTGACAACAGATGTCCAGAATCATCCAAAACTGTTCTGTGAATGGGTGCGTTACTTTGTGGCCCGTCATGTGACTTCATTACTGCTGGATGCTTATAGAAAAGAGCAGCTTTACGCAATGAACGACTATCCGCTGATGATGCCCAGAGCACCTCTCTGGCACAGTCAGGAGCAGAAAGAACTGGTAATCCAGCCTTTGGATGAGCGTTTGCGTCATGTCGGGCACAACACAGGAGGCTGGACCAAAATACAACGGGCTGAGCGCTTCCAGAAGCTCTTACTGCAGACGAGCAGAGATGATGAGCTGAGTCGTGGTTACGCTGCGGGCAACATCCTAACCATAGCTGCTTCGATGGGTTTGCCCCTCTCTAAAATGGCCTTCTCGGAAATGACCATTCGCAATGCTGCTCTGTTTGACCTGTCATCAGATTCTCTGCATGGCCTGCGCATCCAGGATTGTAAATTTGTCGATAGTGTTTTACCGGTTCCCCTTCGGGGGCAGCTGGTTACGGCGCTTTCCCCCGAAGGGAAAATGCTGGTAGTTGGTGATGCTGAAGGCCATGTTTGTTGTTGGCAAAGGCAGACTGACGATGGCTTCTATGCCTTGCACGGGTTCATTCGCATCCTCCGTGATGACGGCCAACCGCTGGCAATCCGTATGCTGTCGTTCGGCAATGAACTGATGCTGGGCATTGTCGCTGAATCGGAGGTTTATCGCTGGTGGCTGGGTCTGGAACAGGAGTTAGATATTCTCATGTCCCTTGAACACGAAGCAAACAGTATTGTCTGTGGAGGGGATGAGTTTGTTGCTGTTGGTCTGGAGAATGGCGATATTCAGGTCTGGCAGGAATTCGAGAAAGATCCTTTCTGTTTGCGCTTGGCTAATGGCAGCCCTGCTCATAGGGATCCTGTCAGAACTTTAGCAGTTAATTTGGATGACCCTGCCAGTGGCCGGTTGATGAGCATCGGTTATGGTGATCGCATTCTCATCTGGAATCTCTGGGAGCGGGACACTGAGCCTGAGGTGTTGGGAGCAGGGCAGAGTATTTACTATCAATTAATCTGTCGATCGGAGGGGTGGCAGGCTGTCATCTTGAACCGGGATCAACACTACATACGCTTGTTTGATGAATCCTGGCAGCATTTGCCCTATGAGCAGTTCACCAATTTCTGTTTTAACCCTAACGGAAATTTCTTTGCCGTGAGGCGGATCATCAATGCAGAGCGACATCAGGGCGAAATTGAGGTTCGAAGGCTTGATTTCAGGGAAGCTAAAACCATTGACTGCAATACTGAACTGAAGGACTTGCAGCTCAGCAACAACGGTCGCTGGCTGATGACGATTGCAGCAGGCTATCCTCACAAGATAAGCTTGTGGGACACTCAAGCGCAGAAAGTATGCTGGACCTTATCAGCTGTTCGCCAGAGCCGTAAAGCTTCTGCGGCCGGTCGGCAAATGCAGCTCATAAACTGTGAAGGACTTTTGCCTGCAGAAGCAGCATTCTGGTCAGATTACGGTGTTGTTGCACAGGTTGACCAGGAACAGGCGCTTTAAGTAATCTTTCTTATAGAAATCTGATTCTGTATAAATTGATATCTTTGCAGTGATATTTTCTGGTATTTTATAATACAGGATTATTGCCTAGCAATAACTTTCTCTCTGGTTTGGTTTTTGCTGGAAACCCACGGAGATCGTAGCCTTAATCACTGTTGCGATGTACTTGGTACAGCGTCTGATAAGAGAGAAAGTGCATAATAAAGGGTGTCTTTACCACTAATGTAAAGGACGGATCACGTCTTAATGGCGCTGGTTCTCAGGGCATGGCTACCAATCAACCCAATATGGATGAGCTAAAGGAGCTTATTTACAAATACATCCAGCAACTGGCTGTATTTGTCCCACCAGGGCAGGCAATTAAATACTTCTACAAGATGTTTATCGACCGGACACCCCTGGATGAAAATGGTGCCCGAAGAGATATTCGTGATGCGTTGGAAGAGCTTCTTGACATGCCGGAATTCAGCGATGAAGAGGCATTGAAGTTTCTTAACCGCTGTTATTACAGCATCGGTAATCTCTGGCTCATGGACGTTTCCAAACGGCCTCATCTGGAAAAACTGGTGGGTCGTCTGGATGATTTGCCAGGTGGGAGAGCTAGAAATCCTTATACAGCCAGATTACGCAGATTGCTTCATCTTTTCGGTCAATCCAGATATGCTGTGCTTCTGCGTCGCCAGATGGATCTGGGTGGTTATGAAGGCTATGACCCTTTTCACAGGCGTCGTACGGGAAAGGTCAGGGATATTCTGGCCGACAACTTCTGCCTATATCGCGCGGCAACCCTGTCTGAAGATCTGCAATTGCTTCACGAACAAACCGAACAATCCTGGTGGGACACTGGCATTGGCTCCAGTCAGTGGTTTCGGCTACAAGAAACACAGCAGGAGATCGCTTTCTACAGGCAGCAGCGGGGGCAAGGCATTAAAGATGTTTTCAGTCCCATGCGCTACATTTCTACAGAAGAACTGGATCAGTGTTTGACTTTCTACGATCCCATGCGGAGGAATGCCTTATCTCTCCGAGCCCGTAATCTCTGCCGTAAACTGAAAGCAGCTTCTTCAACACATATCAGTCCCCAAGTAGTTTGTGACTATCTGATGGCCTCTATTAGGCCATTACCGGAAGCCATCTACAAAAAGCTGAGGAGAGAACTCCTTACGGCTCTGAGCCGTTTTGAGCAGGGGGTGGCATTTGTGGGTGTAAGCGTCATAAATCTGTTTCGGGGCCTGTTAGATGCGATTTTCCTGCCCGGTAGCAGGGATTCAGAAATCAGTGTTTTTCAGCGTTTCATCGAGTATGCAGGACCCCGCAAATTCGTTGGCGTAATTCTCAGCATCGTGTTGCCATGTCCTATGGTGCGCTTCGAACTGGAGAAAAAGTTGGGATATCTGTACAGCCACCACGAGAATGAGCGGCTTGAAGAAGTGCCCTGGTTGCTCCAGTTTTTTGAGCATATCAACTTGGCTATAGTTATGAATGCCGAGCCCTTGCGTTATTTCAAAGTTGTTTAAAGACAAATGTGCTAAGTTAGTCCGAAGGTGTTGTGCTGGCACGGCATTTTCAGCGGTTAGGCAGCTAACTATGTATTCAGCATATTCAGCTTCAGATCTAGTAGATAGCACCAGCTTTTCCGAATCTTATCTGCCACTTTTGGGTAATAACATCCTCATTTACAGAACTTACAGACAATATTTGACGGATAACTCTGGAGAATCAGGGTGTTATACGTCATATTTGACAGTTAAGTATGGTGAATGGGGTGCTTATGCGTCACTTTTGACAGATAAGTACCCTCATCAGGGAATTATATGACTTGTGCGATCGCATCAGCATAAACCGCCACGCTTACTCCCTCAGGTGAAGAAAGTTGCCTGTCTTGGGGGCGGGCGATCGCTCATGCCGTAATCAAATCGTGAAGTCGGAAACCCGCAATTTTGGCGATTTCTGCCAGGGCGGTTTGTTGCTCGGTGGCGGCATCATGGGTCAACCGCTGACGAAAGGCGGCCAGAATTGACGTCTGAGTATGTTCTTTGACCGCCACTATAAACGGAAACTGAAATTTGTCGCGGTAGGCCTGATTGAGCTGCTGAAACGTTTGATAGTCGGCTGGGGCGAGCTGATCGAGCCCGACGCTGGCCTGCTCCTGCACCGACGATCGCGCCATTTTGGCTTTAGTGCCTAAGTCGGGGTGGGCGCGAATCAGGACCAGCTGCTGATCAGAGGGCAGGGTTTGCATGACGACCACCATGGCCTGATGCAGCGCCGCGACCGAGGCAAAAGGCCGCTGTGGCCAGGTCTGGTGAGAGATCGCGGGCGTGTGTTCAAAAATATCGCCGAGGGCATCGGTAAAGGCTGACTGCTCCATTTGATTGAGCGCCGCGAGGGTATAGGAGGCCATATTAGCTGCCTCGATAGGTGCTGTAAGACCAGGGCGAAGTCAACAACGGCACATGATAGTGGGCATCGGCATCGGCGATGCCAAAGCGCAGCGGCACCTGGTCTAAAAACGGGGGCTGAGGCAGAGTCGGATCGCACTGCTGAAAATAGGGGCCGACCTCAAACACCAGTTCGTATAGGCCGACCTGAAAATCAGCGTCCGCCAATAGGGGACTGTCTGCTCGCCCATCCGAGTTGGTGAGCACGGATTTTAGGTGAGTTCGACTGCCCAAGTCAGGCGCGATCGCCCACAAATGAATGGTCATACCCGCAGCGGGGCCACCATTAGCGGTATCGAGAACGTGGGTTGTTAACTTGCCAGCCATGGTTTTCTGCGCGTTAGAGATGATTGGGGAGTGAGCAGCCTACGCATCCGGCCCTCAGCAAGGTGAATGCGGTTTGGGGAAACTTCCTCCCCGTTATCGCATGGGGCCGCCCAAAATCACTTTGGCCAGGGCACCGGTCACTGCTTCCGGATCTTCCTGTTTGAGTTGGGCATACCAGGCATGGGTCAAGTCGAGGTCTTTGCCGTAGATCGTATCGGTGCGCTTGCGGGCTTTCAGCACTAGGGATGCCGTGCGGTCTTTGCGTTCCGCTTCGTAGCGCTGCAGCGCATCGGCCACGCTGATATTCGTCGTGATCAGATAGCGGGTCAGCACTTCGGCATCTTCGACCGCTTGACAGCCGCCTTGTCCCAACGTGGGCGTGGTGGCATGGCCCGAGTCGCCGAGCAACACGGCCCGCCCCCGCGCCAACCGCGCCGGCGGATCAATGTCGTGAATTTCGAGACGATTGGTGGTGAGCGGATCGAGCGCTTGAATCAGGGTTTGCACCGGCTGGGGCCAACCGGCGAAGGTTTTCGCCAATTCCGTCTGGCGATCGCTTGGTTCTACCGTGGTGCCCTTGGGCATTGGCGAGCCAAAAAAGAAATAGAAGCGATCTCCGCCGATGGGCATCATCGAGGCGCGGCGTCCCTGCCCGACATAGAGCACCCAATTGTCTGCTTCACAAAGACCGGGCTGCGCGTCCACAATGCCGTTCCAATTGACATAGTCGGCATAGCGGGCCTCAATATCGTGACCCAACACATAGCGACGCACCACCGAATGAATGCCATCCGCCCCCACGAGGACATCGCCTGTCGCGCGATGGCCATTTTCAAACACCGCTGTGACTTGATCCGCTGTTTCCTCAACGTCAACGCAGCGCATTTGCAACTGCAAGCGTTCTGGCCCCGCCGCCTCTAGCAGTAGCCCCTGCAGGTCAGTGCGCGAGACCGGATAGGGCCGCTGCCCCACCTGCTTGATCAACGGACGCAGGTCGATGTCACTCAGCGGTTCATCGCGATCACTGCGATATTCCATCCGGTTCATAGTGCCGCCGCTCGCCGCTAAGCGATCGCCCAACCCCAGTCGGTTCAGCACCTTCACTCCGTTAGACCAGAGCGAAATGCCTGCCCCCGCCGGACGCAGCTCGCGCGTTTTGTCATAGATTTCGACGTCGTAACCGGCCTGCTGCATCGCAATGGCGGTGGTTAAGCCCCCAATTCCGGCACCGACGATAATGGCCTTCAACTTGTACATAACAACCGAGATTTACAGCTTCGACAGCGACACTTTCTACATTGGGTGGGAGTCTGCCTCTTCCGCATATCTCCACAGGGGTCGATGACCAGAAGCGGTGAGAGAGGCTACTTCACTTTGTCTGGCGACTCCCAAACTTCGTCTAGCCTCTCCTGATGCTTGGCGGAACCGAGACCCTTCTCCCAATCCTGTAAAACCCTCATTGAGAGGTGGATAAACCCCTCCTTAGTAAGGCTACTGCTCATACACAAGTTCTTTTTCAAGCGGTTGTCAGGGTTTAGATCCCCCCAACCCCCCTTAAAAAGTGGGGCAGTGCAGTTCAAGTTTTGACATAGCCCCCTTTTTAAGGGGGCGGCGATAGCGGGGGATCGCCCAGTTCCAACTAATTTCGAGATGTGTATAAACGACAGCCTTGATAAGGAAAGGTGCCGCAGGCGGTGAGGTGCTAACTCTGGTTTTAGTTTAATCACGACGACCCGGCAAAACCATATTCAAAATCAGCGCCGTCAACCCGCCGGCCGAAATGCCCGACGAAAAAATGTTTTTCATCAGCGGCGGCAACTGCTCCAAAATATCAGGCACGTAGGTCACCCCGAGACCGATCCCCAGTGAAACCGCCGTAATCAGCGACGCTCGCTTAGTGAAATTGACGCAGGACAAAATCTTGATGCCCGCCGCTGCCACCGTGCCGAACATGATCAGCGTCGCGCCCCCCAGCACCGGCTGCGGCATCGCCTGAAAGACGCCGCCCACCAACGGACACAGCCCCATCAGTACAAAAATCACGGCAATAAAATAGCCGATGTAGCGGCTACCGATGCCCGTCAGCTGAATCACCCCGTTGTTTTGACTAAACGTGGTGTTGGGAAACGTGTTGAAGCAAGCGGCGATGAGGGAGTTAATGCCATCGCCTAAAACCCCGCCTTTGATCCGTTTCATATAGCGAGGGCCGGTGATGGGCTGACCGGTCAGCAACGAAGTCGCCGTCAGATCCCCAATCGACTCGATCGCCGTAATCAAATACAAAAACGCGAAGGGAATAAAGGCCGCCAGATCAAAGCCAAACCCATACCGAAACGGTATCGGCAGCAAGAACAGCGGCAATCCTGCCAGATTATCGAAGGACACTAGCCCCAACGGCCAGGCCACCAGATAGCCCACCACCAGGCCAATCACAATGGAAGACATGCGCAGCAGCGGACTGCTGGTACTGTTGAGCGTCAAAATCGTCAGCAGCACGAGCGCCGCCACGCCTAGGTTCGCCAAGCTGCCAAAGGTGCCCGCAGCACGCGCGGCAAATCCGCCCCCGATACTGGTCATGCCGACATTAATTAAGGTCAGGCCAATCAACGTGACCACGATGCCGGTGACTAAGGGGGTGATGATTTGCCCCGCCAGATGCAAGAACCGGCTGCAAAAAATCTCGACAAAAGACCCAAAAAAGCACAGACCAAAAATGAGCCCCAGCGCTTCAGTGGGGGAACTCCCAGCAGCGATCGCCCCCGTCCCCGCTCCCAAAATGGGGCCAATGAAGGCAAAGCTGGTGCCTTGCACACTCAGCAGTCCTGACCCCACTGGGCCAATGCGGCGAGCTTGAATAAAGGTGGCAATGCCGGAAACAAACAGCGACATGCTGCCCACAAACGCCGCATCCGCCGACTCTAACCCCAGCGCGCCCGCCACGATTAAAGACGGCGTGATAATGCCGACAAAACAGGCCAGCACATGTTGAATCGCCGCAAAAATCGCCTCTCGCAACGGCGGGCGATCGTCCAGGCCATAAATCAGCTCATGCTCGGCTTCGACAACGACCGCTGGGGCCGCAGCTGAGCTGGTAGCAGTTGAGCTCGGAGCAGGTTGGGGAGCATCATCCATGCAAAAGGAGCCGACGCCGTCACCGGCGCTGAGTCGTAAACGATATCGGTGAGGCAACAGCGGCAGTGGGTCGCAGGTGGCCACCTAAAATGACTGTGGTAAGCTACCGAACTTTGGGTCGCTATTTTGCAGGCGTTGCTACAAATCGCGATCGCGCCCGCCTCGTCAGTCACCCGTTCGAGTCGCTAAGCACCCCTTGAGTCTGGTGAATAGGGCCGTTTCTAAGAAAGAATTTAGGGATGCGTAAATTAAAACCATCCCACTTTTTTCCTGACTTTTCACTCTCTACCCCCTACCCTCCCACTCCCCTACAGTCTCCTAACGGAACTTTATTTTCCCGACAATCCCTTACCGGTCTCGATTCCCTGAAACCAGACGACAAATCTGATCCCCCTGCCCCGCCGTTCCCCGGCGCTGCCAAGATGACCTCATGACTCAGCCGGATCTCCCCGGCGGCAATCTCCGCTGTCAGCTAAATCCGTCGGGTTAACGTTTTGCCGTGGGTGTCAGTGCCGCAGGTGCTGAGCAGGCCAAACTGCTGGGCCAGTTGCTCCATTGAGGGCGTTTTTTTCGGACAGGGACGCCACTCTTTAGGGTTGTCGTAGGCGTAGTAAGCTTCAATTCCGTCAATGCCATACTCGGCGGCTTGGGCCACCAACTCTTCGGGCGATCGCCGATAGCGACAGGGGTGAGCCAACACCGCCATGCCCCCCGCCGTTTGAATCGCGTCGATCACCGTTGCGGCCTGTCGCTCCTCTCCCTGCGGCGAGTGACGATTGAGGTAAGGCTGCATAGCTTCATGATTGGGCTTAAAGGCATAGCCCAAAATATGCACCTCTGTCTCCAGCAGCAGCGAGGTGATTTCGACCCCAATCCATAACCGGGGTAAGCGCCGGGCGCGGGTGCGCCGATGCGGAGGTCGAATGGGAGCTGGATGCTTCCACTGCCAATCTTCTAAATGCTGTTTGGCTTTGCGATACCCGTTGACCGTATGGTGGTCGGTGATTGCAAATTCGTTAAGACCCAGCTGAATTGCCTGCTCTATCAGTGCATCTGGAGCGAGTTGCCCGTCGGAATGAAGGGTGTGCATGTGGAAATTTAACTTTCCAGGACAGCTAGACTCGTTGACCGTCTCAAAAACACCCCGAAGTTCTAGAGCACTCCTAGCCGATGCCCTAGCCGAAACGCCAAGTTGGGCGGGGCTAGTTACCATTACCTATCTTCTTTGTTGCATTTACCACTACTTTTATTTATCTAATATAGCTGCCCGCAAAAGTTTACGAATAACTGTTTTTGAGAGGCAGGCTCTTTGCCAGAGATTTTTAAGAAACGGGAGCAATCTGGGCATCTCCCGGCGATCGCGCCAAATCAACGACTTCACCCGTCACTCAGCACCGCCTAAATAGCTAGCCCTCGTCAGACTTGTTGCCATTTTTTGGCTTTAGAGCCGCCGCTAAAGTCATATTGCCGTCCCGTGTTGGGTTCAATCTTTTAGCTTTATTGCAAACGACTCCCTATCTGCGCTGGCGGGGATGGGGACAATGACTGTCGCGGGATATTGGATATTCGACATTTTGCCCACAGATTGGTGACGGCTATCGCAGTCGCCAGTCCGGTGAGGACAAGACTGCGAACTCCTTTGCTGATGCCCTCAGGATGCAGAGCGCTCCTCGGTGTCCTCCGCAAAGTGGTCAGCGCTATTCTGCATCAACCGATTCAAGGATTAGCCCTCTGCCCTGTTGATGTTGAGGGTGTATTAGAACCGGGATCAATCTGAGCCACGCAGGTATGGCAATTGCTAATTCACTGGAGGATTCGCTGCGGGGAATGGTCAAAAATCGATTTAACGGATTTTAGTTGAGAGCAAGTATCAATAGTGATAGGATGACTGCCAGTTGTTTTAATCACACTCATTCTCAATTAAGGACGGACAGTGGTAATGCACAAGTTGCCCCGACGCTCATTTTTGGTCGCTGGTGGAGCTACGGTGGCTCTGACGGCCACTCAGCTTAGACGCCCTCGACTGAGCTGGGCACAAACCGGCGAGATCAACCTTTATTCGTCTCGACATTACAACACGGACGATGCTCTGTATGAAGGGTTTACCGAAGAGACTGGTATCCGCGTCAATCTCATTGAGGGCAATGCTGACGAACTGCTCGAACGGATTTTGAACGAAGGTGACAACAGTCCAGCGGATGTCTTTATGACCGTGGATGCTGGCCGTCTCTGGCGAGCGGCAGATGCGGGTATTTTTACGTCAGTGAGTTCAGCGATTCTCGAAGAGCGGATCCCTGAAAACTTGCGAGATGCTGAGGGGCTGTGGTTTGGCTTCTCCAAACGCGCCCGCGTGATTATGTACAATCGCGATCGCGTCAATCCTTCTGACCTCTCTACCTATGAAGCCCTCACCGATCCCCAGTGGAATGGGCGAATTTTGATCCGCACTTCCGGCAATATCTACAATCAATCCCTGGTGGCGGGCATGATTGAGGTCAATGGGGAGGCTGAAACTGAAGCCTGGGCCGAGGGCTTCGTCGCCAACTTTGCTCGCCCCCCCGAGGGCAATGACACAGCGCAAATTCAAGCGGTTGCGGCTGGGCTAGGCGATATTGCGATCGCCAACAGCTATTACCTGGTGCGGATGGGCAAATCTGACGACCCGGCTGATCAAGCCGTGTTTGATCAAATCGGCGTCTTCCATCCCAACCAAGACGGTCGGGGTACCCACGTCAACATCAGCGGCGCTGGCGTGTTGACAACCGCTCCCAATCCAGACGGGGCGATCGCCTTTTTAGAATATCTCTCGACCCCGCGCGCACAATCCTTCTTTGCCGAAGGCAACAACGAGTATCCCGTGGTCGAAGGGACTGAGCTTGACCCGGTGTTAGCCAGCCTCGGTAGCTTTACAGAAGATACCGTCAACGTCGAGGCCTATGGCCAAAATGCCAACGAAGCCGTACAGCTGATGGATCGCGCTGGTTGGGCGTAGGTTCAATTAAACCCTGACAAGACCAAAACATTGCACCGGAGATGTTGACTAAGCAGAGTTGCAGTCAACGTTTCCGGTGTAGTTGTATCAACTCTTTGCACCAAGGCGACGAATTTGGCTTCCCGGTGCTTAGACTTCTTAACATTGCTAAGACGGCACAAGTAGGTGGCTACAAGTGAACAGTGCTATAGGGTGCCGTTGGCGAAGCCGTAACGCACCGCTTTATAAGGCTGACAAGCGCTTCAAAGAATGATGTGGCAACTTTTGTCAATCAATCAGGTAATTAGCTGAACAAAAAAACTGGCTCGCGAACTGTTAAAGAATCTAATCATCTGAATTTTGATAAACCTGGGCACTTTCAAGAAGTCTATCAAGGGCCTCTTCGGAGTAAGATTTACTTAATAATAAAGTGGCGATTTTAGGTACAAAAGGTGCATTATGTGAGTCGCAAACTCGAATAAGTTTGTGTGTCATCACGATATCTATTTTCGACGCCATTGTTTCCTCAGATTTAGGTACATGAGCCATCAAAATAGGTTCGTCGATGCGCCCTTGTTGATGCTGAACCACAAAGCCTACTTTATAGAGAATATAGATTGCTGAACGTAATTCCCCACGGGTTCGATTATGTCCAAATAATTCAATTAGATATTCAAATTCTTCGCTTCTTGTAAAGCCTTTTGGGAAATGAGTGTTCAATCTATTTAAGGAGTTCCACAGGAATGATGATTCGCATGAACGCCAACCACTTTTTCGCAAGTAACGTCTATACAGATCAGCAGTGACATTTACTAGGCTAACCTCCTTATTGCTGTTGTTAGACTGAAGACTATCCTGCTCACTATCAACATCTATTGGCTTTGCAAACCAAACTTTTTGGGCTTGATACAGATCAACTATTTCAGGAGCACTCTGTAAGAACTTTTTAAACCCACTAAAACCCAGATGTTGCTCATCAAATGCAGAATCCATTTCAAGCATTTTGTTCTTTAAGACAGACAGATGGACTCCATCCTGAAACTTATTGAGAGTGCGTTCGAGTAAATCTAGTGCATCTTCACGCAGCTGTTCTGTCTTAAGAACAGCGGACATACTGTCGATGTTAGAAGTCTCGTCAATATAAAGAAATCGGTTGCATGACTTCTTAACAGCTTCACTAAGAGCAGATCTTGGTCCGACACCAACAACGGACTTTCCTAATTCTCTTAAACGCCTAAACAAAGGTGAAAAATCTGAATCTCCAGTAGCCAGCACAACCCACTCCAGATCAGGAATACGAGCCAAGTACTCCATAACATCTACAACAATTTGAATGTCAGCAGAGTTTTTTCCTTTTACAGGATGATAGACATGAACAAATTCAAAACCAAGTAAATTTAGTTCCGGCTGTCGTATGCTGACTCCTTTGATGCTGAAATCACCATATGCTCTTCGTACAACTACACGTCCTAACTCATTTGCCCGTTCGAGTAGTATTTCACCTCCATCCGCTTTTAACCAACCTGATAAATTTTCGACATCTAAGAAGATTGCGACTTTCTCGGTCATAAGTGATTTAGAAGAATTCTTGCTGTTTTAAGTTTGCCCTCTATCATTTCGTAGATAGTTGAGGCAAAGCTTAAAATCTTCGTCAAGAGATGTTTTTTTGATATGAGCTTAAGTCAAGGGCTGCAGCGATTTTGAGGAAGCCGCATCAGCAGAGAGATCTTCCTCGGAGACAATCTGGTGGTGCTGATCGACCCAAGTCAGCAGGGCGCGCTGCACTTGGCTACGTTCTACAGAAACAATCGAAAAGTTGCGTGCACACTGGGTTTCTGTTCGTACGATGCGAGGCACACAGGCCGCATTGAGATAAATCGTGCCCTGAGCATCGCGACTCAACCGCTGGCGTTGCCGATCTTGCCGGTGCCGCAATCCATGGTGCATATGACCAAAGGTGACTAGCGGCACGGTTTTTCCCTGCTGCTGGGCATAGGCGATCGCCTCAGCCAAATCGGGATCGCCAAAATCGCCGCCAATTGGTGGCCAATCGCGGCCACAGGGGGATTCTGGCGTCTCCCCTAACCCCGTGGGGCCGCAGTGCCCCATGAAGATCAGCGTGTCAACGGCCGCATCATCCACTGCCTGTTTGATGCGACCCAGCGATTCGGCAAAATTGTGGACGCCGTAGCGATCGCGATAAAACGACTCATATTTCCAGTCTGAACCGCCCCAACTAAAGGGCCGACCGCCAATGACCGTGAGCCCCAACTGTGGAAAATCGCGTTTTCCATAGCCCACATCGGCGTCGCCCAGCAGATCTATCTGCAGTTGTACCCAATCTTCCTTGGCGCGATCGTAGGGGCATTTTCTCTGGCCCCATGGTGTTGCTGTGTACCAGGCATCGTGGTTGCCAAAAATGGCTGCCTTCGGCAAACTCAACCCGGCAATTGACCGCACTACCGCCACGGCCTCGTTGCCAAAATCACCGACAAATAAGACCAGATCAATGTCTAAACTGTGGAGCGCCGCAATATCTTCTTCGTCCCACTGATCATGAACATCACCGATTATCGCAATCCGAAACGCTCTATCCTGCATCGATATGTCTGTCATGGTTCATGTCATCTGGGCCCTTTACTAAGATAAAGCGTGGACTCGCGAGTTGACGAACCGATCTCGCTGGCGATACAAAGGCCGGGAGATTTCTCTGGAGACGATGATCGGCGTTATCCCAATTCGCTGCATTTGGATTACACATTATAAAGGTGTGTAGCCCTCTTCGACAAGGGGACAGCGACAACGGGGGATCCCCGATCTGTAGCGCTACTTTGCAGAACTGGTGTTGGGCCTCGGGTCGTTGATATGGCACAAACCGTCTGAGCCCTATGCCGGTAGGGCAACGAGGAGACTTTCCGGCGAATTTCTGACTTGGCATATAGCAAGCCGCAGTTTGATCAGGTCACCTCCAATGCCTGAAATCCTTACTTGATAGGCTTTTCAATTCTGACTTCCGACTTCTTCATTCCGCATTCTGCTATAACACTGCCAAAATTAGCCTTCATCAGAATCTGGCACTCAGAGAATGTCTGCTGACAGGTGGGGATCATGAGCCGCGATCGCTGTCTTGAGACATCTGACGCCAGGTAATGTCCGATGGTGTCTGTCGCCAACCTAGACAGGACTGCACACACAACGTTGAATAGTGGCGAACCCTGAAGTTTGCTCAAGCGCGATCGCGCTCAGCCTTGCTCATGATTGAGAACGATAGTCTCGCAGCTGTTGCAGAGGCTAAATCTAGGCCCTTTTCTATGAGGAAGCGGAACTCCTGTCCCAATTTGGGCAAATCCTTCAGCAGACTTGGGATAAACCTCTCCTTGAGAAGGAGAGATGGCGCAGGCGGTGAGGTCTGACGGAATGTCAAACCTCCAGTCCTCAAGCTAGATGAAATTTAATAGGGCTCCGGCAAATTGCTGACGGCTCGTTTGATTTCGGCGAGCGAGCGATTATAGCCGACGATCGCCTCGACCAGATTCACCTCAGCATCGGTCAGTTCCGACTGGGCATTCAAAATGTCTAGCTGTGTTCCCACTCCGGCATCAAACCGCAAAATTGCCAGTTCTAGCGCTTCTTGGGCCTGCTCGACCGACAACCGAGCCGTGTCAATGTTGGTGAGGTTGGCTTCTAGGTTGTAGTAGGCGCTCTCTACTGAGAGGCGAATCGTGTTCCGCGATTCTTCAAAATTGCGCTCTGAGATTTCGCTATCGAGTTCCCGCTGTCGCGCCCGCGCTTGAGCGGCCCCGCCTTCAAACAAGGTCCACGATACCCGAGCGCCAAAACTGTAGTTGTCGTTAAAACTATCGCTTTGGGTGAGGGTGTCACTGATGGTGTAGTTGGCAAACAGATCGACCTGTGGCCCCAGCGCTGCCAGTTCAGCTACCCGCAGTTCTTCGCTAATGTCGCTTTGGACTAACTGCTGTTCTAGTTCCGCTCGATTTTGATAGGCCAGCACGATGCTTTCTTCCAATCCCAGAGGCCAGTTGCCGGCAATATCAACGGGCACTGTTGTGATCGTCAGCGCGGGCGGCACGTTTAAGCGACGGGCCAGGGTGCTCTGAGCCACCTGACGCGATCGCTCGGCATTCACCACGTCTTGGCGGGCATTGGCGACCTGTACCTCGGCCCTCAACACATCAAAGCGGGTACCCACACCCACCTCTTCCCTCAAGGACGTATCGCGAAGGTTGCGTTCGGCCTCTTCTAAAAAGGCCTCGCTAATGCGGATCGACTCGATCGATGCTTGCAAATCGTAGTATTCGTTGGCGGTGTTGAGTCTTAAATCCTCTCGGCGGCGTTCGACCTCCAACTCCGACAATCGCACTTGCTCTTCGGCGGCTCGAATCGTCGCCCCACGCTGCCCCGAAGAATACAGGTTGTAAACCAGGTCGACCTGCGCCGAGGCCGAAGCCCCCAACTCCTCAGTCGAGCTGGTTTCAAAGGCGAGTCCGCCACCGGGTGTCGTCACCACCTCAGTCGAGGAATCCGTGGTGTTTTGTCCCTGTAGGGTGCCATTGACCGAAAGTGTCGGGAAATTGGCGGCTTGCGCTTCCCTGAGGGCAGCTTGACTTTGCTCCAGCTCTAACAGGGCTGTCCGCAGATCTGGATTGTTGCGGTAGGAAAGCTCGATGGCCTCCTCTAGGGTGACGGGTTGAGTGCCAATGATCTCGACTTCCTCGGGCTGAGTCTGAATCAACAGGGGATTCGGAGACGGGTCAAGGGCAGGAATGTCATCCCAAGCGCCCTCTCCTGGCGCGGGGCTACCTGTTCTGGGGAGAGGGGCCGTTGCGTCTGGATCAACTGACTCCTCGGTGTCTTCTGGAGCATCCGTTTCATCCTCATTCGTGGTCTCTGGTAGCGGCTCTTCTATCGCTTCCTCGGCATCCGAATCAGGCAGCGGACTAAATTCATCGGCTTCATCATCAGCATCGTCGAGGCTATCAACGCTTTCCTCCGCTTCCGGGGGGGCCGAATCATCGGTCTCCTCCACTGGCGATTCAGCCTCAGCTTGGGACAACAAAATCTCGGGCTGTGCCATTGCATCAGCTGACCCTGTCAAGGCTTCAGGGGCGAAAGCAACGCCACGGGGTAAGGGCTCAGATTTGGTTTGCGCGGGTTTCTCTAGCGGTGAGAACTGGGGCGCCAACGCCAGCTGAGCTGTCACCGCTGCCTCTGGCCTGGGTGCTGCCGTTGCGAGCGTTGGGGCTGGTGCCTCTGAAACGTTGTCGGCGGTAGGCTGATCGACCGACGGTCGAGACAGTTCAGGGGAGGCATCACGAGTGACGTGCCCACCACTAGACGGCACCGCTGCTGACAGCGTCTCTTTGACAGGCGCTTTATCGGCACCTGTTGCCGCCTCAACGGGGAGTGTCAAACCAACGAGAGCGCTTGAGGGCAGGGCGATCGCCGTACCCAGATAAACACGCATCAACCAGGGGGAAAGCATACCTTTCTGCATAGAGTCCTTAAGGCTTAGCAGCACTGATAGAAGCTACATTTCAACAACGTCGTTCCTAGGATACTTTACTAACCGGTTTAGTTAGAAAAGCCCGCGAACAAAGTCAAGATGGACGTGACTGTAAACAGGCCTGCACCAATCCGTCAACACCGTCAACCGGAATAATCGGTACCTGTAAAGCGTCACTGATTGATTCTACGCGCTGATCGTCTAAAAACAGCCAATTTTGAGAATTGCCCGGATCCGTCGGTTTCAACATGATGGTGGGCAGCAAAAGTCCCTCCCCCAAATCGCGATCGCGCAGGTGGTGCTGCAGGTCGTGTCCGGTCAAGAGGCCGGTGACGGTAATCGCCTGTCCCCAGTAGTCGCTGTTGAGGGCGGCCATTTCAACGGTCAGGTTTTTGACTTGATTCAGTCTTTGCAGAATGGGTTGAAACGCCTGTTCGACCGCATTGCCGACCACCCAGGTATAGCGCTGCGGCTGCGGTAGGGCCGTCGGGAGCGCCTTGGCAGCTTGGTCAAACGCGGTCAAAAATTGACGAATTGAGCCCACCCCATTGCCCAATTGCGGATAATCTTCATAGTCGGTCTCGGTAGGCAGCGATCGCCCAGCGATGAGAAACCATTCGTCGGCCAACCAGGCAAAGGTCGTGCCAAAGCGCGGGCGAAACTTATCCTGCAGGGCTTTGACCTGGTTGATCACCTCCCGCGCTTTGGCCGGGGTTACGGGCATCAATTCGTCTGCCTGGGGGCGAAAGCGGGTCAGTCCCACCGGCACCACCGCTGCTGAGATGACCGCCGGTAGGTCGCCCTGGTGAAACTCCGCCAAATCTAACAGCGTGCGCTCTAGATGAGCGCCGTCATTAAGCCCCGGACAGACAACCACCTGGGCATGAATTTGTAGCCGCTGAGCTTGAAACCAGGCGAGTTGCTCCAGCAGTTCACCCGCGCGCGGATTTTTGAGCAGCCGCGATCGCACGTCGGGTTCAGTCGCATGCACTGAGACAAATAGCGGTGAGAGCCGCAGCTGGGCGATGCGCTCCCATTCCGGCGGGGTCAAATTTGTCAGGGTCAGGTAGCTGCCGTAGAGGAAACTGAGGCGATAATCGTCGTCTTTGAGATAGAGGGTTTCGCGCTTGCCGGGCGGTTGCTGGTCGATAAAGCAAAACGGACAGCGGTTATTGCACTGGATCAACCCGTCAAACAACGCGGTCTCAAACTCTAGGCCCAAGTCATCGTCATAGTCTTTTTCTAGCTCCACGACGTGGGTCGCCCCGTTGGCATCTTGCACCTCTAGGGCCAGGTCTTCCTCGGCACAGAGAAACTGATAGTCAATTAGGTCGCGGGGGGCTTGGCCGTTAATGCGGACGAGACGATCGCCCGGCTCAAACCCCAATTCCGCCGCGATCGAATCGGGCAGAACGCGAGCAACCACAGCGGGACGGGTAGACGACAGACTCATAGGGGCAAAGAGTTATAGATAGGCAACCACCGCAGACCGAGGCTTGATTCACCGGGCACTGAGCCCAGCCAACGGCCCGAAAGTTGCGGTCAATCAGACACCACCTTTTATCATGCCTCACGGGTTAGACACCGGCCTTGAAAACCTGGTCTAATAAGCAGACAATTTTCCCAACAGAATTGCCCCCAAGATCGCCAGACCAAACCCAATGCGATAAAACACGAACACCCAGGTCGTATGGTCTTTCAAAAACCGAATCAACCAATAAACCGCTAGGTAGGACGAAACTGCAGAAGCAATCACCCCGACAATGGCCACCGTCACGCCCACGGTTGACTGGGGGTTAAACAGCCCATTAATCTCTGCTAATCCCGAAATCAAGATGGCGGGAATCCCCATCAGCAGCGAGAACCGAGCCGCCGTCTCACGGTTCAGTCCCATAAACAAACCGGCGGTAATCGTTGACCCCGATCGCGACACACCGGGAATCAAGGCCAGTGCCTGAGCCAGACCCATGCCAATGCCGTCGACCTGCCCCACGGCGTCGTAGCCCCGTTTGCGGCTGCCGGTGACCTCGGCAATCGCTAAAAAGATCGCCAACCCAATAGAGGTCAGAGCAATCACGAGGGAACTCCGCGCAAAGCCTTCGTAGGCCTCTCGCAGGCCAAATTTCACAATCAGCCCCAACACCACGATGGGCACCGTGCCAATCACAATGCCCAGCGCCAGGCGAAAGTCAGGGGCGTCGTAATCTTTGCGAGCGATCGCCTGCCCCGTACCGATCAGCAGTTGCCGAATATCGGACCAAAAGTAGCCCAAAATCGCGACGATGCTACCGAGCTGCACAATGGCCGTAAACGTGACACCCGGATCGCCCCAGCCTAAGATCACGGGCACCATTTTGACGTGGGCTGTGCTGCTAATGGGCAAAAATTCCGTGAGTCCCTGCACAATGCCAATGACGATCGCCTGAATCAGAGAAATCGACGGGGCATCGCCGGTCGTTAGTAAGAGTAACTGCATAAATAAATCCATACGATTTTCAAGATCAGCCGACCTGAGGAATGCTGCCTAAGCAGCCCGGTCGACTATCAGGAAGGGGCCTCTCCGATTAATATGCCCCCGTAAGATCCAGTCGTGACTAACGCACCACCCACCCCAAAGCCTATGGTATGTTAAGAAGAGTTAACAACCTGAGAAATCCGTTGTCTTCGTTCAGCCCTTCCACCGAATCTTCCCCTGCAGAGGCTGCGACTTTGGCCAGCATCGCGCTGCCATCCAGGATGTTAACGCGTAAAGCAAAAGTATTTTGGGCCGCCGTTTTTTTGGTGGTGGTGCCGGTATTTTTCCAAGCTCCCCTGGTGCGATCGCTGCCGTGGCTGAGTCTCGCCCTCACGGGGACTTGGTTGCTGGCAGGGGTGAGCCTCACTTCCCGAGTCACGACACAGCTTTGGGGTGATCTGCTAACTGGCTTCACCTGGACCTGGCTGGCGGGATCGCTCTACTGGGGGTGGCTACGTGCCGAGCCGTTATGGCATCTGCCGATTGAGGCGTTGGGATTTCCCCTTGTGCTGGTGCTGCTATCACGGGGACAAGGGCGGGTCGGCAGTTACTTCTTTCTCGGTTCGCTGCTGGGTACCGCCGCAACTGACCTCTACATTTATTGGACTGACTTACTGCCGATGTGGCGGCAGGTCATGATCGTTGATCCCGAATGGGTGCCGGTCTTGCTCCGCGAGGCCGCGACGACGTTGCAAACTACGGTCAACGTTAGTCGGGCGCTGCTGATTGCGATCGCGTTATTGACGGTGGGGCTGCTACCGTTGCAATCCCGACAGCCTTGCTGGTGGGCTTTTAGCGGCGCTGTCTTGAGTACCCTTATTGTGGATCTGCTCTTTTTGACGAGTGCACTCTGCTTTTGAGCAGGCTGATAGGAGAAATGGCGCGATCGTCGTCATTAGCCATCATTAATTGTTAAGGGATTGTTGATTTCGTCCAGTCGATGAGAAAAATACAGAGTGAAGTCGCGTTTGTACGCTATTTTTCACTTAAAGACACTCGCGGACTTCTGTGCAGAATTTGTCTCTGAGCCGCCGTTTTGCCCTCTCGTTCCCTAAGACTTTGTGATTCATCCCGCGGGCCCGTATGTCGTCTTGAAGACCGAGTCTGGTACTCGTCAGCTTTCCCTCGTGGGGATCAGCTGTTGGACTGTGGGACGCAGCGATGACAACAATTTAGTGCTCCCTGATCGCTGGATCTCTCGCAATCACGCCATGATCCAAATGATGGAAACGGGGGAGTTTTACCTGATTGATTTGGGTAGCCGTAATGGGTCCTTTGTCAATGGTCGCCGGGTGAGTGTACCGGTTACCTTGGCCGATGGCGATCACCTCACTTTTGGTCAAACGGAGTTAGAGTTCTTTTGCGCTACGGCTGATCGCCTGGAGCCATCTCAACCCCAGATCGATACTGAACTCACCGCGACCGCGACGCTCCATATTCGGCGGTTGATTTCGGTGATCGTCGTCGATATTCGGGATTTCACCGTGATGACCCGGCAACTCGACGAAAAAGTCCTCTCGGAATCAATTGGCACTTGGTTTCGCTGTGCGGGCGAAATTATTGGTCGCTACGGGAGTCGGGTCGATAAATATATCGGCGATGCGGTGATGGCTGTTTGGATCCATGGCCCTGACGGTGTCGACTCTGAAGAAATGCTGCACATTATGCAGGCCGTCGATGCGCTGGCCAAAATGACCGCCCAGCTCCATAAAAAATTTCCGCTGCCCTTTCCATTGCGGATTGGGGCCGGTCTGAATACCGGCTACGCCATGGTGGGCAACACGGGGACAGGAGAGCACCCAGACTACACGGCGATCGGCGATACCGTGAATTCGGCATTTCGGTTCGAATCGTCTACCAAACAGTTGGGTTTAGACGTGGCAGTCGGTGAGACCACCTATGAATATCTGATGCGGATGCAGGGCACCGACGAGCTATTCCACCGCTATACCGTCAATATGAAGGGCTACGACAATCCGACGGTGGCCCATGCCACCACTTTCTCAGATTTGGAACGATTCATTCATTTACAAGATTCTTGATCGGCGATCGCCACCGCCAGCTGGGTTCTGTCTCTGCCTCACGGTTGTTGCGTGCGGATATATCGCGACAAATGATAGGCGGCTATAGCGGAATGCGGAATGAAGGAGTCGGAAGTCAGAATTAAAGAGCTCATCTGACGGTGATTTCAGGCATTGGATGTGACCTGATTAAACTGCGACTTGCTATAGCTGCACATCTGGAGGCTGAAGCTTGGCCGGTGCGTTATCGATTGTAGTAGCGCCATCAGAGCAACATTCATTTACCTGGGACTGACGAAAATCACACACACTTTGAGGTTTACCTGCTGCAATAGCAGGTATGTATTTTTTCGACTGTCTTATCAAGTCGATTTTTAATCGGGAACTGTATAAGGGAATCGGGAGCAGCTAGTGAGTGAGTATCGCCGAAAAGTTCTGCCAAAAGCGGGCTCAGATGAAAAGACTGTCGGTATACTCGTTATCATCTTGATTGAGTGAAGGTTCCTGAAACGAGAGTGGTCAATGACTGTGGAACGTTTAAGTGGGCATCAGCATGTTTAATGCAACCGAGATTTTGATCTCTGATTTCGTCGAAAAACTCCGTGCTGGCTATCACCGCACCTACGGTGGCTTGAACCCCGACTACGAAGACATCATTGCCTGGGCCGGCAGTATGGCGTTAGAAAATATCGCCAACAGTGATGCGCTTTACCACAACGTTGAGCACACGATTTTGGTCGCTCTCGTCGGTCAAGAGATTCTGCGAGGCAAACAGATTCGTGAGGGCGGCGTCAGCACCGACGACTGGCTGCACTTCATTATTTCGCTGGTCTGTCACGACATTGGCTATGTCAAAGGCGTCTGCCGGATGGATCGCGACCACGAGCATCGCTATGCCACCGGCAAAGGGGATGAGATGGTCACCCTAGAGCCCGGCGATTCGGATGCCTCTTTGACCCCCTATCACGTGGATCGAGGCAAGCTGTTTATTGAAGAGCGCTTCGGCAAAAACAGCACCATTAAGGCCGAGGTCATCAAACTCAATGTTGAGCTGACCCGTTTTCCGGTACCGCAAGAAGAAGACCACCAGGACACCAAGTATTTCCCTGGCCTCGTCCGAGCCGCTGACCTGATTGGCCAACTCAGTGACCCCCGCTACCTCAAAAAAATTGGGGCGCTTTATTACGAGTTAGAAGAGACGGGCCAAAACAAATATCTGAACTACAAGAGCCCTGACGACCTGAAACACAACTACCCCACCTTTTATTGGAAGGTGGTGCATCCCTACATTCAAGACGGACTGCGGTATTTATCGCTCACCCAAGAAGGCAAACAGATCATTGCCAACCTATACTCAAATGTATTTATGGTGGAACACGAGAAAAGAAGTATCGTGGCTCCCTAGCTTACTTATGAGACTGGCATGACTTGGTGGCAAAAGCTTCGCAAAAATTCCCTAGCCCGTGTTGGGGCGATCGTACTGCTCACGTTTTAACTCATTGTGTTTTTGGCGGAGTTCACCGCCCCTTACGATCCTTACTTTTCGGCTCCCAATGCCTCGCTGTTGCCACCGACTGAGGTTTACTGGCGTCACCAGCGCACTGGCGAGTTGATCGGGCCTCATGTGTATCCCATCACGCAGGGACCAGTTTCGGTAGAAACTGGGGAACGAGAAGTTTTTGTTGATTTTGATCAGCCTTCCCCGATTCGACTCTTCGTCAAGGGCGATGCTTATCGGTGGTTGCGAGTGGAGCTGCCTTTGCCCACGCGCTTCTCGCTCGTTCAACCGGGCTTTGAGGAAATTGAAGTGTTTCCGGGTATTCCGGGCGATCGCCATTTGTTTGGCACAGTTGGCCCTGGCCGATGGCATCTTTTAGGGACGGATGAACAAGCGCGTGATCAGCTGAGTCGCCTGATTTACGGCGGTCGTATTAGCCTGAGTATTGGCCTGATTGGCATTTCCCTGTCGTTTCCGTTGGGCATGTTGGTCGGCGGCTTGGCAGGCTATTTTGGTGGCTGGGTCGATGCCGTTTTGATGCGCCTCGTCGAGGTGATTATGACGATTCCGGCCATTTATCTATTAGTGGCGTTGGCCGCGGTGCTGCCAGCGACCCTGTCGAGTACCCAGCGGTTTTTGCTGATTATTTTGATCACATCCTTTGTCCGCTGGACGGGGCTGGCAAGGGTTGTGCGAGGGCAGGTGCTTTCCCTTAAATCGCAAACCTTCGTGACGGCGTCCCAGGCGATGGGGGGGCCACCGCTCTACATCATTGTGCGTCACGTGCTGCCGCAAACCGCCACCTACGTCATCATCTCAGCGACGCTGGCGATTCCCGGCTTTATCGTGGCCGAGGCGGTGCTAAGCCTGATCGGCTTAGGCATTCAGCAACCGGATCCGTCGTGGGGCAACATGTTGTCGCTGGCCAGCAACGCTTCTATTTTGGTGCTCCATCCTTGGTTGATCTGGCCGCCAGCGCTGTTGATTGTGTTGACGGTGCTGTCATTCAATTTGCTCGGCGATGGCCTGCGCGATGCTCTCGATCCCCGGAGCTTGCAAGGCCATGATTAGGGGATCGAGGCTGGGGTGGGGGCACAGGCTAACCGCTGCGATCGCCGTCATCTTCCTCCTCTTGGGAATTGGGGGATGTGGCGACCTCAAAGGCGACATTCCTGCAGACATTGTGGCGACGGCCGTGACGCAACAGGCCCAACAAGAGCAATTGGCCCTGTGGCAACAGCTCTCTGCCGCTACGGACACGGCTCCGCGACTGTCAGTCAACCATGTCAAGGTTCGCCACGTTCGCCAAGTCAAAGTTGCCACAGCGTTGGCCTACGAGGTGGCGGGCACCTACCGATATCGCTTGCAGTATGCCGATCGCTCGCCGGTTAAACAGTCGCGAGTGCCCTTTTCGCTGATTGTGCAGCGGCCGTCAGCGGCTGAGCCGTGGCAGCTCTTGCAGACGGACGGCCCTTTTGAAGGCGGCCAATCCTGGCGCTGGTGGCCCCTCACCGATCAACCGGACGAGGCTGACGAAACCAGCCCGACAGCTTAGGAAAACCTAAAAAGAACTGTTGTGTCTTGGGCCTTGTCACCCTGTGAAGTCCATCATGGTGACTAGCGTTGATCGCCGCTATTGTTGACCTCAAGGCTACTCAAGCGATGGAATCTTTCCCGCCCTGTCCCGAAAGCCGCTGTCCGATCCAGTTTGTATTGGAGCTCGTCGGCAGTAAGTGGACTATCTTAATTCTGCGAGAGCTGTTTGCGGGCGATCGCCGCACCCATGAGTTTTTAGACGCCTTACCCGGCATCAGCACTAAAACCTTGACGGTTCGCTTGAGAGAACTCGAAAGCTATGGTTTGGTCAAGCGTCAGGTGTTTCCGGAAGTGCCCCCGCGGGTGGAATATTCCCTCACTGCCAAGGGGCGAGAAATTCAACCGGTCATGCTGTCGCTGAAGCATCTCGGCGAGCAATGGTTAGAGCGAGAGGCTTGTGACTGTTCGATGACAGCTCCACCGTTTGTGGACGTTAAATCGCTGTCGGCGTAGTCATCTTCTGGGGCATGAAGGAGTGGAGAGTCGGGAGTGGTGGGTGATCTGGAGCGGGATTGCTGCAAAGCTGCAGGCTAACTCATCGTGATGCCTAGAGTGCTTAGGGAGTTGCTCGAAAAGAGCGTCCCAGATCGTCGGGGTTTGGCACTGCCAAACCCCGACCGAGAATGGTCTCTGCTGGGGACATTATTTAAGCGCAGATCCCTTATGCCAATTCTCTGAAAACCAGACGACAAATCTGGCTCCGCTGCGCCTAGGCCCCCCAGCGTTACCAAGATTGCATTGGGAAGTCCGATGACTGAGACCTGGAATGATGCCTGGGTGCTTGCCGATTTTTCGATATTGCCAGGGCGTTCGGTGGCTGAGAACTGGAGTCAGAGGTTATTTTTTCCTTTAGAAAGGGCGGAGAAACGATTCAGTAATTGCGGCGATCGCTCCCTTGAACCCGCTCATTTTCCGGCCTGGTTTCCTCAAAGCGTCTCACCATCAGGCTTTCTGAAATAGACAAGCGTGCCGCTCATCCCTCTAGCAAAATTTTTGATCGCGGCATGTGAGGATTTCCCCCGCGATACATTTAGCGTTCATCAAGTACACTAGAATCCAGAAAAGTACGCCTGCTAGCCATAGGGAGGCTGTTAAATCAATGGGCTCTTCTTTACTCGGAATGTTTGCTCAAGCCTTTGCAACATTCTTGAACATCTATTTTGTGCTACTCATTTTTCGGATTCTGTTGAGCTGGTTTCCCAACGTTGATTGGATGAGCCAGCCCTTTGCGACTCTCAGTCAGCTGACAGATCCTTACCTCAATCTTTTCCGCTCTCTCATTCCCCCCCTGGGCGGTATCGATTTTTCGCCGATTCTGGGATTTTTGGTGCTGCAGTTTCTGGCTCAAGGCGTGAGTCAGGTCGCTGCCCAGATGGCCTACTCGGCGTTCTAATCAGCCGCATATTCGCCTCCATCCATTCCTTAAGGGGAATTGTTGCTCCGGCCAGTCTTTATGGATTGGCCAAAGTTTTTGTTTTTTGAATAGGTTAAAGCTCATCTCGTGACTACTGCGATCGCTGCCCCCACTGACTGGTCGGCTCTGCTGCAGCAGATTATCGACAAGCACTCTCTTGCCACGACCGAAGCCGAAGCGCTGATGCGAGGTTGGCTGCAGGAAGAGATTCCGCCGACGCTGTCGGGCGCATTTTTGGCCGCGATTCAGGCGAAGGGCGTTTCGGCTGACGAGCTGGCGGGTATGGCTCGGGTGTTGCAAGCTCAGTCGCTGGGGGGTGCCACATCGGATGCGGACTTGCCCACGCCGATGATCGATACCTGCGGCACCGGCGGCGATGGGTCTCACACCTTCAATATTTCTACGACCGTCGCCTTTGTGGCAGCGGCAGCCGGGGTCGCAGTGGCCAAGCATGGCAATCGGTCGGCCTCTAGCAAGGTCGGGTCAGCTGACGTGTTGGAAGCCTTGGGCGTTGACCTCAACGCCACCCCCGAAAAAGCGAAAGCCGCGCTGAAGACGGTCGGCATCACCTTTTTGTTTGCGCGGGGCTGGCACCCGGCGATGAAGGCGGTCGCCCCGCTGCGCAGTACGCTCAAAGTGCGCACGGTGTTTAACCTATTAGGGCCGTTGGTCAATCCGCTGCGGCCCACGGGTCAGGTGATTGGCGTGTTTGACCCATCGGTGCTAACACCTATGGCCGAGGCCCTGAATCAACTGAAAATGCCTCAGGCGATCGTGTTGCACGGTCGCGAGCGCCTCGACGAAGCGGGTTTAGGAGACAGCACTGACTTAGCCCTGTTGGAGAACGGCACCGTCACCACTCAGGTGCTTAACCCACGCGATTTTGGGCTCGTGAATGCCGATAAAACGGCGCTGCGGGGCGGCGAAATTGACGAGAACGCGGCGATTTTGCGAGACGTTTTGCAGGGGAAAGGTACTCAAGCGCAGCAAGATGTGGTTTGCCTAAATGCGGCGCTAGCGTTGAAAGTTGCCGATATCGCTCAGGGTGAATCCTTGGACGCCGCGATCGCCAGTGGTATTGATCAGGCGCGGACGATTCTAAGCAGCGGCGCGGCCTGGGAAAAGCTAGAAGCTCTGGTGGCCTTCTTAAAGTCCTAAGGGTAAGCCATTGGTAAGGGAGTTGCTTGAAAATAACGGATCGACTCGTAGGGGTTGGGCATTGCCAAACCCCTGCAGCAAACGTCTCCACTTCTCTCCCTTGCTCTCCAGCCCCCGCGCTCCCCAGTCCTATACCCTTAATCCACAATCGGTGAGCGGCGACCAAGCAGCCGATCACGCAGCTTTTTGACGCGATCGCGATATTTAGCCGCTTCTTCAAAGTCCAGATTTTTGGCCGCTTCTTTCATCTGCCTTTCGAGCTGGCTGATCAGTTCAGGAATTTCCTCTAGCGGTAGCTCATCTTTGTGCTCGTAGACCTCATCCAGTTCCTGCACGTTAAGGCGGCGCGAGACCTCCAAAAAGGACAGAATGGCGTTGCTGTTACGGCTAATGATGGACGTTGGCACGATGCCGTTGTCTTCGTTGTGCTTTTGCTGCAGGGCACGGCGGCGTTCGGTGACGTCAATCGCCTTCGCCATGCTGTCGGTGAGATTGTCGCCATAGAGAATCGCTTTGCCTTCCACATGGCGCGCCGCGCGGCCAATGGTTTGAATCAGCGATCGCTCGGCCCGCAAGAAGCCCTCTTTGTCCGCATCCAAAATGGCGACGAGGGAAACCTCAGGTAGATCTAACCCTTCGCGCAGCAGGTTGACGCCGACGAGCACGTCGTAATTGCCATCGCGTAAATCTTGAATCAGCTCAATGCGCTCAATGGAATGAATTTCCGAGTGCAAATAGCGGACTCTGACGCCCTGTTCGTCAAAGTATTCAGTCAGGTCTTCGGCCATGCGTTTGGTTAGCGTCGTCACCAAAACGCGCTCATTACGAACCGCTCGTTCTCTAATTTCACCGAGCAGGTCATCCACCTGCCCCTCGGTCGGACGCACAAAGATTTCGGGATCAAGCACCCCAGTGGGGCGAATAATCTGCTCGGCGATGCGCCCTTCCGATACTTCAAACTCCCAACTGCCGGGAGTTGCCGACACAAACACGCACTGATTCACCTTGTCCCAAAACTCTTCGGCTTTGAGGGGGCGGTTATCGGCGGCGCTGGGTAGGCGAAAGCCATGCTCAATCAGCACCATTTTGCGCGAGCGATCGCCGTTATACATGGCGTGAATCTGCGGAATCGTCACGTGGGATTCGTCAATCACCAGCAGCCAGTCTTTCGGGAAGTAATCGATCAAACATTCCGGCGGTGACCCGGCCAGTCGTCCGGCCAGGTGGCGGGCATAGTTTTCGACGCCGTTGCAGTAGCCAACTTCCCGCAGCATTTCTAAGTCGTAGCGAGTCCGCTGTTCCAAGCGCTGTGCTTCCAGGAGCTTACCGGCGATTTCCAACTCTTCCAGGCGATCGCGCAGCTCGTCTTGAATGGCCTCGCAGGCGGCTTCGAGCTTGTCGTCGGGGGTGACAAAGTGTTTGGCCGGATAGATGTTGATCGCTTCCAGGCTCTGCAGGGTCGCTCCTGTGACCGGATCGACATAGCGAATAGCATCAATCTCATCGCCAAAGAACTCTACCCGAATGATCCGATCTTCGTAGGCGGGGCCGATCTCCAGCACATCGCCTTTGACCCGAAAGCGACCCCGCCCCAAATCTAAATCGTTGCGGCTGTATTGAATCACTGCCAGATCCCGCAGCACCTGTCGCTGGTTGATCTCCAGACCCACCTGCAGCGGAATCGAGGCCTTGAGATATTCCGACGGAATGCCCAAACCGTAAATGCAGCTGATCGAGGCCACCACGATCACATCACGCCGCTCAAAGAGCGATCGCGTTGCCGAGTGGCGCAGCATGTCAATTTCTTCGTTGATGGAGGCGGTTTTGGCGATGTAGGTATCGGTGACGGGCACATAGGCCTCGGGCTGGTAATAGTCGTAATAGCTGATGAAATATTCCACCGCATTGTCGGGAAAAAATTCGCGCAGCTCGTTGCAGAGTTGCGCTGCCAGGGTTTTGTTGTGGGCCAGCACCAGCGCCGGTCGGCCAATTTTGTCGATCACCCGCGCCATGGTGTGGGTTTTGCCGGTGCCGGTGGCCCCTAGCAGGGTTTGATATTTGTGGCTGTCTTGCAGGTATTGGGTGAGCCCCGCGATCGCTTTGGGCTGATCTCCCTTGGGCTCAAAGGGAGCTTGGATATCAAAATCGCCCATGGTTGCCTTTCCACGCTACGTCGCTACAGTTCTCTATGATGACGGATTCCTTTGCAATGTGGGGGTGTCGAGGGTGACGAAATCCCGACAAGCGGCGATGGAGTCATTGTGATCGCAACCACCCATGACAACGGCAAAAACCCGTACTTTAGCGAACTTTTGTAACCACCCCCCCCGAAATATGTCAGTAGATATGTCAGTAGGAATGTGGATTGCACTGACAAAAATGGGCTTTATGAAAGAGCGATCTCCCTAGCATCACTGATTACTTTCTGAAAACCTCTCACCGGGTGCCTGGCCGTGAGAGGGCAGGGTGATGCCAATGGTCCTCCAGTCGGAACCGTCTGTTCGGCCCACTCGACGATTGCAGTGGCCCCGATCTCGCCCCATCCAGGATTGGGGAAGCTGCCAGGCGGTCGCTGCACAGCCGGACTGGAGATTTGCAAACACAGGGCGCAGTCTGCTGCTTTCGCTTGTTCTTTAAAAAGTTCACGATTCAATAATGTTTTACACCGTTGCCCCCCCTCCCTCTCAAAGCCCTGACGTGACGCCGCGACCCACCCGGCGATCGTCCCTTCTGAAGCGCGCTTGCCAGCGAGCGGCCCTGGGGGTGGTCGGCGTCGCGACCCTGCTTGGCACCGTGACGTTGTCCCAGAGTCAAGCGCAGACGGGGCGCTGGCTAGAGGTGGAACGTTTGACCGGCCCTGTGTTCGTGCAACAGAGCCAATCGCGACCTGCGGGCATCGGCGATCGCCTCACCCAGGTCGGCCACAGCATTACCACCCAGAGCCAGGCGAGCACTAGCCTCGCGTTAGATACCGAAATTGGTTCGGTCGCCGTCGCGCAAAATACCCATCTCAAAATCGAACGCTTAGACGTGTTATCGAACGGCGGTCGGGTCACCGTTTTAGAAGTGACGCGGGGGCAGGCGCGCGTGCAGGCCCGACCCTTTACGAATCCCAACACCCTGTTAGAGATCTGGACGCCGAGCGGGGTGGCGGCAGTGCGCGGCACGGACTTTGGGGTGGCCGTAGACGACGAGGGTAAAACTAGCATCGCCACCCTGGAAGGCAGTGTAGAAGCGACAGCGGAGTCGGTAATGGTCACCGTTGATGAGGGATTGGCCGCCGTGATTCGCCCCGGTGAACCGCCCACGACACCCATTGCCCTAGACCGCGAACTAGCGATTGAGGGATTAACCCAAGAGCGTCGGGGCAATATCTTGACTGTCACCGGGCGGATCAACCCCACCAATACCCTGCAGGTGGGCGATCTCGACATCGAGGTTTCCCGCAGCGGCTATTTTGAGTGGCAGGCTAATTCGGCCCGTCGCAATCGCAGCGTGGCATTTACAGTCTCCACTCCGCTGTGTGAGTCGCGTCTCTATCGGATTTTGCCATGGCAGGTACCCGACCTTGACCGGGGCGGCAACGGTGGGGGTGACAACAGTGGGGGTGACAGTGGGAAAGACTGATCGACCCAGGCCGCCATCCCAGTGATCTAAGAGGCGTTATCAATAGACCCTGGTTGAGCATTGGCCGATTCTGCAGGAACGGTTTCCCAAAATTTGGGGGACGGCAGCGGGACTCAGTGTATGAGTGACAGCGGTCTATCGTCTAAGGCGATTTTTAGGCACAAAAATATCCGTGCTGTGGTGCGTTACGCTCTGCTTGAGCGAAGTCTTAGCGAAGCCATCTTAAAAGGAGGCGATTCATCGAAGGGCTATACAGCACCCGACAAGCGGTAAATCCTTGCTAGGAAATCTCCTAAATGATGACAGGCTTTAGGATTCTACGGCAGCAGTCCCCTGGCCATGCCAGTTCTCTGTCCCCTGATGCTCCCCCTTGCCTCCAGCCGTTGGCCATCGTCTGCGAACCCGCCCCATCATCGACAATTCCCCAGAGCTTCTACCCTCACGAACTGTTTCAACAAGGCGTTTCTCCTCCCATGAAGCAATTTTGGCAGCGGATTCAGCGTCAAATCCGGGCAAAACTGCGTCCGACGACCACCCCGCATTGGTCGGCGATGCCCTGGGTGCCAGGTATCGCGGCGGTCGTGGCTGGGGTGGGACTCTTTAGTGTGGGGGCCTGGGAGCCCTTAGAGCGCTTAGTCTATGTGGGCCTTTTTCACACCCGCGATCGCCTGCAGCCGATCCAGTGGGATGACCGGGTGGTGGTGATTGCGATCGATGAGCAAAGTCTGGCGACCTATGGCGGGTTTCCTTGGCCCCGCGATCGCTACGCAGCGCTGCTTGACCGGCTGATGGCCGTGCAGCCAGCGGCCATTGGGCTGGATATTCTCATGCCCGAAGCCACGCTAGAGGATCAGACCCTGGCCGAAGCCGTGCAATACAGCGGCAATGTCGTGCTGGCGGTGGGCAGCGATCCGCTAGGCAATCCGATTCAGGTTACGCCGACCTTACTGGGGCCGACTGATGGGTTTGTGCGCATCGGCCACGTCAATCATTTGCCCGACACCGATGGCCTGAGCCGTCAGACCATTTTGTACAAAATTCAGGGGACGCAAATTGTCCCGAGTTTTGGCATGGCTCTGTTGAGTGCCTATGAGCAAAGTCTGTCTAACCTGATTACCGCCGACCCCCAAGCGATGCCCAGCCTCAACTCCAAATTCGTGGCGAATCCCGGTCATTACGATCAAAATCATCCGAGTTGGCTCAACTGGCCCGGCCCGACCCGCCCTGCTGCCACGGGTGAGACCACGACGGCCAACGGCGTGACCACGTTGTCCTTTAGCGATGTGATGGCCGAAGAACCGGATGAGCAACTGCTGGCCCAACTGCAAAATAAGATTGTGCTGGTGGGCTATACCGCCGTCGGTATTGTGGGAAACTCCGAAGATGCGCTGAGAACCCCCTTTGAAAAACAGATTCCGACCACGGGCGTTTATCTCCATGCGGCGGTGGTGGATAATCTGCTGAACGATCGCTTTTTGACCCGGCTGCCCTTGGCTTGGACGCTGGCCTTGATCACCGTTAGCGGGCTGGGCAGTAGCTGGCTCTTGAGTCCCCTGGGAGCGCAAGGACGATTTGCCGTGATGCTAGGCATCGTCCCGCTCTGGTTGGGGTTGGCCTATGGCAGCTTTTTGCTGGGCGTGTGGCTACCGGTGGCCGCCCCCATCGCTACCGGGTGGATTGGGCTCATGTCCTTTCAATTTATTGAGCAGCGAGAACGCAAAACCTTGATGGATTTGTTTGCCATTAATCTGTCGCCCGAAATGGCCGACTTCATTTGGGAGCATAAAGGCGAAATGCTGGAAGAGGGGCAGATTCGCCCCCAGACGCTGACCGCCACGCTGTTGTTTTCCGACATTCGAGACTTCACCTCGATTAGTGAAAAGCTGCCTTCAGAGGTCTTATTGCCCTGGTTGAACAGCTACTTTGAGGTGATGACCGACTGCATTATGGAACATGGCGGCGTGGTGGATAAATATATCGGCGATGCCATCATGGCGGCGTTTGGGTCTCCGATCGCCCGGCCCGGCCCCGATGCCGATCAGCAAAATGCGATCGCGGCGGTCAGCGCCAGCTTAGCCATGGTTGAAAAGCTTAAAGACCTCAACCGTGACTTTGCCGCCAGAGGTCTGCCCACCATCAAGTTTGGCATTGGCCTGCATACCGGCTCTCTGGTGGGGGGCACCGTCGGCAGTCGTCACCGCGCCAATTATTCGCTGTTTGGTGATGCCGGCAACGTGGCCGCGCGTCTGCAAGACATGACCAAGACTCACACCTCAACGGCCCCTTATCCCATTTTGCTCAGTGAGGCGACTGCCCAACAGGTGACCAACCAGTTTTGCCTCACGCCGCAGGGGCAACTGCAACTGCGGGGCCGGTCAGAAAAAACGACGGCCTACACGCTGAGTTCCCGTGAGCTAGCCGCTAGTCCGGCAGAATCTTCAACCGCCACGATTGCTCATTCACCCAGCCGCTGAGCAGACGGCGAGACGGCTTGAACCTGAGCGGTAAAAGCCGTCTCGCATCCTCAACTTAATCAACGGTGTGGCCGCTGGCGGTAATCGCCTCACGGACGGCACTCTCAGCAGCGTCGGTTTCCGCTGTCACGGTTTTACCGCTGACGTCAACGTTGACCTGGGCGCTGGCATCAACGGTGTGGATCGCTTTGGTCACCGTTTCAGCGCAGCCATCACAGACAATCGAGGGAACCTTAAGGGATAAAGCCATGGAAATAACCGCCGTAAACACTGTTTCTATCGGGTCGAATTAAGCCTAGCGCGAATGGGCTCAGGACTTTTTGCCCGCCTGGAAAATTGGGCAAATAAATCCCCCGCGATCGCTCCAAGATTGGCTCATTGGCAGACCTGTCCCGCTCCCGTTGGCCTTGCCGACGAATTGGCCCCGTTAGGGTTCATCTCTATGAGGTCGCATGACGGATAGCTAAGGCAAATACCGTGATCAACAAGCTGACTGCTTTATCCTTTGCAGACTGGATTCTATTCGTTTTTTGCTGGCCAGAAAATGGCGCAGGCTCCATCGGCGGCAATGCCTGGCAGACAGATGAATACTGGGCCGCCTCACCGGCGATCGTCGTGAGCTACTTGACCCAACTGTTTGAGCAGCCCGTTACGGTGCTGGCGGACTACAGCGATGGCGAGATTGCCCAAGGGCTGTGGGATATTGCCGAATACGCCGCAGCCTTAACTGCAACCAGCGTGCCCCTGAGCGATCGCTGCCGCTGTATTGATGCTTTGACAATACTCTTTCGCGAATTGTTCGCAGTCCGCTGTTCGCCCCATTTAGGTCACCGTAGCGAAACGGGCGAGAGCCCCCTCAATACGACTTGCTATATGTGGTGGGATTTGTTTGCTATCAATCCGGTGCCAGAGGAGCGAGATATCCTTTTGGCAGCAGCTTTGCGATCGCAAACGGCGATTCTGCATCTGCCTTCAATAGCCTGTCAAGAAGCGGCCCTCCATGGCTTTGGGCACTATTGGGAAGCTGACGCGGTGGGCATTCAAACGATCATCGACGACTGGCTACAGCAAAATCCTGGCCTCCGTCCTGAGCTACGGAACTATGCCCTGAGTGCTCGCGGCGGCTGTGTGCTGTAGGGGTGATGGTGGGGGTTATCCCAGTTCTCAGGGATGGGACTCCCGATGCCATCTTGGCAACGCCGGGGAGCCGAGGAGCCGGGGAGCCAAATCTGTAGCCTTGTTTTAGAGAATCGGTATTACTCGTTCCCCTAGCTCCGTCGCCCCCTTGCCGCAAATTCTTCATCACAAGCTCTCAATCAGCGCCGATCGCACAGCTGCACCTGATCCCCGATCGCGAGGCGAAATCGGGCTTGGGCACTGCTGCCGTTAACGGCAATTTCGACCCAGCCGTGGCTACCAATGAGGGCGATCGCGTGACCGATTTCGACATCGCCATAGGTTTTTCCTAGAGGCATCTCGACTTGGCCGACCTGCAAAATCCAATCCTGTTGCTGGGCCACGGCAGCGGGAATTGTCGTGATTAAGTTGCCAAAGTGATCCACATGCTGAATATGCCCGATCACCTGAGTCTCGCTGATATCGGGTTGAGGCATGGCGATGCGAGTCAGCGAGGCGGGGGAAATCGTCGCGCCTAGCTTTTCCAGAGGTACCCCGGCGGCCAGATGGGCCGCTACGGGGGCAAAGATGTCGCGCCCGTGAAACGTGGTGCTGGGCTCAGCCGTTCGCCAATAGTCGGGATTCGTCAGCTCCACCGCCGCGATCGCCCCAACCGCATCCACCACACCACTAAGCACACCGTTGTCTGGCCCCACCAAATAGCCTTGGGGAATTTGCAGGGCGATCGCCCGGCGAGTCGTTCCCACCCCCGGATCAACCACGACTAAATGCACCGTCCCCAGGGGAAAATGCGTATAGGCATTCAGCAAAGTGAAACGGGCGGCGGCAATATTTTGGGGGGGAATGCTATGGGTGAGGTCAATCAGCTGTGCGGTGGGGCAAATACCGGCAATCACCCCTTTCATCACACCGACATAGCCGTCTTGATAGCCGAAATCAGTCAACAGCGTCATGATCGGAGCCATCATCAGTCCACACAAAGGTTGGGCAGAAGCCTTAAAGTCGTCTCATGATAACGGCGGTCTTGATTGCGGAATGCGGATTGCGGAAGTAAGAATGCGGAATTTATAGAAAGGCCTTATTCCGAACTCCGTAGGGCTCTGCCCTTCCCGCAGGGTACTCAAAACTCCGAACTCAAAACTCTGAATTCCGAACTCTGAACTCTGAACTCAAAACTGCCTCAACCTCAAGCCGTCAGCACTGCAGGTACCTTACCAAAGCGCCGATCACGCTGTTGAAAGCTCAGCAGTGCCTCGTGCAGGGCAGCGCGGTCAAAGTCGGGCCAGAGGCGATCGGTGAAATACAGCTCGGTGTAGGCCATTTGCCAGAGCAGATAGTTGCTCAGCCGCTGTTCGCCGCTGGTACGAATGAGCAAGTCGGGATCTGGCCCGTTGCCGCTGTAGAGTTGTTGGCTAATCGCTGCTTCATCAATGTCTTCGGGCTGCAGCAGACCGCGCTGCACCTGTTGCGCCAGCGACTGACAGGCGCGAGTAATTTCTAACCGGCTGCCGTAGTTCACTGCGACGTTAAAGGTGACACCGTGATTATGAGCGGTAGTGGCACAGGCTCGATACATCTCTGCCTGCAGGGTTTCGGGCAGTTCTGACAGGTCACCCAAAAAGCGCAACCGCACGCCTTCTTGATGCATCTCGGCCAGCTCCTTGCGCAAGAGCCGCTCAAACAGCCGCATCAAAAACTCCACTTCCTTCAGCGGCCGCTGCCAATTTTCGGTCGAAAAGGCATACACCGTCAGGGCGGGAATACCCCAATCTCGACAGCAGCGCACCAGATCTTTGAGCCCCCGTGCCCCCTGACGATGGCCAGCGATGCGTGGCAGTCCGCGCTGCTGAGCCCAGCGGCCATTGCCATCCATAATGAAGGCAACATGCTGGGGCAGGCGATCGCGATCCAGGTCTAACGGTAGTGTTTTCAGCATAATGAGTTCCTATTGAGTGCAAACAGCTAATTTTTTAGAGTGAGTCGGGGTGAGCTAAGCGTTTGTATCATTCCCGGCCAGGGGGTGCTGACCGAACAACGTCGTCAAATAATCAGGCGTCAGACTCCGGTGCCACTGACAAATCGGTTTAATCACCTGGTCAAAGGTGTACAAGAACGTCAGCCGCTGCGTCGTTGACCAGCGTTCCCAAGCCAGCTCGTGCATCATGCGGCGTAGGGTATGTAGCAGACTGCCTTGGGTGGTGCGATCGCGCGTTTTTGCCACCAGGGCGCGGCTGAGGGTGTGTCCGATTTTGAGCAGTGAAGAGTCGGGATAAGCCCACATGCCAAAGCCCCAAAACTTGGTCATGTGGTTGATTTCGTCAATCAACAGTTCTTCTAGCACCGTCTGCAGTGCCCCGGTGGAGTGGGCCATCATCCACAGATAGAGGCAGGCCGCCCCATATTCAGTCGCGACCCGGTGCAGACCGTGACGATAGAGATTTTCATGGGGGTTTGCAGCAGGCTGATAGGGACGGGCGGTGTGGGGCACGATGTGGGGCTTTTGACCGCTCAGACAACTGTACATTTTGACCAGGGCTGGTGTATGGCGCTTTTCTTCGCGCTCCCACAGGCCGATGGTAGTCAGCTGGCCCGAGTCGTCTACCTCGCCGCCGACAAAGCGCGCCATTGCCGGGTAGCAGGCTGCCAAATATTGCCGACTGCTTTGGGTATAGCCACGAATGGGCGCTTCGGTATTGATGGTGCCGAGCAGCGTGGCGCAAAACGTTTCGGGGTCAATGCCCACCAGTTGCTCAGGTGTCACCTCGCGCCAGGCAATCGCCCCCCACGGTCGCAAGGTGGGACGCTCCAGCTGAGGGGGCAGATCTTCTAGGCGATCGCGCAGCACCGCCTCAGTGACATAGCGCTTTCTTAGCTGGCGAATCCGTTGCAGAATTTGCAACCCGTTGGGGTTGGTCACGAGTTCTCCGGCAAGATCAGTCGTAATGGGTTTTGACACGATGGCAATCGTCATGGGTACAGTCCTTCCCTCAGGTCTCCCCAACCCTAGCCAGACCCGGATTCGACGTCAGTCGGCAGAGGTCGGCAAAGGCCCGCATGACGATATCCGCAAAAGTCGGAAAACGTCAGCTATGTGTCAATGGGCACGCGGTTATCAGAAATCGTCGCTATTCTCACTGAAGGAGGTGTCGTGGAGGCTCTTGATAGTGAGCCTATCCATCATCTTCGGAAGAGCTAGAGGAGCAGGGGTGCAAGGGGGCTGGGCAGCCAACGGACTAGAAAACTGGAATGGAGCAGTCGGCCAGAAGTCTTTAAGGAGGGTATACCAGTTCTCGGTGATCGGACTCCCGATGCAATCTCGGCAACGCAGGGGAGCTGAGGGGCAGGGGGAGCCAGGCCTGTGGCCTTGTTTCAGAGGATCGGCATTAGACGAGACTTGTTGCCCCGTACAGGATTTGTCCCTATCCATGAGCCTCACTGACCCCACCGCCGCAAAAGATGATCGCTTTGAGGGAAGACTCTAAGGTTGAGTCAGCGATCGCCCCCCCAATTCCCCACCCCTTACTCACTACTCTCCACCCCTCTTCTCTCTTCTCTCCTCCCCTCTACTCTCTTCTCTCCTCCCCCCTCCCTCTACCCTCCTAACCCCTCTCCCCCCTGCCCACCGACTCCCATCCCGAAACCGTGTCCTCCCTCCCATCGGCTAAATTAGACCCCAGCTCAGGAACTCCAGCGATGAGTGCAGAAGCCGTTCTCGAACTCGCAGATTCCCTCGTTTTCCGCGCTACCGGCAAACATCTCAACGATTTGCAGCGCAAAATCTTACAGGCGGTCTGGCGACGGCAAACCTATAGCGAAATCGCCCGACGGCTGCGCTATACCGAAGGCCATGTCAAGGATGTGGCGTCGCAAATTTGGCAGGCCCTGTCTCAATCGCTCGATGAGCGGGTCACTAAAAGCAATAGCTTGACCGTATTAGAGCGCTCTTTAAAACAGGCCAAGGGAGCGCTGCGCCCCACCCTGCCGTTGCCCGTCGCTGAAGCGACTCACTTTGTCGGACGAGAAACGGCGATCGCCGATCTGACTCAACTGATCGGCCAGGGCCATCGCGCGATCGTCCTACAGGGGGAAGGCGGTATTGGCAAAACCACCCTGGCCCAGCAGTTTTTGGAATGTCAGCCCTGGGATGTGGTGTTAGAACTGTTGATGGCCAAGGAAACCGCCAACATCACGCCTGTTGAGCAGGTGGTGGAAGAATGGCTACGGCAGGATTTTCAGATTGAGCCCGGACAAGACTTTGGCGTCACGCTCGATCGGCTGCGGCGACGGCTGCGGGAGGTGCGGGTCGGCATTGTGATCGACAACTTAGAACCTGCCCTCAATGCTCAAGGTCGATTTTGGCCGCAGCATTCTCGCTATGGTGACTTGATGCGGGTGTTATGTGACCCCAAGGGGCAAACCGTGACGCTGCTCACGAGCCGCGATCGCCTCTGTGAACCGGGCGTCACCGTTACCCACTACCGCTTACCAGGACTCAGTCCAGACACCTGGCAGCAGTTTTTTGAGTCTAGGGCGATCGCCCTCTCACCCGAGACGTTGACGGCGATGCACCGCGCCTATGGGGGCAACGCCAAAGCGATGAATATTCTTACCGGGGCGATCAACGGTGACTTTGACGGGGATGGTGATGCCTACTGGCAAGCGATCGGCGCTGATCCGCTGACGGCGCTCGACCTGAAAAACCTCGTCACCAGTCAGGCCAATCGACTGCAGGGGTTAGACGCCGATGCCTACCGGCTCTTTTGTCGGCTCGGGGCCTATCGCTATCAAGATGTGCCACGGGTGCCCGTAGAGGGACTGCTGGCCCTGATGTGGGATATTGACCCAGCGCGACATCGGCAAGTCATCACGTCACTGCGCAATCGCTCCCTGGTAGAAAGCCATAAAGGCCACTATTGGCTGCATCCCGTCGTGCAGGCAGAGGCGGCAGAGCGACTGCGCCAGAGTGGCGAAGCGATCCAGACCCACACCCAAGCGCGGCAATTCTGGACTCATCATGTCACCACCATTCACACGATCGCCGAGGCCACTCAAGCCTTGGAGGCCTACTACCATGCCCTGGCGATCACCGACTACGGGGTAGCGGCTGAGGTCTTACTCAACAGTCGCCACAATCAGTGGGGCCAACATTTGACCCTGGGCAGCACTCTGTATCGCATGGGATTGCTGCAACCGGCGATGACGGCGATCTCCACCCTGCTGCCGCACCTGCCACAGGATCAGCGGGCCAGTGAGTTGCGCAACATTCTGGCTGACGTGTATTGGATCTCGGGGAAAATTCACGCCGCCATTTCCATGCAGAAACAGGCCCAGGCGATCGCCCGGCAGGGGCTAGACGCCGCTTCCGCAACCACTGCCGATGACCACGCCATCTACTGCTGGCGCATGTTGGAAGTGGATGCTTTGCTGAGTCTCGGCCTCTACCATCTCGATTTGTGGGAACTGGCTGATGCTGCGGGATATTTTCGCGCCGTGATGACGGCGGCCCAAGACACGCCTCAACAAAGCTGGGCCGATAAAGCGGCTCTCTGCCTCGCTCTAGTGGCTTCCCATAGCTGGCAAGATCCCCAAGTCGATTTGGGGGAATCGCCCTTAGCGGTGGCAACTCCGTTGGCTGAGCAGGCCTATCGCGCGATCGCCGACACTACTCGACCGGAATACACAGGGCGGTTTGCCTTTTTCATTCAGCTGCTGGCCCAGACTTATACCAATCTGGGCAATGCTGATCGCGCCGCCGAGCTATATCAGCGGGCGATCGCCTTTGCCGAAGAAAGCCATTATGTGCAGGTCAAAGCCAAAGCCCTGGTGGGCCGAGGTAAACTGCGGCGACAGCAGGGAGAGCTGAAAACCGCTATTCACGCGATTGAGGATGCCCTCGTTCTGCTCGAAGAGTTGGGGGCGCAGGGCGACCTGGCCGAAGCCCACTACCAATTAGGCTTGGCCTATCAACAGGGGGATGACCCCGGCCAGGCCCAGGTGCATCTGATGAGTGCAATTCACCAGTTTGAAGCGATTCAAGCGCCGCGCCAGGTCGCCAAAGTGCGGACTGTGCTATGAATCAGCGTCGGCCATGATTTTGGGGACTTTAATGAAGTCGTCTTCGCGATCGGGCACGTTGCTGAGCAGGCTTTCGCGATCGCCAAAGGTTTCTAGCGTATCTGGGCGGTTAATGTTGCTGACTTCGATCGCGCGGGTGGTCGGCGCGACATCGGTCGTGTCCAGCTCGTTCAACTGCTCAACATAATCCAAAATGCTGTTGAGCTGAGTGGTGAACTGCTCTTCTTCGCTGGCTTCTAGCTCTAGGCGGGCCAAATGAGCAACTTTTTTAACCTGTTCGAGATCAATCATGGTGACGGTAGCGGCGCAATCGCTAGGGTGAAAGGTTGAGGACGCAGTGACGTGGTTGGTTGTGGTGACATGGCCCAACCCTGGCAGAAAGTTGTCTGTTCTGGAGAGGCCACTTAAGTACAGGGCCTTTAGAAGAAAATATCGGCCTTCATGCGGCCCGTATTCTTCAGCCAGTTTTGCGCCTCAATGTAGTTGTTCGGCGCAATCCGAATTGCTTCCATCCAATAGGTAGCAGCTTGGTCAAACAGTTCGCTGGCGTCTTGAGGGTTGCCCGCCGCTTCGGCCTGTTCACCTTTGTAGTGATAAATCACCGCCATGTTATTGAGGGCCTGACACAGGCGCGGGTTCAGCGCCAGAGCCTGTTCATAGCGCTCTAGGGCGATCGCGTGCTCACCATTGCTCGCGTGAATCAGCCCCATGTTGTAGAGGATAAAGCTCTTGTCGTAGGGGTTTTCTTCGAGCTGCAGAGCCTCTTCATAGTTCTCCATGGCTTCGGCATACTCGCCATCCGCCTGGGCCGACATGCCATCCCGGTAATAGGCAAAAGCCTCTTTGGCACTTTTGTCCGTGGGCATCATCTTGAGGATCATGTCAGCCATGACCGTAAAAGTCTTATCGATGAAATTATCGTTGCGCTGGGTTCTGGGCATGACGAGCAGCAAAGTGCAGTGAACGAGTTTGTAACTACTTTAGCGTTCACGGTCGCGATCGCAAGCATTCGCCGAGGGCGATTGCAGCTATCCCGAAGTGACAGACCCGCTAGACCGCAGCCGCTGATGCAAAAATCCGACTAAATCTTCCAGGGTTTCGAGTATAGATTCGTCAAATTCTTCGCTAATATCGACCTGAAACTCATCATAAAAATCGGCGCAAAGCTGGTTGGGCCAGTCAAACCAGCAAACTAGAGGCAACTGCAAATCTTCGATCAGGCGATCGCTGGGCCGCAGTCGATCAACCTTGAGTCCGGAATAGTCGGGCAGTTTTGTGTAAAGAAAGCTTAGGAGCGGCTGTGAACATTCCCCTGCTGTTACCTCAGGAAAAAGTTGCGACCACTCTTCTAACGGTAAAGACTGACGGTTACGTAGTTGCCCATTCACTTGATGACGAATGCCCGCGTCAGGGCTCAAATCGGCATAAGTTCGTAGGCTGCGAAGGTAGTTGATCGCGGATTGCCACATCTTCTGTTTTGCCTAGCGGCTGCGTGTTCTGAGTGTTCCCAGGAAACATCTTGGGGCGCTATTGATTTGCGGAATTCAGTATATTTGTCTGACCTAGAAAAAACTGGGTAAACGCCAGTCAGCACCTGCATTTATCGCTGTCACTGGGTCGCGATCGCGACATCCTCAGCCAAACATAGGATTCGGTAATTACGGTCTGCGGCTCAGCGGCGATCGCTTGGCACGATCTCGTAGAAATACGGGGTTTCAACGGCGAGACGACCGCAGTAATGGAGATAGGCGAGGCGGTCAGGAAGCAGATAGTTCAGGGACGGGAAGTAACCTTTCTAGCGGCACTTCAGTGCGCCGTATTTGCCCCGTCATCCGCTCCCCCCTGTTGAAACTTTGACCATTCAGTGGCGACCAGTTGTTGAAACTCCTGGCAAAAGCGCTCCTCAGAGAAGCGCTCGGCGTGGCGGCGAATGAGTGGAGCCGCGATCGCCGTGGGTTCGCGTTCAAACTGCTCGACGGCGGCGACCATTGCCTCCACCGTTTGCGTGGCAAAGAGCAGACCCGTTTTGCCAGCGATCACGCTTTCAGCTACGCCGCCCCGGCCATAGGCAATCACCGGGGCTCCGGCAGCCTGAGCCTCTACGGAGGTGATGCCAAAATCCTCTTCCGCCGGAAACACAAACGCTTTGCAGCGTTCCATATAATCCACCACCACGGCGTCTGATTGATGCCCTAAAAACTGAATGTTAGGTGGCGCTGTGTGTTCTAAGCTGGCGCGCAAAGACCCGTCGCCAATCACCACCAGGGGTAGGCCGAGCTGACTGAAGGCGGCAATGGTCAAATCAACGCGCTTGTAGGGCACAAACCGCGACACCGTCAAATAAAACTCCCCGCGTGGGCGATCGGCTCGAAAACGCTGCACCGCCACTGGCGGATAAATCACCTGGGCCGGGCGACGATAGGTTTTATGAATGCGGCGCGCCACAAAGCGAGAATTCGCCACAAAACAATCGACCCGATGGGCGCTGGTGACATCCCACAATCGCAGGTAATGCAAAATCAACCGGGTGAGCAGGCTTTTGACGCCCCTTTTGAGTCCCGCCTGCTCCAGATATTGCCACTGCAGATCCCAGGCGTAGCGAATGGGCGTATGCACATAGCTGATGTGGAGCTGGTCCGCTCGAGTGACGACGCCCTTGGCCACGGCGTGATGGCTAGAAATGACGATGTCATACGCTGACAGATCAAACTGCTCGATCGCGAAGGGCATCAAGGGCAGGTATTGGCGAAACTGTTGCCGCGCCCAGGGCAAGCGTTGAATGAACGAAGTCGTGACCGGTTTGTGTTGAATGAACGATCGCAGCTCATCGGGCAAAAAATCGACCAGACTAAATAGGTCAGCCTCGGGATACAGCTTGAGGATTTGCTCAACCACTCGTTCCGACCCGGCATAGGCGGCTAGCCACTCGTGAGCGATCGCGATTTTCATAACATCTAGCTGCGACAAACGACCCGGCGACGGCGTACCGCTGCCCTAGGGTTAACGATACGGTGCGCTGGCAAACTCAGCTCAGATTGCCGCAATATTCTCTCAAGGCGGTCAGGGGTTGGCAGCTTTGCCCCTTTACCATCCCTGAGCGATCGTCGGTCAAAGGGTCTTCAAAACATCCAAATCTGCCCCATCGAATTTGCGTAGCCGTAACCGCCCAACAGGAAAAATCTTCATCGAAAGGGCAACAGCATTCCCCCTAATCACCCTCCGCAAGATGTGGTTAAAACCCAACGAAAACCTTGCAATACAGGCATTTTGATGAGCTTGTTACTCCATCGTATTAGGTAGAATATTTCTCTCTAATAAATTGTTAGGCAGACTTTACCCTGGGCTATACACTCTTTTGGACATAGCAATGACGAGAAAAGTCTTGCAGCTAACGTGAATATGATTATCTGGAATTTTTATTGAAGCACTTAATTTTGATTTTGCTGACTACTTCAGTGGGATAATCCCAAGCCTCCAGAATGAAGCAAAACTGGAAGCTGTTTTTAAGTGTTTTATGATTTAAGGAATGTACAGACCAATTCTAACCAGCAAACTGTATATCCCTCCACCACGACCCAACGCTGTGGTGCGTCCGCGCCTTATTGAACGGCTGAATGCAAGGTTACACCGCAAGCTAACCCTTATTTCTGCCGCTGCTGGTTTTGGCAAAACAACTTTACTCAGCGAATGGATTGCCGTCTGTGAACAGCCGGTGGCATGGCTGTCACTAGATGAGGAGCATAATGATCCAACTCGCTTTCTGGTTTACGTTGTGTCTGCCTTGCAAACGCTCACCTTAAGCAAGGTTGAGGGGGAAACTCAACTCGGTGAGGGGGTTTTAAGAGCATTAAAATCACCCCAACCGCCCCCACTCAATTCGCTTCTAACGACGTTGATCAATGAAATTACGGCCGTTTCCGAAAACGTCATCCTCGTCCTTGATGACTACCACCGCATTGAATCCGAACCAGTGGATCAGGCACTGGAGTTTTTGGTCCAGCACCTGCCGCCACCTTCTATGCACCTTGTTATTGCCACCCGCGAAGACCCACCGCTGCCCTTAGCACGACTGCGCGCACGGGGGCAGTTGATCGAACTGCGTGCCCCCGATTTGCGCTTTACCCAAGTCGAAACGGCTGAATTTCTGAACCAGGTGATGGATCTCAATCTCTCAGTAGAAGAGATTATCGCACTTGAAAATCGTACTGAAGGTTGGATTACCGGACTGCAATTGGCAGCAATATCCTTACAAAGACACCAAGACACGGCCACCTTTATCAAATCTTTCTCCGGTAGTCATTATTTTGTGCTGGATTATCTGGTTGAAGAAATCCTAGAACAACAGCCCAAAAGTATCCAGAACTTCCTATTATCCACGTCCATTCTTGATCGCCTATGTGGCTCTCTTTGTGATGCTGTTCTGCCCCAAGCTTCTACCCCAGGCCAAGAAATCTTAGAGCATCTAGAACGCACAAATTTGCTGCTGGTTCCGCTCGATGACAAACGCGAGTGGTATCGCTACCATCATCTTTTTACAGATGCTTTGCAAGTACGCTTAACTCAGGGGCACCCCGACCATGTAGCTGAGCTACATCTAAGAGCATGTGCATGGTACGAGCAGAATAATTTTCGGCCCAATGCGATCCACCACGCCCTAGCTGCCCGACATTTCGAGCGTGCGGCGGATCTAATCGAACTGGAATGGTCAGCTAATAGTGGATCTTATTATCAGAATGCAACCTGGATAGAATGGGTACAGACACTGCCAGACGAGTTAGTTCGAACCCGGACTACACTCAGTATTGGCCTTGCCTGGGAGTTGCTTTTCTCAGGTCAGTTGCAGGCTGCAGAGAACCGACTGAAGGACGCAGATCGTTTATTGGAACTGACAAGTGATTCTCTGGAGGCTTCGCCAAGCAGTCAGGATGAGAAAATATTCCGTTCGCAACAAGGATTATTAGGCGTTGCTTGGGCTTTTCACGCTCAGACACTCAGCGATAATGCTGGCACTATCAAATATGCTCGGCAAACACTCAACCTCCTAGTTGAAACGAATCATTATATCGCTGGCCTCGCAAGTTCTCTGCTAGGTCTGGCTTATTGGAGAAATGGCGATTTGGAGATGGCTGTTAAGTATATGTCCGATGCGATCGCTCGCTTGCGGACGACAGGCCATTTCCTTTTCGCTCTCAGTGGAGCCTATACACTGGCTAGCATGAAAATTGCACAGGGTCGTCTTTTTGACGCAGTCAATCTCTATAAAGAGGCCTTACTCTTTTCAACAGCACAAGGCGAACCAGCATTGCCGGGTACCACCGAATTACATCTGGGATTGAGCCAGCTTTATCATGAGCAGGGCAAAGAGGAGGCTGCCAAACAACACCTTCAGACATGCGAGGCACTCGGAAAGCGAGCAGCCTTACCTGAATGGCCTTATGGCTTGTATCTTGCTCAGGCTCAATTAAAGGTCGAGCAGGGAGAACTGAATGACGCTCTCAAGTTACTCGAAGAAGCGGGACAACTCTACCGTAGAAGTCCTGTTCCCAATCTTTGCCCTGTAGCAGCCTTGAAGACGCGGGTATGGCTCCGACAAGGCAGACTGGCAGAAGCCCTTGGTTGGGTGCGTGAGCAAGACCTGTCTATTGATGATGAGCTCAGCTATTTACAAGAATTCGAGTACATTACATTCGCTAGGGTACTCATTGTTCAGTATGGACGTGACCAAACAGACGAGACCTTTCAAAAGGCAATGAAACTTCTGACGCAACTATACTCAGCGGCAGAAGTAGGTGGCAGGTCAGGCAGCATGATTGAGATCCTCATCT
>JBHJJI010000121.1:0-3106 GCA_050042805.1 Leptolyngbyaceae cyanobacterium
GCGGGCGGGCTGGTTTCCGGCGATATTCGCCACATTGAGGTGGATGAGGCCGGTGCGGTAATTAATCAGACACCGATCGCCATTGGGCAACGGGTACGCGATGTGCGCCAGGGGCCAGACGGGCTGATTTACGTGTTGACCGATGAGCCTAATGGGCGACTGATCCGACTAGAACCGGGTTGAGGGCGATCGGCCCATCAGCCATCCTAGGGCTCTGTGCTTAAATCACCACTCCAGGGCAGAAGCGGTTTTGGTAAGGGTTTGGCACTGCCAAACGCCTGCAATCGGGGACACTATTTTTGAGCAATTTCCATCTGCCACATTAATAGGCTTTTTGCGCTTCATCGGCGAAGCAATACAGCCACTGCTCGCTGAGTTCGGCAGAGCTGATCACGGGATGCCCAGTAGCTTCAAAGTGACGGCGCGCGTGCTGATTTTTGGAAGAGTCGCAGCACAGCATCTTGCCGCAGTCCTGACAAATGCGCAGATGCACCCACCGACTATTCACTTTGAGGCATTCTTCACACCGAAAAATCGGATAGTTCGCCTTGTGAATCATGTTCTCTAGGCTTAATCCATCAAGATGTTGGCAGCTCATAGGGCTTACAGCGTCGATAGTTCCTTTGCACAGTAGCGAAGCCGTCTCGCATTTGTCTATCGACCATCAGATATGTCATATCAACTCTCCGAAACTCGCTGAAAATAAATTCCGCGTAGGGTGGGTCAACGCCCCAACAATCGCTCAAAACTCTCAACCAGAGAGCCGTCCGACCCACTGCCCCCATTGACACACCACCAAACTTTTTCATTAGGTGGTGTGTCGATGGGGGCGTCGTAAACCTTTGCTCTAGAAAGCGTCAAGAACCCCGGTTTCTGTCGAAAAAATTGGCTCCTTACTAGAGCCGGTTCAGAAACCGGGGTTCTGACCATCTTTAACTTCACAGAATGACACAATGAAGGGGTTGTGCACTGGCAGCCACGGTTTCCTTATGGAACGGTTTGATCTCAATGTTTTTCGGCGGTTTTGGGCGATCGCCAAAGCCTATTGGTTTGGTGAGGAAAAATGGAAAGCGCGGGGACTGTTGCTGCTGATCGTCGTATTGCTGCTGGGCTATACGGGGCTGAGCGTGGTGCTCAACAGCCAGCGGGGAGAGCTAATCTCGTCCCTTTCCGCCAAGGATCAAGATCGCTTTTGGCACACGGTGATTGTTTTTGTCGGGGTGTTGGTGGTGTATGCACCGCTGCTGGCGGGCTATACCTACCTGCGCGATCGCCTGGGGTTAGAGTGGCGACGCTGGCTCACAGGCCGATTTATTGATCGCTATTTTGGCGATCGCGCCTTTTATCGCATCAACCAGTTCAGCCAAGATATCGACAATCCTGACCAGCGCATCGCCGAGGATGTCAAAAGTTTTACCCAAGAATCGTTGACGCTGGTGCTAGTGGTCGCCTCCTCGGTGCTAGAGATGATTGCCTTTAGCGGCGTACTGTGGAGCATTTCGCGAGAGCTGGTGCTGTTTTTGGTTGGCTATGCAGTGGTGGGCAGTCTGCTGACGGTGGGCGTTTTTGGTAAACCGCTGGTCAGACTTAACTTTGAGCAGCTCAAGCGCGAAGCTGACTTTCGCTTTGGTCTGGTGCGCATTCGCGAAAATGCCGAAGCGATCGCCTTCTATCAAGGCGAAGCGCAGGAATCGATTCAGGTCAAAGACCGCTTTGCTGCTGCCTTCGAAAACTTCAAACGGCTGCTGTTTTGGGAATTAAATCTCAACGGCCTGACTAATGCCTACGAATTTATTCCCTTCGTTCTGCCAGCGCTGGTGGTGGCTCCCGCTGTATTTAGCGGTGATTTGGAAGTCGGCAAAGTCAGCGAAGCTCAAGGCGCGTTTATCCGCGTTTTCTTTTCGCTCAATGTGATTGTGGCCCGGTTCCAATCGTTGACGGCCTTCGGGGCGGGCATCGATCGCCTCTACGAATTTGCCAATGCCCTCGGTCACTTCGATGATGAAACCTCTACTGACGAGACGGCGGCAGACGCTCTGGAGATCGCCGCGCCCGCCGAAGCTGATCCTGACCCTGAACCCGATATCGCAGGGCAGGCCAGTGACGATGAGCCAGAGTCGGACTCTGAGTCGCCCGAAGAGGAACTAGAGTCGGGGGTTGCTGCGATCGCCGAAACCCAGCCGGTGATTTTGCAGGAAACGGCTCCGTTATTGAGCCTGCATCATCTCACCCTGCAAACGCCTAATTATCAGCGCACGCTGATCGATGACCTGACATTAAAGCTGGAACCCCACAGTTCCCTCTTGGTGGTCGGGCCTAGCGGCTGCGGCAAAAGTTCGCTGCTGCGGGCGATCGCTGGACTGTGGAACTCCGGCAAGGGCTTGATTCAACGACCGGCCCTAGGCGACCTGCTGTTTTTGCCACAAAAGCCCTACATGGTGCTCGGCAACCTGCGGCAGCAATTGCTCTACCCGTATCCGGATGTGGCGATCGGCGATGACCAGATTCACAGCGCCCTCAAGGCTGTAAACTTGCCCGATCTGGCCGCGCGCTTTGAGGGCTTAGACGCCGAAGCCGAATGGGGGGATGTGCTGTCGCTCGGTGAGCAGCAGCGCCTCAGTTTTGCGCGCGTCCTCTTGCATCAGCCCAGCTACGCCATTTTGGATGAAGCCACCAGCGCCCTCGATCGCGCCAATGAAGAACAGCTCTATGCCGCGCTGGAAGAGATTCCCACCACCTACCTCAGCGTCGGCCACCACGAATCACTAGAAGCGCATCACCGCTTACTACTCCGCCTCGCCGAAGACAGTACCTGGCAGCTCCAGCCCTTATAAACCCGAGAGTAAGCCGCAGATATATTGCCTTGATACGATCAAGCCACTCGCTGCCCTGTCAGGTTTTCTTGAATTGGGAAAAACGACAATAGGATAGGTATGACAAAGCGATTGTCCCTGTCATGCCTATCCTCAGTAGATCGAAAACTTTAGGGAGAGAGTGGAAGCCGCACCTGAGAGCGCTTAGGAAAATGTCGCTCAACCGCCTGAGATAAGAACTCAAGCATCGTTTTCAACCGGAAATACTGTGGTCAAGTCCGCCGCCCGCCCCG
>JBHJJI010000122.1:0-28480 GCA_050042805.1 Leptolyngbyaceae cyanobacterium
GAAAACGGCTGAACCTTTTATCCAGAAAGGAATCTGGCAATTTAGCGTTTTCGACAGTGTGTTTTTATACGCGAAAGCTGAAATCCAGTCCCTAGAAGGCTTGCGATTTTGGTGAAACGTCTGGTGAATTATTCAGGCTAAAATTCGCTCTCATCCAATCTGGCTTGATGAGGCGTATCCGCACAAAAGTTCAGGCGCGATCGCTCAGGCTGAGGTGAGCGAGTCCCTTGATCTGAATTGCTTAATTTTGAATGGTCTAATTAGGACGACAAATCCTGCAGGGCTTGTTCGGCTTGACGACGGGCGATGATTTCTTGCTGTAGCTGGGCTTTAACTTGGGCCAGTTCAGCGGTGCAAGCGGCCAATTGGCGCTCTGATTCGTCGTAGGCAGCCTGCAATTGTTGCGTCACCTGCTGGCGCTGGGTGATATCTCTCAGCAGCCAGAGTACCGCCGCCCCTTTTTGGTGATGACGTGGACTATTTAACCAAATCGTGGAGATGGCCACCACAGTCCGGGTTGTTGTCGGGTCGGCCAACGTCACTTGCCAATCTTGCTGATGATTCGGGTGAGTTAGTTGGGTTAAGACGCGCGAGCGATCGGCCGCATCGATCAACACCACCAGAGGTTTGCCAATTAAAACGTCTCTTGATTTTGAGAATAGCGCTGTCGCTGCCCGATTGACCCGGTGAATTAAACCTTGATGATCGGTTACCAAGTAGGCATCGGGTGCTAGCTCAAAGAGGGCACGATAGCGCTGTCGTTCTTCTTCGATCGTCAACCGAGTGGCTGATAGCTCAATATTTTGCTGTCGAATTTCTTCATCAGCAGTGTGCAGTTCTTCCAGCACCAAATAGAGGTCTCTCAGGGCTGATTCGAGCAATTCTTGGGAGATGGTCTCACTGGTCGCTCGATCGCGCAAGCGCAAAGCTCGATCATAGACCGCTTCAATTTGTTGGGTGATCCCCATAAAGCCCTCTTGAAGCTATGTGCTGTAGAGAGTAACTGTAAATATCAAAGGCATCGTGACGATTGTTGGCAATGCAGCAGTCGGCAGCTGATGCATCTAAACCGGCTGCAATGCTCAGAGACTGGCCTGCTGACCAAAGCAACGCTGATGGGCTACCCTTTCTCAGTCTTGACAGGCAGTTTAGCACTGTGTCAACTAAACGCTGAGGCAGCGCCGAGCAGTACCTCGGTGAGTGCAGCGACGTCAGTGGCTGAGAACCTGTCGTTTAGGCAGATTGGAGCATTGGGGAACTGAATCAATTTTGAATGTTGGCTCCCTCAAGGCTCGGCACTGAGTTCTTCGATCGCGATCAAAATCAAGTCCTCGTCATTGACTTGAGGCAAAGTACAGGCATTAATCACCATCGTTTTGGGGCCAATATGCTCAAAATCGTGGGTAATTGGCAAGCCGACAATCTGTTGCTGCTGCGGCAAAATCTCCTGCAGCAGCGATCGCAGCTGTGGACTATTCCACTGACCGTTGCCCAGTTCAAAAATTATCCGACTTTCTGTTTCGTTAGGGTTGACCTGAAAGAGCTGATAAAACTGCTCATTCGCCGTCACGACCCGAAATTCGTGGGTCAGCACGACCAACGCCTCGCGCACGGTTTGCACAATGCCCTCGGCAAAATCCCGCGCCGCCCGCAGCTGCTCGGTGTTGCGTTTGAGCCGATCAATATCGATCAAAACGACGACCGCGCCATCAATCCGGTTGTCTAACGTGCGATAGGGGCGAATCTGCAGCTCGTACCACAACTCATCTTGCCCTTGAATCTCTTGCGACGTTTGGGTGAGCGTATCAATCACGGCGAGCATCTGCTGCTCTAAATCAGCGCTCGCTAGCCGATGATTGATGTCGCCCAGGGGCCGACCAATGTCGCTGGCAATGAGGTTAAAGAGCTGGCCCGCTGCTGGCGTAAAGCGGCGAATGCGTAAGTCGCTGCCTAGCATCAGCACCGGCACGTTGATGCTGTTGAGCAAGTTTTGAAAATCATCGGTGATGCGCGTGGCTTCGGCATTGCGGCGATACAACTCATCGTTGATGGTGCCCAGCTCTTCATTGGTCGCCTGAATCTCTTCTTTGGCGGTCTGCAATTCTTCATTCGTGCTCTGCAGCTCTTCATTGCTAGAAAGAATCTCTTCATTGGCGGCGCGCAAATCCTGATTGGCAAACTCCCGCTCGCGAATAATCGATTGCAGAAGCGATCGCGTGGTTTCAAGATCCTGCTGCAGCCGTTCCATTTCTTGGCGATACCGCTTGATTTCCGGCGGTTCAGCGACCAAGTTGCCGTCAGCGGGGATGAGATCGACCACCGGCGGTTCGATCTCCATCTCTTCAAACAGCACGAGATAAAAGGTGCCAGCGTCATCAAGACTAAAGGGAATCACGTCCAGCCGGACTCGCTGGCGATCGCCTGCTTGCAGGGTCACCGATTCGCGGCTAGCGGGCTGCCCCGACTGTTCTGCCTGATAGATCACCGTTCGTAAATCTAAGCGCAAAGGCTCTTTGGCCATGCTGAGCAGGTTGAGACTGGCTCGCCCCGGTTCGGGTTCTAAATAGATCCCAGTTTGGCCTTGAAACTGCACAATCTCTAACTTGGCATCCACGACTACCCCAGTCGGCTGATAACGCTGCAAAATAGCTGCCGTGGTGGCCGCCTCTAAATCACTCTCTTTAGAGGCACTGTCACCTCTGACAATGGGCGACGGCAATACTCGTTGGGTGAGATCGCTGCGCTCAAACTCAAGCGGCAACCGCAGCGATAACGATTGCTTGGCATAGAGCTTGTGCTGACGGTTAACCAGCGCAAACAAATCGCTGGAATCTCCCACCGTTTCCGATGACCCCAGCATCAAAAAGCCATGGGGTTTTAAGCCGTAATGAAACATCGGCAAAACCTTCGCCTGCAATGCCGACCCAAAATAAATCAACACGTTGCGGCAGCTCACCAGATCGAGTTGAGAATACGGCGGATCGCTGGTGAGGTTTTGGCGCGCAAAAATGCACAGCTCGCGCACGGTGGAATTGACTTGATACCCCTGCTCGACGGCCACAAAAAAGCGCTGTAACCGGTCGGCAGCCACATCGGTAATCTGGGCCTCGCGATAAATTCCCCGACGAGCCGTCTCGACGGCGGCTTCGCTGATATCCGTCGCAAAAATTTGGATCGGCTGACTAAACGTTTGATAAGTCAGGTATTCTAACCAGCAAATCGCAATGGAATAGGCTTCTTCTCCCGTAGAACAACCGGCCACCCAGATGCGAATGGGGTCGTGGCGATCGCGACCCCGCAGCAAAGCGGGAAACACCTCTGTTTTCAAAGCTTCAAAGGCTTCCGCATCCCGAAAGAAGCTGGTCACATTGATCAAGATTTCCTGATGAAGTGCCTCAACTTCGGCGGGGTGCTCCTGCAGATAGCGCTGATATTCTGCTAAGCTCTCCAAATTTTGGAGCGCCATGCGCCGGGCCATGCGCCGTTTGAGCGTCGTGGGTTTGTACTGTGAGAAATCAACCCGAGTCTCGGCCCTCAGTAAATTGAGAATCGCCGTAAAGGCATCTTGCTCAGCGGTATCAGTCACAACGACAGCGCTCAAATCAGCCCCATTGAGATAGGGGTGGCTGCCGATATCGGCCAGCGTCTGCGCCATTGCTTCCGGGGCCAGCACAAAATCGACCTGGCTGGTCGCGATCGCGCGGTGAGGCATACTGCCGCTTTGTGCCGAGGCCGCCGTTTGGGCCATGGTGATGCCGCCAGCGGCCTTAATCGCTTCGATGCCTAAGGTGCCATCGTCACCATGGCCTGATAACACAATCGCGATCGCCTGATTACCGCGTTCTTGGGCGAGGGATTCAAAGAACATATCAACCATCCGATTGATGATCTCGTCGGCATGTCGGGGGCGTAGCCTCAAACACCCCGCCGCGATCGTCATCACCCGATTGGGCGGAATCACATATACCTGATTCGGCTCTACCGCGAGACCGTCAGCCGCCACGTTGACCGGCATTGAGGTGGCCCGGGCCATAATTTCACTCAGGGCACTGGGCTGATGCGGATCCAAATGTTGCACCAGCACAAAGGCCATGCCCGTATCAAGCGGCAGGTGACTGAGCAGGTCAGTAAATGCCTCCAATCCTCCCGCAGAAGCACCCACCCCCACCACTGGAAAGGACTGTTCAGAGTTGGTTTGAGAGGCGGCGCTGACCATAGGTGACCCAGACTTGAAGGCAGAGAGGCGGTGAACAACGCGAGGACTCAGCCGTGCCATCAGCTCATGAAGCGCTCAGACAGGCGACCCGGCCTCATCTGGGCCAAGACCCAAAATCAGCAGGGGCGATCGCAGTTAATCAAAAAGCGAGGCAGATTAACTCTACCTCGCTCATTTTTTCATCAATTTTTAGAGTGGTTTTAATCTCTACCGTTTTTTAATGTCCTTCGCCATATTGCGGAACATATCCATACTGGTGTCAGTGTTAGCCGTTCGACGCGGCGATTCAGACTTGCTCGCTTGAGGGGTGGACTGAAAAGATGAAGACGATGAGGCAGCTTTCTTGGGCTGGTTCACAATCCCTTTTTCGTCCAACTCGCTCATTTCCATCGCCGAAATTTGACGAACAGATTCCATCTCTTCGGCACCGCGCTTGCGGGCAAAGGTGCGCTTGACCACTTTATTCGAGCGCATGTAATTGATATCACCAAACGTTTTAGCGTCATCTTCACTTAAGAAAAAAGCACCCGTTTGCTTGGGCTGTGCAGGAGCCTGTTGATTTTTACGGCCAAATAAGCCTCGAATAAAGCCAGTCATGAACTTTTCCTACGTCTATGAGCGTCGCTTTACTTATCGTAACGTTAAAGTCTTTCTTATGAAAGTTTTTATTTCAGCGATCGCAATTTGAATTTGCTCATTTTGGCGACCGTCTTGAGTCTTGCCCGTCGACCCAACAGCGGGGGATCTAGCCAATTCTCTCGGCCTACGGTCACAATGCAATCATGGCGTTTGACGCCCCTGACACCGTCGTTGGGTTGCTCTCATGATGGAATGTATCGTCTGTCTGCTCTTTCATATTCGGGCCAACTGGGCCTGGCATTTGCTAACGGCACCCGAGACCTTTGGCAGCATTGCCTACGAATATGAGAAAAATTCCTATCCCCGCGCCTTGGCAGATCTGTGGGCGGGCAATGCGCAAGCGGAGGAAGCTCTGGCCTTTTTGCAGCAGCCTGATCCCGAAGCCGTGGCAACCTTCGAGATCGATCTCTATTCCAGCTTTGTGCTCAAGGGACAAATCAGAAAGTATTTTGCCTTTGGCGATCAGTTAGATGCTGACTATCGCGATCGCATGTACCGCGCGATGGCTGTGCTCACCCGCACCGACCCACTGACACAAACCGCCAACCCACCGCGCAAATTTTGGGCGAATTCTCAAGACGACTGCACCACCTTGGTCGACTGCCGCAACACCGACAACCTGCGCGCCATGCGAGAAACTGCGGTTTACCTGATGGCGGAAGAAACCGGTAACGAAGTCACTCGCCAGATTTACAAAGCCCATCTGCAGCGCTATGTCTCTACCCTGCTCGATATTGGCATGGGCGAGTGGGATAGCCCGATCTACCACGGTCACACCACAGCGGCCTACCTCAATCTCTATGACTTTGCCGCTGACCCAGAGGTTAAAGAACTGGCCGCAGACGCGCTCGATTGGCTGTTTTTCACCGCTGCCCTGAAATACTGGCGGGGCAGCTGGACGTTTCCGGCCAAACGCGTAGATAGTGACAGCGCCGCTCACTTTTTCTGGCTGTATTTTGGTCAAGGGCTGCCCCCCGAAACCTTAGAAAATGACTGGCTGTATGCCCTCACCAGCGACTATCGTCCCCCTGCCACTGTGTTGCGCCTCGCGCATCGAGCGTTTGCTCGTCCGTTAGAAGTCCGCCGCACGCATCCCCATTATGAGAACTGGCAGCCCGGTCTCTACGGCCCCGCCTTTTATGAAACGCTCTACCTGGGCCGCACCTATCAACTGGGCAGTCTAGCGCGGGGTACCGGCGGCGATTGGCAAGGGCTCGGCTTAGTCGTCGCTGCTGGCCCTGGCATTGATGAGCTGCAAATTGCCGTCGCTGACCCTCACACCATCGCTCAGTATGAAAATCTACTGATTTGGCAAGGCACCGCGCCGCCTGAGTTGACGTTGCCAGCGGGGTCTGTGGATACTGAGGCCGCGATCACCTTCGTCGAAACTGAACAAACCTGGTTGGCCCTGCGTCCCTTCGCCACTGGGTTTGTGTTGGAAGTAGGGGAATCAGCCAGCCACGGTGATTTTGCGGACTTTCGGCGGCAGGTGTTGGCGCGATCTCGCCTCACTGTGACGGATGATCGGGTGGAATACCAAGGCTCCCATGGCAAGACTCTGGCGCTAGCTCCCCAAGGAGACGATCTTCCTCAGATTTGGCGTGACGGACAGCTCCATGACTGGACTGCCCATACTGATATGACTGACCTGTTGTCGGTACTTGAGGGGACCGCCCCCCAATGACTGCAGTGATTTTGCTATCGCACCTGACAGCCTCGCAGCTAGACCGATTTTGCCCGTAAGAGGACTTGGGCCAGCTCTTGAAATCCCTTGACTTCGGCACCCGTGGTGATGAATTTGGGCTGATGCCGCAGGCGATCGCAATAGTGCTGCACGTTGGCCACGCCGACGGAGAGGGGAAACCGCTTTGCCTCGAACAGACCTTCATCATTGGGGCTATCGCCCACCGTCACCACTTGATGGGCCGCGATTGCGGGAAACTGCTGCTGCCATACTCGCTGCAACGCAATGCCTTTATCTTGAGTCGCTAAGCGGATATGGCACTGCACCGTACTGTAGGTAAACCCCCAACCAGCGGCCTGGCAGGTTTGGTCAATCTTGTTTAGATCAGCAGGCGTTAGCTGACCGATATCAAAGGTCCAGTCGGTGAGGCGAAACGGGTTGTCGGTAGAGGGCTGCAAATCTGGAAAGCTGGCTTGTAGCTGAGCAAAGATGTAGGCCAGGCGATCGCGATGCTGAGCGAACACCGGAATGTCTACCAGCGTCAGCGGTTCCCCCGTGTCAGCGGGAATCCAGACGCCGCCATTTTCGGCGATCGCCCCCACCACCGGCAAATAGGTGGCGATGCCCTGCACCCAACCCGCCGAGCGCCCCGTCACGATCACAGTAGGAATCGCAGCTGCGGCCAACTCGGTGAGCGATCGCAAAAGAGCGGGGGTGAATTTTCCGGCCTGAGTCAAGGTGCCATCCATGTCAGTTGCCACCAGACGAACCGCCGTGAAGGCGGTGGGCGAAGATTCTTGCAGCGGCACCGGAGAATTTTCCATAAACGTCCTACACTTTGGGGATATTGAAAGGATTCAGGGCTATGGCACAGCGTTCTCCCGATCAGCGTAATGATTACTATCTGATTGAAGCGGCTCGCTCGGGCATTCATAAATCCGTCTTGGCGGCACTGTATGCCACCCAAGGGACTCCCCCCCTCACCGTCGGCGAAACCGGCTTGGGCATTGCCCCCGCCAACCGCATTCCCCCCGATCAGGTCAATACGTTTCCTGAACAGGTGCAGTATGCCGCGAATACCGTTCGCAGCCTCACCAACCAGCTTATCGCTGAGGGTTGGCAAGGCAAAGATCTCTGGGATGTCGCTGCGGGACGGTATAGCGATCGCTTTTTGCAAGCCGTGGCTGAAGGCTACAGTCCGCCCGTAACCGACGCCTCGGCAGCGCGGCTGGAGCCCGTTGATGATCAAGCTCTGATTAAGGCCTACTTAGCCGATCTCGAAATCGCTTACAGCGCTGAGCAACTGCCTAAAAACCTGGCATCCCTCGACCAGGCCCTGTTAGCCTTTGTCGAACGCATTCCCGAAAACTATAGTCGCCTCACTTTTCAGCGCGAGGCCCTGCTCGAAGCCGTACGGCTTTGGCGCAAACTGGACACTCATGTGGCGGCGATCGCGACCCTGGTCGAGGCCGATGACGCTGGAAATATCGATGAAGTCCAGTTAGATCAGGCCCTGGTTGACTTTATTGCGCAGGCCGATCGCTATTTCTCGGGCTATCCCAATCAGCGCGAGGCCTTCATTCGCTTAGTGCAGCTGTGGCGTGAGTTGGATTCTCGTGAGGAGGCCATTCGAGCCCTCGCCGCTGAAGATCCCTTCAGCAGCGAAACCAATATTGAAATCATCGCTCCCGCCCTGATCGCCTTCGTCCAGCGTCTGCCCGAACGCTATCGCGGCCAAGGTGACCAGCGCTTTTCCTTGACTGAGGGCTATCGCCTGTGGCAGGGGTTCGACTCGCGCACCACGGCCATTAAAGCGCTCGGGCTCGATCCTCAAGTTTTGGTCAACAGTGCCCAAGATCCTGAAGCCATGGCCGCTGCTGCCACCCAAATCGATCAAGCGCTACTGACTTTTTGGGCCACGGTGCCCACCACTTACACCGGCGACGCGGATCAACGGGAAGCCCTGATCCGACTGGTGACCCTCTGGCGGCGATTAGAGGGACGCATTCCGGGGGTGCAATCGCTATTAGCCGACGTGCGTCGCATGGAACGGGCTAACCGTAACGCGGTGGAAGCCATGCCCCCACCGGTTCCCGCCATTCAACCCGCGCGCCCTGAGCGCTGGACGACGAGCAATCTGCAGATCGCCGCCTCGATTTTGCCCAGCGGCAACTTTACCTGGGCCGAGGCCACTCGCGGTGGCGCGCGCCTACCGCCCGATCAGGCAACGGTAGACGCCATTGTGCGCATCGCCACCCTCGCCCAAGAGGCCCGCACTCGCATTGGTCGACCTTTTTTCATCACCAGTTGGTATCGGCCACCGGCAATCAACGCGGCAGCGGGCGGCGCTTCTATGAGCCGACACATCATCGGGGACGCGATCGATTTTTACTGCGATGGGCTCACCGGTCGGCAATTGTATTGGGCGTTAGATCCGTGGTGGCCGGGCGGGCTCGGCCGCTACAGTCAGTTTCCCTACCTCTGCCATTTAGATGCCAGGGGCCATCGCTCTCGGTGGGTTCACTGAACCTCATCACCTGATGATCCGCCTAAGACTGGTTTCGGGCAACTTACCCATAGAGGTGGATCGATCCCTTGAGGAGACGATTTTCCTAAGACGCTTGCAGGGCATCTTACCAGTTGAGTTGATCAGTCCCTTTTAGTCATGAAATTTTCTTCTGTTCAAACCCGTTTAATCATCGCTCAAACGCCAGCTCCTGAGCCTCCTCCGGCTGTCAGCAACAGCCTGAATATGTGGATGGTGTCCTCTGGCGTCCTCTTCGTTTTGCTGCTCGCTGTCAGTATCGTGACACAAGTGCAAAACAACCAGATGCGCAAAAAGCTGAAGTTTGCCGAGTACAAAAACAGCGAGCTGCAAAAACGGGTCAAGATGGCTACTGGCACCATCAGTAAAATGGAGAAAAATCCCGATCTGATTCACTCTCGGGAATTCAACCTTGATTATTTGCGGCTGCGTATGGAAGAGGAAATGTTCCACTTCCAAATCGTTAATCAGCTCAAAATCAAGGTTAAACAGGAACTCGCGGTCGCGCTGCGATCGCGCCCGGCGGACTCGGGCATGGTCGGCATTGCCGCTAAAGCCCGGCAAATCGACCAGATTTTTGATGTGGTCTATAAAACCAGCGAAGCGTTGGGATCGAAAACGCGCATTCTGTTTCGGATTGAAATTAAGCTGGCTAAGTTACCGACGCAATCCACTTCCAGCACGATCAATCAAATCATTGACTGTATTGAGACCTTTCTCAGCCCAGAAGCTGAAGGCGGTAGCTGGCAGCCCACCATTCAAGGGCGCTTGGCCAACATGCATTGGGATCAAAAAGCGAAGCCCACACCGCTGCTGATTTTGGCCCAGTCAGAAGAGGGCGTCAACGTGACGCTACGCAGCACCTATAAACCCGCGTAAGCCTCCTTTTTAACTGTGGCTCTCCGGGAGCGGTGTAATCTGTCCTGACGGTGTTGCCGACCCTTCACAAAACCGATGGGTCTGTCTATGATGACTGCTTGAGCAGGCATAGGTAACACCGTGGTAAAGCCACAGACCCTGGTGGTCAAGATTGGCACATCGAGTTTAACCAAGGCGACTGGATATTTGGCAATCTCGGTAATTGCTGGTCTAGTCGAAACGCTGTGTGGGCTGAGGGCTGCAGGTCATCAGGTGATTCTCGTGTCTTCGGGGGCGGTAGGGGTGGGCTGTGCTCGCCTCAATCTGTCTGAGCGGCCTAAAACCATGGCGATGAAGCAAGCCGTGGCGGCGGTAGGTCAAGGGCGGCTGATGCGAGTCTATGACGACTTTTTTACCTCTTTAAATCAGCCGATCGCGCAGGTGCTGCTCACGCGCACTGATTTGGTGCAGCGATCGCGCTACGTCAATAGCTATCGCACCTTTCGTCAACTGCTGCAGTTGGGCGTGATTCCCATCGTGAACGAAAACGACACGGTGGCGATCGAAGAACTCAAATTTGGCGACAACGATACGCTGTCAGCGCAGGTGGCCAGTTTGATCGGCGCGGATTGGCTGTTTTTGCTCACTGACGTTGATCGCTTGTATTCTGCCGATCCGCGCCATCATCCTGACGCGCAGCCGATTCACATTGTCGAACGGGTCGAACAGCTCGAAGATTTGCAGGTCAGTATTGGCGATCGCGGTAGTCAATGGGGCACGGGTGGCATGTTGACTAAAATCGAAGCCGCTCGCATCGCCGCCAACGCTGGCGTATGCACGGTGATCACCGATGGGCAGCACCCCGAAAAAATTGCCCAGATTATGGCTGGGGCAAATTTAGGCACCCAGTTTTCACCCAAATCCACTGTGGCCAACGCCCGCAAACGATGGATTGCGCAAAGCTTGATACCAGCAGGCAAGCTGTATCTAGACGAGGGGGCGGTGCGGGCCATTCAGCACAGTGGCAAGTCGCTTTTGCCTGCTGGCATCAGCGAAATTGAAGGGGAGTTTGAGCGGCAATCCTCAGTTCAGCTCTGTGATGCTCAAGGACAAGAAATTGCCCGCGGCATCGTCAACTACAGTCACACTGAGCTGGCGCAAATTTTGGGTCACCGTTCTGAAGAAATTCCCGAGATTTTGGGCTACGCCGGGGCGGATACGGCGGTGCATCGCGATAATTTGGTCATTTCAGTGCAGGCATAAACATTTCCGTACAAACACGGGAATAGTAATGGTGGCAGACATGACCGCTCGGTTGAGCGATCGCAAACAGCCGCCAGGTTTTCTGAATTTCAGAAAAGTCGAGCTACCCCCAAAAGAGATGATAAAGGCCCGATGAATCTCGCGGCGTTGGGCTCCCCTGCGCTCAAATCTTGCTCCATGATGTGACTGGAGTGAGTCCGAGCGGCTGATGGCCAGCGTTCCCCAACTGCACTAAAACTCGCCCCGACAGTTTGTCGATTACTGGCTGCAGAGATTAAGCGTAATGACTTGGAGAATCTAGGAATGTCTACACAGAAACCCAAAATTCTGGTCACCGGCGGGGCTGGTTACATCGGCTCCCACGCTGTTCTGGCGCTAGAAGCGGCAGGCTATCCGGTAGTGATTTTGGACAGCCTGGAGTATGGCCACCCAGAATTGGTGGCTCAGCACCTGAAAGCAGACCTGATTCAGGGAGAGACCAGCGATCGCGCCCTGCTCGACAATCTCTTTAAGACCCACGACATCGGTGCGGTGATGCACTTTGCCGCCTACATCGCGGTGGGCGAGTCGGTGCAAGAACCCGCTGCCTACTATCGCAATAATGTCACCGGTACCTTAACGCTGCTGGAAGCTATGCTGGCAGCTGATGTAAAACAGTTTGTGTTTTCGTCCACCTGTGCTATCTACGGGCCACCCAAAACCGTCCCCATCCCCGAGGATCATCCCAAAAATCCGATCAGCCCCTACGCTTCAAGCAAGCTAATGGTTGAGGAAATTGTGAAAGACTTCACCCAGGCCTATGGCTTGAGCGCTGTAGTCTTTCGCTATTTCAACGCGGCAGGGGCTGATCCCCAAGGCCGTCTCGGCGAAGATCACCAGCCCGAAACCCATCTGATTCCCCTCGTGTTGCAGGCTGCTCTGGGTCGGCGAGACAATATCGCCATGTTTGGCACCGACTACGATACGCCCGACGGCACCTGCATTCGTGACTATATCCATGTCAGCGATCTGGCATCAGCCCATGTGCTCGGGGTGGAATATCTGGCTAAAGGCGGCGACACCACCTTTATCAACTTGGGCAACGGCAACGGCTTTTCAGTACGTGAGGTGATCGAAACAGCCCGTCAGGTCACAGGTGAACCGATTGTTGCGGTTGAGCGCGATCGCCGCCCCGGTGATCCGCCCCGGTTGATTGGCAGCAGTGAGCAAGCCCGCAGCATCTTAGGCTGGCATCCCCAATATGCTGATTTAGAATCCATCATCGCCCATGCCTGGCAGTGGCACTTACATCGCCATGGCCGAGCTGAATAAGCAGAGTTCTGTCAGGTTAGCTAGGACGGATTGACAGCTGGCAATATCATCCAGACGATCGCGGCACATTGCCCAGCCAACACAATCTGGTGAGGAGCAGCGGGCAGGCATATTGTTTGGTTTCTCAGCGACCGGCTGTCTAAGGCCGCCGATAGCAGAATGCGGAATGAAGAAGTCGGAAGTCAGAATTAAAAAGCTTATCTGAGGGTGATTTCAGACATTGGGGGCGACCTAATCAAACTGCGGCTTGCTATACAAGAACAGAATAGCCAGCTTTCGAAGATCGTTCTTGGAGTCTTCTGGATCGAGCCATCTCCCAGCTGCTCAGAATTCACCCTGAGCATTCTCACAGTCACGGCTGAGATGAATTCATCGAGACGTGCTAAAGTTAATCCATAGTCATTGCGACTTTGCCTTAGCTTTCGATTCTTGGAGTTCTTATGGTGCAACTAGTCAGTATTGCTGGCAGTTTACGAGCGGGTTCCTATAGTCATCAAGCCCTGGAGATCGCCACTCGCACCGCACAAGACTTAGGTGCCGAAGTGACGACGCTCGATCTGCGCCAGCTCACGCTCCCCTTTTGCAACGGCAACGATCACTATGCCGACTATCCCGATGTTGTGCGTCTGCGAGAAACCGTGAAAGCGGCAGATGGCTTGATGCTCGCCACGCCTGAATATCATGGCAGCGTCAGTGGTGTGCTCAAAAATGCGTTGGATTTAATGAGTTTTGACGCGCTCTCAGGCAAGGTCGTGGGTGCCATCAGTGTGTTAGGCGGCCAGGCGAACAATAATGCCCTGAATGACTTACGTACGATTGCTCGCTGGGTACATGCCTGGGTCATTCCTGAGCAGGTGGCGATCGGGCAAGCCTGGAAAGCCTTTGATGATGAGGGCCAATTAGTCGATGACAAACTCGCCGAGCGCTTGGATAAGTTTGTCCATAGTCTTGTTGCTAACACGGCTAAACTGCGCCAATAGCCGCGCTGAAACAGGCGCACCCCACGATGGTCAATCGGGTGGTGCGGCACCGATACCAGACAACTACTCGTCACTCAGCGAAATCCGGATTCGTTGGGCCACGATGCCAGAATTATCCAAGCGCATTCCTCAAACACATAAAAATCTAGCTCAGGTAGAGACTTCGCCACACAACCCTTCCAATCCGTCGTACACTTGCCAAAGTATTAGGGGAAGAGTCGAAATTTCATACCGAATGATCGATCTGAAGCAAGTCAACCGGCAGCTAGAGACTTACCTCACGACCAAAGACGCTACACCCATCGTGGCTTGGGCTGATCAGACTTTCAGCACGGGAGCCATTATGAGTACCAGCTTTGGTATTCAATCTGCTGTGATGCTGCACTTGGTCACCCGCGTTAACCCTGATATTCCCGTGATTTGGGTCGATACCGGATATCTACCGGCAGAAACCTATCTCTTTGCGGAAGAGCTAACTCAGCGACTTGACCTTAATCTCAAAGTCTATCAGTCATCAACTAGCCCAGCTCGCATGGAAGCCTTGTACGGCAAGCTCTGGGCTCAACAAGACGTCGAAGCGCTCAACCAATATGACTTCATCCGTAAGGTTGAACCGATGCAGCGAGCCCTGCGAGAACTCAATGCCACGGCTTGGTTTGCCGGATTAAGGGCCACTCAAACCGCCCATCGTCAGACCTTAGATGTCGTGACTCAGCAACAAGGCATTTACAAGATTTTGCCCATTCTCAACTGGCATGCGAAGGATATTTACACCTACTTGCAGGCCTATGATCTGCCCTATCATCCCTTATTCGAGAAGGGCTATGTCACGGTCGGCGACTGGCATTCGAGTCGCCCACTCACCGTTGACGATGCGAGCGATCGCGACACTCGCTTTCATGGTCTCAAGCAAGAATGTGGTTTGCATTTACCCCAAACACCTGGCGAAGCCGAAAGCTTAGACTCCAGCTTGCTATAGTTCAAAGCAGCGGCTACAGGGCGAGTCAACGGCCCGTCTATCCAGTCAACGAGTAGATACTAGCGATCGCCCCACCCATCATCATGGCTGCTCTAGGCCATCATCTACCGATAAGGTGTCTGCTGGCTCCTGCGCTGGCTCTCCAAGCCGGTCAAAAGGCCCAACTGAGCTGCGGCCTGTGCTTTGCTGTGTGGCAACTGCCGGCCGCTTGCACCGAACGATGAATCCGGTCAACGTTTACTGACCACAGCAATCTTGAGTCGGTTGGTCGCAAAGCTAACTTGACAACTTGACTGGGAACTCTAGAGGCACCTGTGATGTCTTGGGAGCAAACCCAGCGACCGACCGACGATGCTTAGTGACTGAGACGGGCAATATAAACAGACGCCTTGCAACCGTCACCATCGACAGGCATCAACAACCAGCCTTCGACCCCTGCACCATATAGATTTACTGGATATTGAACCAACATGACACAACCCAAACGAGCCCTAATCACCGGCATCACCGGTCAAGCTGGTTCCTACCTGGCAGAACTTTTATTGGAAAAAGGCTATGAGGTGCACGGCATTATTCGTCGAACTTCGACCTTTAATACCGATCGCCTCGATCATGTTTACGTTGACCCGCATAACGAAGATGCTCGCCTGTTCTTGCACTATGGTGACCTCAACGACGGCACGATGCTGCGCCGCATCTTAGAGCAAGTCGAGCCGGCTGAAGTTTACAATTTGGGCGCTCAATCCCACGTGCGCGTGAGCTTTGACTCGCCGGAATACACCGTAGACACGGTGGCGATGGGGGCACTGCGTCTGCTTGAAGCCATTCGCGACTATCAGCAACGCACCGGCAATGAAGTGCGTTACTACCAAGCGGGCTCTTCCGAGATGTATGGCAAGGTGCAAGAGATTCCGCAGAGCGAGACGACGCCTTTCTATCCCCGTAGTCCTTACGCCTGTGCCAAGCTCTACGCCCATTGGCAAACCATTAACTACCGCGAGTCCTACGATCTGTTTGCCTGCAACGGCATCTTGTTTAACCATGAATCGCCCCGCCGTGGTGAGACCTTTGTTACCCGCAAAATCACTCGCGCCGTGGCTCGCATTGCGGCCAAGCAGCAAGACAAGATCTATCTCGGCAACCTGGATGCCAAGCGCGATTGGGGATACGCCAAAGACTATGTGCGCGCCATGTGGCTGATGCTGCAGCAAGAAACCGCTGACGACTATGTGGTCGCCACGGGTGAAACCCACTCGGTCGAAGAGTTCTTGCAAATTGCCTTTGGTCGCGTCAACCTGAATTGGAAAGACTATGTGGCGTTTGATCCTCGCTATCTGCGCCCGACGGAAGTCGATCTCTTGATTGGCGACCCCGCGAAGACCAAGGCCAAGCTCGGTTGGGAGCCCAGTGTCACCTTCCAAGAGCTCGTAGAGCTGATGGTGGATTCTGACCTGGAAGCTGTGGGCATCGTCAACGGTGATCAAGCCCACCATCCAGAGTTGGCCACCGTGCGCCGCACTCAGCTCAGCTCGACTCTGTCTTAGGTGATTGATTCCTCGATTTCACCACCGCGAAGTTAGCCAAACACCATTGCAGCCTTCTAAGAAAGTCATCTTTCTTAGGAGGCTGTTTCATTTACTATGGATACGAGAGCTTCCCCGCAAATACTGTTAGAACCATTCGGATTGAATAGGCGTAACTGAGTTATGGCTGACGAAAAAACGACTCAACCGGCAAACACCGCAGACGGCGCAAAAGCTAAAGCTGCCCCCAAAGCGAAGAAAGAAAAACCGCCGAAGTTAGAAGACAAGCCCTTCAACGAGTTTATGGAGCAGCACTTTGTGCCCGGACTCGACAAAGCGCTCAAAGATGGCGGTTGGGACGGCGTTGAGCTGATGTTTGACAAAAGCCCACTGGCCGTCAAAGGGGCAGAAAGCGACGATGTCTATTGGCAAGTACAGGGACACAAGCCTGGGGGGACCGATCGCCAGTTCAATATCGTCTTTACGAAAGAAGACATCAAAGGCCCTAAATTTTTCTACTACGGCCAGGGCAAAGGTCCGTCGAGCGCCGTCGAGCAGTTTATGGGCGACGAGCGCCGCATCACCCTCGACTTGATGGTGCTTTACACGCTGCAGCGACTCAACGGCCAAAAGTGGCTGACGCGCAACTGATTGAGTCATCGATACTTGATGAAGCGGAGCACCTGAATTGGGCCGCTCAGTCGAGCGCGATGTCGAGTGGCTAGGCCGCGATGCCCTAGGATGAAAAAGGTGTTTTTGCAGCAGCGGTTGCTAGCTGCTCAGTATTGTCTATGTTGTCTGCGATCGCGACGCTCACTGCTCGGCTAGAACAAGCCTTGGTCAACGCCTTTGGCTCAGAACTCCAGGGCACCGATCCGGTTTTGGTACCGGCCAGCAATCCCAAATTTGGGGATTATCAAGCCAACGTCGCGATGGCTCTGGCCAAACGCCTGCAGAACAAACCTCGGGTGATCGCCGAACAGATCGTGACTCATCTCGACGTTGCCGATATCTGTGAGCCGCCGGAAATTGCCGGGCCGGGATTCATTAACCTGCGTCTCACAACGGCGTATCTGGAAGCGCAGCTGAAAGACATTGCGCCCGATGCCCGCTTGGGCGTCGCCCAAGTTCAACAGCCGCAAAAGGTGATTGTTGACTTTTCCAGCCCTAATATTGCCAAAGAGATGCATGTGGGGCACTTGCGATCGACCATCATCGGCGATTCGCTCGCCCGCGTGCTGGAATTCACGGGTCACGATGTGCTGCGCCTCACCCATGTCGGTGACTGGGGCGCCCAGTTTGGCATGTTGATCACCCATTTACGCGCCGTCTGCCCTGAAGCCTTGACCAGTGCTGCAGCCGTGGATATTGGCGATTTGGTCATGTTCTATAAACAGGCCAAACAACGCTTCGATACCGACGAGGAATTTAAGGAACGATCGCGGCAGGCAGTCGTCGAACTGCAGTCTGGCGAGCCGGCGGCGATCGCCGCCTGGCAGCTCCTCTGCGATCAGTCGCGCCAAGCCTTTCAGAAAATCTATGATCGCCTCGACATCCGTATCATTGAACGTGGCGAATCTTTCTATAATCCGCTCTTGTCTGACGTGGTTGCCGCCCTGAGAGATCAAGGTCTGCTGGTCGAAGATCAAGGGGCTCAGGTCGTTTTTCTCGACGGGTTTACCAATAAAGCGGGGGAGCCGCAACCGCTGATCATTCAAAAGTCGAATGGTGGGTTTAACTATGCCAACACCGACTTGGCTGCCATTCGTCACCGCCCCCAACAAGAGCAGGCCCAGCGGATTCTCAATGTGGTTGATGTGGGGCAGGCGAGTCACTTCACTCAGGTCTTTCAGGTCGCAGCTAAGGCCGGTTGGATTCCCGACGACGTGGAACTGGCCCACGTGCCCTTCGGTCTGGTACAAGGCGAAGACGGCAAGAAATTCAAAACCCGCTCCGGCGAGACGGTACGTCTTCAAGATTTGCTGGATGAGGCGATCAGCCGCGCGCGCACCGATCTGGAAACGCGGATCGTGGCCGAGGGACGTGACGAGACGGCGGAGTTTATTCAATCAGTGGCCGAAACCGTGGGAATCGGCGCGGTGAAGTATGCTGATCTGAGCCAAAACCGCACCAGCAATTACATCTTTAGCTACGACAAGATGCTGGCCCTGCAGGGCAATACAGCACCGTACTTGCTATATGCCTATGTGCGTGTTCAAGGCATCAGCCGCAAGGGCCAGATTGACCTGCAGACGCTCGATGCTGAGGCCGCCATCCATCTCGAAGACGAGAGCGAGTTTGCCTTGGCGAAACACATTTTGCAACTCGATGAAGCGATCTCTGAGGTGGCGCGCGATCTCTATCCCAATCGGTTGTGTCAATATCTATTTGAACTGAGTCAAAAGTTCAATCAGTTTTACGATCGTTGCTCTGTTTTGCAGGCTGACGAACCGCAGCGCACTTCGCGGCTCATGCTGTGTGACTTGACGGCGCGGACGCTACAGCTCGGTCTCTCGCTGTTAGGCATTCAGGTGATCGAACGGATGTAGCCACGTTTGATTGCACACGCCACGCTTCCGTACGTCTGCTGATTTCTGTTGCACTATCCGGATTCTGAATCAGGGTTTCCGAAAGCGTAGGAGTCCCTGCTATGTATGAATGCTATGGAAATACCGAAGCCAGACTCTAAACTGTCGTCTTCGACAGAGTACGCGCTCATTTTTGGTGCGGGGGCAAGTGCCGCAATGTCTCTGGCCGCCCAGCAGGTCACCGCTGCCTCGGTGCCGTTAACCGCCTTAGTCGCCATCGGCCTGATCAATCGCCGTCGCCTCGACCAGAAAATTAAAGCGAGCGAACCGACTGGCCCAGTCTCAGCCGAACAATCAGTTCGTCATCAAGAGCTGCCCCAGTCGGCCCTGGCAGCGCGTCCGGCACCCGAGATGATCTCAGCCCAGCCTAGTTTGATGAACAGTGCATCGCCCATCCGGTTTTCGTCAAAACAGCAGCGTCTGATGGCTGACAAAACCGCTCAGAAGGCTGCTCAACAAAACTGCCTGGCGCAAATTGGCCGCGATCTCAAGCAAGAGCGCGAAGGCCAGGGGCTCTCTCTACAGGATATTCACTGCCAAACTTATATTCAGCGCTATGCTCTCGAAGCGATCGAGCAAGGCGACTTAGATGCGCTACCAGAGCCCTTTTATATCCGCGCGTTCATCCGCAAATATGCGATCGCCCTCAGGCTGAACGCTGCCGACACTGTCGCTCGCTTCCCCATCGGCTAGCAATGGTCAACTCGGGTAGTCCCGGTAAATGCTGATTAAACATCCTCTACACGCGAGTTTCAAGCGGATTGAGCGACAGGCGTTACCCATTGCAGGTGTGCCTAGGTTTTCGCCTTGACTCTTTTGGCCCTTTTACCCCTATGCATGAAGGGATTTGACTCCTCCCAATTCTGAGCGACTTCCCAACATCAAGACGCAAAATTTGGCGGGCAAGCGGTTGCATCATTCCCTGGATTGAGCAGTGCCGAGTATTCCACGGCAGCAGTCAGACGACCCTTTCCGTTTCTTGGCCCCTTGCCCCCGCTGCTCCTCAGCCATCAGCAATGGTTGATAAAATCACGCCGCAGTCTACTAGCCACACGCTTCTAGTTTGGCCATCAGCAGCACTAGCTCATCGATCGCATCTAACATCACCGTGCCGGATTGACCAGACTGGTTGACCAGTACGCTAAAGACTACCGTGCCGTAGTCATTGGTTTCTAAATAGCCTGACAGCGCTCTGACACCGCGCAGCGTGCCTGTTTTGGCATGCAGCTTACCTTGAGCTGCCGTGCCCTTAAAGCGGTTGCGCAGCGTGCCGTTGACACCGCCTACTGGTAAAGAACTGTAGAACAGACCACTGCTATCAGTTTCATGCATCCCTTTAAGCAGACTTACTAGGGTAGAAGGCTGGGCTCGGTTGGCGCGAGAAAGACCAGAACCATCCGCCTGAATATAACCGTCAGGGCTCACCCCCAGGGGCTCTAAAGCCGCCTGCACCTGATACTGGCCGCCAATGCGGCGTAGCAGGTCGTCGGCGCGAGCGTTGTTGCTATTGCGGTTAACGAGATTAAGGTCTTCTGTCATTTCCGAGAGCGCATCAGGAGCCCGCTCTAAGAGGATACGAATCGTCGCAGCTGTCGTGAAGAGCTTGGTATTAGAGGCAGGAATCAACATTGTGTCAGCGTTACGGCTGTAGAGCGTCCGCCCGTCATTGAGGGGATAAACGACAATTCCCCAGTTGGCCGTGTTGAACTGAGGACGACCCACCACTCTATCGATCGCGCGCGGTAGATCCTCAGCGCAAAATTGAGCCTCTCGGGACTGTTGAGGGAGCTGACTGACTTCAATGTCCACCGTCTCCGGTGTGTTGCTGGCGATCGCCCCGCGCGCCATTGATGGCGTCCATAGGGCGGTGAGCAAAGCCACCCCCGCGATCGCTAAGTGTTTGGGGAGTTGATGCAGTCGTTGCGAACTCACAGCACTCATATAATCTCTCCCCAAGGGCCAGTTTGTGATAAATCCTTCGCCACTATAAATCGCCGCCGCCCTTCTGCCTACCGTGCTCACCGATCGCTTACCCTGCCTGGACGCGCGTTCTGATGTCTCTGCCGACGGATCGGTCTGGGCACGTTTCTGTCTCTCCAATCTGCAGTTGTTCCGCAGTCCACAGGTGGCATGGTGCAGAAACACTCATCGCCGCCGCAAATCTGGGACAATGCTGGCGATACTCGGTTGTGGTGAAACACTGTGACAAATCCTGCTCAAGTCATTGGCATCGACCTTGGCGGCACGGCGATCAAGCTGGGTCGCTATGCCGAAACCGGCCTCTGTTTAGAGGTGCTCACGATCGCCACCCCCCAACCGGCGACGCCCAAGGCCGTGGCGGCAGCGATGGTCACTGCCATTGATCAGCTTGCTCCCGATCGGCAGGTGCGGGCGATCGGCATTGGCACGCCTGGTCCCGCTGATGCTGCTGGCCGTGTCGCTCGCGTCGCCATTAACCTAGAAGGATGGCAAGATGTGCCCCTAGCCGAGTGGATCGAAACTCAGACCGGTTTGCCAACAGCCTTAGCTAACGATGCTAACTGTGCGGGCTTGGGCGAAGCTTGGCTCGGCGCAGGCTGCGACTTCTCTAACTTGATTGTGCTGACGTTGGGGACGGGCGTGGGAGGAGCCATCATTTTGGACGGCCAACTGTTTGTCGGCCACACCGGTACAGCGGGTGAGTTAGGACTGATCACGCTGAATCCGGAGGGGCCGCCCTGTAACAGCGGCAACCGAGGCTCCCTAGAACAGCATTGCTCCGTGCAGGCGATTCGGCGTGAGATGGATTGCGAGCCGGGTAAACTGGCGGCCCAAGCCCTAGCTGGCGATGCGACCGCGATCGCCTATTGGCAACAATACGGACGCTATTTGGGAGCTGGGTTAGCCAGCTTAATTTATGTATTGACACCAGAAGCGATTATTCTGGGCGGCGGTATTAGTGCTGGGGCCGATCTGTTTTTACCGACTGTTTGGCAAGAAATCGAACAACGTGTGCTCCCCAGTTCTCGGGAGGGATTGCAGCTGCTGATCGCGAAGCTGGGCAATCAGGCGGGGGTCGCGGGCGCGGCGCGGCTGGCATTGCAAAAATTTTGTTAGTCTGCCTGACCATAGAATCGTCACATCAACGGTTGTTCATGCATCGCCGATTAGCCCCAATTGAAGGGCGATCGCCCCAGCGAATACACGATGGCAACCTGGCTGAATACCGCTGGCACGGCTAGTTTGTCACTGATCGAGAACCGATGACGTTTGCGCACGATGTCGTCAAAATTCCAGAAATTGTGGGTATACAAGCTGTAGTTATGTCCTAATGGACGCACAATTATTGCAATGACCAAAACCAACTATCCGGCCCTGTTTGGCACCCTCGCAATCACTGCTGGGCTCTTGGGCGGTGGCGCTTGGTATCTCAACAAAACAGCCCCGAACCTCTTGGGTAGAAGCGACACATCCAGTCAGCAGACTGGCGTCACGCCACGTAATGCGACGCAGATCACCCTGCTAGGAGACACGTTCAGTGGCTACAGCACCTTTCGCAACGCAGCCTTTCAAACGGTCTTGGCGGATACGGGCTTGACTCTGACCTATGGCGATGAATTCGATCAAACGGCCCGAGCTGAAGCGCTGAATCAGGGCACCGCCGACATCATCGTCACGACGTTAGATCAGTACGTGCAGCAGCAGCCTCAAGGCCAAATTGTGGGCCTGATCGATCGCACCATCGGGGCCGATGCGGTCGTGCTGAATACCCTGAAGTATCCAGATCTGACCTCCTTACTAGATTTAGCCCCACTCCTCCAACAGGCGCAAAGTCAGGGACAGCCGCTCAAAATTGCCTTTGCAGGTGATACTCCCAGCGAATATCTGGCTCTCGTGCTCGATACCAAGTTTGACGCGTTTAATCTGGCTGATTTTGAACTGGTGCGCGTGGCTGATGCTTCGGAAGCCTGGTCACTCATGCAAGACTCCCAAGAAAACGTCGCGCTCGCGGTGCTGTGGGAACCGTTTGTCGCCCAAGCACGCCAGCAGGGGTATACCGTCGTGCTGTCGAGCAACGACGCCCCTAACTCAATTGTGGATGTGATTGTGGCCTCTGATCAGCTGGTGCAATCTCGCCCCGAGGTGATTAACACCTTTCTCAAAAACTACTATCGCCGCATTGATGCCAATGTGCGCGACGCCTCACAGCTTCAGGCCCAAATCGCTGAAGATGGTGCGCTCTCCCCGGCTGATGCAGGCGCAGTTTTGCAGGGCATTGATTTCTTTACCGCTGCCGAAGCCCAAGCCTGGATGACCGATGGTACGCTGCAGCGCCGGATTGAGGCGATCGCAGCGGTGCTCGTGCTGTCAGGCCGCCTGAACGATGTGCCCAGCAGCCCAGAAACGCTGTTCACCGAGGTGCATTTGCAAGAGGCGGCGCAAAATACTCAAACCCTCATCGATCTTGTACGCAGCGACAACCCTGACCTGGCGGAACGCCTAGCGGGCAGCACCGAGCAAACGTTGGTGGTGCCGCAGGTAACCGCTGCCGAAGTGCAAGCCGCCCCGGATATCGGTAACCTCAATGTGCAGGGGAAAGTCGAGTTTGGTACGGGTTCCGCTCAATTGACCGCCGCTGGTCAGCAGACGTTGCAGGGGCTGACGCAAGAAATTCAGGAATTCAACCCGGAAACGGTGGCGGTGCGCGTCATTGGTCACACCTCTAGAACGGGCTCAGCAGACTTAAACCAGCAGCTCAGCCAAGAGCGGGCTCAAGTGGTGGTGGACTATCTCCGCAGCCAAGGCTTGCAGCACAACATTGTGGCAGAGGGTAAGGGCTTTGATCTGCCGCTGCCGGGCGTTGATCCTGCTGATCCTCAGCAGCAGCGCACCGAAATTCGGTTGGTGAGAGTTAATTAGTCGCAGAACAGTGACCTGGCTAATGCCACCGGCTGGGACAAAACGCTCGAACATCAGACAGTTCAGCCAACTAAAGTTCGTAGCGGTGGTGTTGGAGCGGCGGACTTCAAGACAAAGCGCCCTGGCTGTGATGGCAGCTAGGGCGCTTTGCGAATGTTGGCACCATCGTGCCGACCGTTAACGGCTTACGCGACAGCACCGACTTCAATCGGCTCAACCACTAAGATATTGGCTCGTCGCCCTAAAACCCGTACCTGGGTGCCTAACGGAATCGTCAGGGCGCGATCGCAATAGGCTCGCCAGCGCACGCCCTGAAACTTCACCCGGCCCAGTTGTCCTGGTTCAATGTCGGTCTTAACGACCGCCATCGCATCGTCTTCCGAGTGCCAAGCAATGGAGTCGTCGCCCAAAAAATCATTGGTTAAGGGATACGTAGTCTCGAAGAAATTCGTTTCCCCCACTTCAGAGCTAAACAGCGTATTAAGTAAACTCATGACGATCTCCCTTATCGAGAACCACCCTAAGCCTAGTAATTTCACTCAAATAGCAGCAATGCGTTTTGATTCTGATTTTGTAGAGAAAACACCAGTCCGCACTGCAGCAAACACAAATAGCCAATCTCTGCGGAGCGATCGGCTGCGAAAACGTTTACATGCGCTGTAGTTGCTCATACCGCCCTTCAGCTTGAGCAGTTACCTGCATTGCTGAGGTGGTACTTCCCCCAGGTGGCGGCGTACCGCCCTGAGGCTGATAGTCAACCAGGTCGTAGCGGGGTGCTACAACCCCGCAACTCGCTAGAAGGATTAGAGCCTCTAAAAAGCTGGCCATTATTGGAATAAAAGACATGGCATTAGACCCCTTGAATATGGTACAATTGTACCATATTCAAGGGGAGCTGTTTATCCAGAGGTTGAGCTTCTGCCGGGTGGGGGATCTCCTCCTTGGGGGACATAATCGGCAAAAGCCTGGCCGCTTAATTGAAAAACGCTGGCGATCGCCAACAAGCTAACTAATGAAATTTTTATCAAGATAAAGTTTGAACGAGAGAATAACATGGCTATTTACAACTTAGATAATGATTCAATAAAACCAACAACTACTTGATAGAAGGCCAAGAGAGTTCGCAGACCGTCCCCTTGCCATCTCTTTTGGAAAAACGAGAGAACTTACCACTTAGCATTAATTCTAATCGATAAGAAGATTGAGTTCCATCCCCAATATGTGTAGATTGGATGCCCGGCCCGTTGTCTTCTATTTTTAAACTGTAAAAATCGTTGATATTCTTGCCTAAGACTTGAATTCGAGTTGTCCCCAGTGCATGCTTGCCAATATTTTGGAGAGACTCTTCGAGGAACCAGCACAGCTGTCTTTTGACATCTAAGTTCAGCTGACCACAGTTAAACGGTTCAATCGATACAGCCCGCACCTTCACAGTTTCAAATCCTGGCAATTTGCGCTTAACCGCAAGGCTATACACCTCATAGAGCACTTCGTGCATGGGGTGCGTCAGGTCTAACTTGATATCCCCTTGAGAGTAGAAAAAATAAACATCGCCAATGGCTTCTTGCCTCAGCCGCTCACCGACCCCCCTAATCTCCTGATTAAGTGCGGTGAGTTCTTCTAATACAAAGGATTGCTCGGTTTTGCCATCTTTGGCACTTCGTAAGAGACTCGACAGTCGCTGCAGGGGGCCAGCATGAATGGCACTAAAAGCCCGCTCAATCGCTTTCTGTCTTTCTGCCTCTAGGACTTGAACTTCGACCAAAGCGGCCTCTTGGCTGCGTAGAGCGCTGCGCTGGCTGCGATAGTTAAAGCCTAAGTAAGTTATCCCCGCTAAGGGGAGGCTAATCGCGATCGGAGCCACTGGTAGCCACAGGCCAAACCGATAAAGGCTCAGATAGCACACGCCCACGACCATCAGCGTCACAATCGCTAGGCTGATCAGGCTTCTCAAAGTTGAACGAAAAGAGATGCTAATGGCAATGCCCAGCAACCCCGCCGACACAATCAGAAGATCTTCAGCCCAAAACGGGATGACTCTAATAAGTGGACGCGTATCTATGGCTGAGCGGATGAGTTGGCTGGTGGCATGGGCTTCTAACTCAGGGCCAGTAATCCCAATGCGGGGTAGGATATCGCGAGTTTCAGAGTCTTGAATGAGGTTAGAAGAGGCTGAAATTGGCAAAAATCGCGGGAAGTAGGCATCAACTTCATCGACAATGACAACTTTGTCCGTTAAGGCTTCAAGGTCTTGAGATCGGTCAAACAATTTTGAGGCATCGATTACTTGTAAGGTTTCAGAGCCAGACCTGAAATTTAGCAGGGTTTGAATCTTGCTGATGTCAGCTTCACGAACATACCCCCCCGAATCATTTTCCAAGATGGGAATCGAAGTAAAACCCGGCGATTCAGGATCTTTGAAAATTGGAATATCGGGATTGTCTGGATGATTTTCGAGAGCATACCCCTTAGTCGTCAAATACTTTTCGGCCAATTTGAAAGAAAACGAAAATCTGAAGGGATTATCAGTTGAGTCATCGTTGTCATCTGGCAAATAAGCTCCCACAAATACCCGCCTGATGCGACCATCGCGATCGAGGGGAACGTCATTCAAGCCAAACTGATTTTGCGCCACGCTGTCAGACAAGGGTGCAATTGGCGGGATGGGTCGAGGCGGCAAGACTTTCTCAACCCCAATGAGATTTTTATGGGTTTCAAACAGGTTGAGCAACTGTTCTCGACCGAGATCATCGCTAAATTCTTCTCGGAAGACGTTCAGGCCCACGACTGTGGGTTGCGCTGAGAAAATGATTTCCAGCAGTTCTGCGAGTTGTGACTCTGAAAGGTTCGCATCCACTCGCACCGGGTCTTGCTCGATGAGCACAATGACGACTTGCTCATCGATGCCTTCCGCCGGGCGGCTCCGCAAAAAAATATCGAATACAGCCAATTCGAGGGTGGCAAACAGGCCCAACCAGCGAGCCGCGACTAAGCCCGCAATCATGACATACCCCACCGGCCAACGCGAAGATTGCTGAAAGAAGTGTCGAATGCCTGTGAGAGAGACTTTTAAGAACGGCAGCATAGTTGGCAGGGCTATTCGATCAAGCCTTCATCCCGCGCTTTGAGACAAGTGACAATGCGCAGGTTGCGGCCCTCTTCTTTAGCATCTTCGGGATAGATGCCTAGCACGTCGTAAATTTTGCTCCAGAAGTTGCGCACCATGCTTTCGGAGACGTGCAGGTGCTTAGCGATCGCCCGGTCTTGATACCCATCTTTGCAAGCCAGATCCAGGGTTTCGAGCCACTCGGGTTTGAGTTCGAGTCCGGCTTTGAGGCTGCGAATATCGCGGGTGTGGGTGTAGCCCTGCAAAGCCGCCTTGAAACGTTCAAAGGCTTTGTCAGTGGCGCTATCTTTGCTGGTCACGGTGAAGCCGCCGCGATGGTTATCAATGTCAGGAATAATCCTCACCAAGGCGTCGGGGTAAGAGGTGTGGATGGCGATATTGAGTTCGGGATAGTCTTTCATCAGACTTTTTAAGAACTGAATACCAAACTCTGTGGCGGCTTGCTCGCCGGGGCCTTCGGGTAGCTGTAAGTCCAGCACCAATAAGTCGGGTCGCAGCCGCCGAATGGCTTCTCTAGCCGCCTGTAGCGTGGTCAATGTTTCCAGCGCGATGTTGCTGCCAAATCGCTCCAGAATGCTGTGGATACCGGCCAAGGTCGTGGGGTGATCTTCAACGACGAAGATCGTTCGCTGATCGCTGCCCGAAGCCACTTTAGAAGTCATCGTCTTAAGGGAAGAGGGAGGCGTAGAGACTGAGGCAGAGGCGATCGCAACCATGGTAGATGAGGAAAAAGTAAGGGCAAGCAACAAAACCGGACAGCCAGCACGAACGATATCCTCACACTTTGGCGCAGACCCTGACCAAGGCTCAATAGTGAAAACTACAGCCCCGATAGCAGAAAGATAGACTACTGGCTGGCCGTCGGCAATGCTCTAGATAAAAACCTTCACCCCAAATGGGTTCAGCTGCGCTACACAATCCGTGATTATGCCGTTGCCGATGAGGCATCGTCAGGGAGATCGTACCGGATTACCCTCAAGAGAGGGTTGCATTGAGCCGGATCAGCCGCTCAATGTTCCAGCCCTGACCTCCTCAGGACTGACGCCGTTGAAGCCGATTTTGGCCCCTTAACCCCTAAATCTGGGGGAATCGGATTCAAAATTCCCCAGATTTGGGGGATACAGGGGACTCTTGCATCATTCCTAACCCTGCTTGTTCCATGTCTATTCTTGTTCCAGTAAATGTGAGCCTACAATTTTGTCCGCTCCACCGCGCCCACGCCCTAGCGATTCTCAGTTGGCGTTATCCGCCGCCCTATGACGTCTACAATCTTGCACCGGATGATTTGGCTGATCTGCTCAATCCTCAGAATGCTTTTTTTGCCCTTATGCAGCCTGACAACACCCTCGCTGGGTTTTGTTCTTTTGGGCCAGACGGGCAGGTGAGTGGTGGCCGCTATGATGCCACAGCCTTAGACGTTGGCATGGGCCTGCATCCTGATCTCATCGGTCAGGGGCAAGGCCAATACTATGCCACAGCGGTTGTTCAGTATGGCCGTACCCGGTTTGGTGCGCGGCATTTTCGCATCACCATTGCCACGTTCAACCTCAGGGCACAGCGGCTTTGGCAGCGACTGGGATTTGAGCCCGTAGAGCAGTTTTGCAAGACTGGCAGTCATCAAACATTTGTGATTATGGTGGGTGCGATCAAGCTGTGAGGAGACATGAGATCCTTACCCTTGAACAATCTGAGTGGTCGGTAGCCAAGGCGCATCACCTTGAATTAGGCAATAGACTTTATCGGAAATAAGAGAGTAATCGTTTTGAGTCAGCATCTTCCCCAGGCGGTTGAGACCTAGGCAGCTTGGCTCAAGGCGTTGCCTTGTGTTCTCCGATGGGTCAAGCGGAAATTGTGTAAGCCACATGCCG
>JBHJJI010000123.1:0-11062 GCA_050042805.1 Leptolyngbyaceae cyanobacterium
CGGGCACGTTAACGGTGCGCTCTGCCGAGACGGTCGCGCTCGCCGCCGTGCAGGGACAAATCGCCGCGATGCCCGAGGTTTGTCCCGCTACCTATGAGGGCAAATTGCCCCTAGGGCCACAGTTTGCCTGGCAGGCAGGCTATCAAGAACAGGGCTATCGGCTGGGCGAGCGTGACTCGGCCTCACCCACATTTTTAATTGATAACTGCTTACAGCGGACGCTGCTGACACAGCCGACGCGGGCCTTCATCGACGACAGCCTGGAGCGTCGACTCTGGACCTTAGCGAAGTGGTTGGGCACTTGGACTGAGCGCCCCCTGCAAATTGAATGGGGCATTATCGGACCCACTCAAACGCTGCACATTACCCAAGCCAGTGGGTGGCCGCTGCAACCCTTTGCCACCTCGGCGGTCATGTCTGCCACCGATGAGCCCGTTTCTGGGCATGCCGCCGCGCCGGGGCAGGGGCAGGGTCGAGCTTTGATTTTGAGTCCGGAGACGCCTTTACCTGTCTCGGCGCAGCATCAGATTGTCATTGCTGCTGAAGTGATGCCAGAATGGCTGCCACTGTTAAAAACTGCCGCTGGCATCATTTCGGAGCGAGGCGGGCTGACGTCCCACGCGGCCGTGTTGGCTCGCGAGTTGGGGCTGCCAGCCGTGGTGGGAGTGGCCAATGCGACTCATCACTTCCAACCGGGGGAAGGGTTGCATATTGATGGCGATCGCGGCCTGATTAAATCGCTACCCGACCTGAAACCCGCCGCTAAACGGGTGCTACCGGCCCTGACGACCTCCAGGCTTGAGGTCTCCTCGCGCACCGCCATCTGGCTCAACCTCAGCCAACCAGAGCTGGCGGCGACCACCTCAGCCCTGCCGGTGGCCGGAGTTGGATTGCTGCGATCGGAATGGTTGATGCTGCCGGTGTTAGAGCGGTTGCACCCTTACCAGTGGATTGCTCAGGGCCAACAGGACGTCTTGCTGGAGCGACTACTCGGGCAACTGCGCCCGATTTTGGCTGCCTTTGCTCCTCGACCCGTGCGCTATCGCAGCCTCGACATTCGCACCAGTGAATTTGCCCAGTTGACGGGTGCCCCCCCGGTCGAAGCTAATCCGATGCTGGGGATACGGGGCACGTTTAGCTATGGGCAACAGCCCGGCTTCTTTCAACTCGAGCTACAGCTACTCAAGCGTTTGCAAGATGAAGGCTACGGCAATTTGCAGCTGCTCTTGCCCTTTGTGCGCACGGTGGCCGAGTTTACCGACTGTCGAGCGCAGGTGCAGGCAATTGGTCTTGATCAGCATCCTGACTTTGAGCTGTGGATCATGGCCGAAGTGCCGTCAGTGCTGTTTTTATTGCCAGACTATGTGGCGGCCGGCGTACAGGGCATCGCGATCGGCACCCATGACCTGACTCAGCTACTGCTGGGCATCGATCGCGATCAGCAGCTATTTTCCGCCCATTTTGATGAAACGCACCCCGTTGTCCAGAGCGCGATCGCGCAGCTGATTCAATCCGCTCAGCAATTGCAGATCGCCTGCTGTCTTTGCGGCACTTCCCCGATCCACCACCCCAACGCGGTGGTAGCCGCCCTCCAGCAAGGGCTGACAGATATCTCCGTTGATGCCGCAGCGTTAGAAGTCACTGCCAGTTTGATTCATCAGGCAGCGGATTAGGCGATTGCCAGCCGCGCTCGGCCGAATTTCCAGCACGACCTGAGTATTGCTCAGATCCTCGGTTTCTGTTGGGCAAATCGGCTCCTTTCTGAATCAGGGCCAGAAACCGGGGATCTTGGACTATTTTCAGAGCGATAGAAGTCTGCCCTCTACCCGCCACTCGCCACCCTCTCATGACCTGCATTTATCGCTTCTGCAGTAGAGATATCAAAACCAAACCGTGCGCTCAGCAGGACACCAACATATCTTGGCGGCTGAGAACGCGCAGATCTTCTTCATCTAGCTGATCGGGCACCCCATTGCGAATCAGTTCAGCGAAGTCTTCGTTCGGTACCATGATGCAGAGCATATAGAGGCGATCGCGCCCCACATTGCGCACTTCATGGGTGCCGCTGTTGGGAATCAAAATACTGTCGCCGGTGTGCAGCGGCACGGTTTTGCCATCGCAGACTGCTTCGCCCTCACCCTTCAGCACATAAAACATCTCGACTGCGGCATTGTGACGATGGGAGGGCGTTTCACCCCCCGCTTCAAAAATTTCCACGCAGTAGGTTAGCGAAACATCGGCGGTTTTGGGATCGAAGACAATTGCCAGCCGGTTGCGGTCTTCCGGGCTGATGCGAAAGACTTGATAATCTTGATGAGTTTTGACAATGGGGATTTTGCAAGTTTGGGACTCAGCCTCGGCTGAGGGTGTAGAAGGACTTTGAGTCATGGGGTTAGGGCCTCAGCAGGGGGGAAGAACACGCTTATATCAATGCTCAGTGATCGAACGCTCAAGGCAATCTTGGCACTGCCGGGGGCAAGGGGCAGGGGGGCTAGATTTCTCGTCTCGTTTCGGAGAATCGGGCTGACATCTTGCTTCGACTCTAGGAGGGACGAGCCAGATTGAGTACTAAAATTCAGCTTTCGTAACTGTGTTTGCAGTATGCCGCTAATGTTTGAGTGAATTTGGTTCCGGCTGAACGTATGCGAGCACTGTCCCAAAATCGCGTCCTGCTTCTTCAGGAGCAAGTCAATCAGCAGTTCATACTGTTCCATAGCCGGAGGCTTAGAACACAAAATCAGACGGTTCTAGTGCGAACTGCTCTAAGTCGTGGTGCTGACCTTTCCAGAAGCCGCCCTGCTCGATAATTGTCTGACTCTTAAAGCCAAGTTTCTGCAGCAATCTTCTAGACGCTACGTTGTCTAGCATCACTTGGGCAATGACGAAGCTCAGTCCTTTCGTTTCGAACCCATATCGGAGGATGGCCGATAACGCTTCACTCATGATGCCTTGTTGCCAAAGCCCACTCGCTAGCTCATAACCCATCTCAGCGCCCTTGCCCGCTGGATCTGGATGCCAGGAAAACCCGCAAGAACCCACGATATGTTGGGTGGCCTTGAGTTCAATTCCCCAGCGTACGCCGTGTCCATCCCTAAAGATTTCGGCTCTACGCTCAACGACTCTGAGCGCTTCATCAAGCACCTGAAATGTTTCAAGGTTGTGAAATTCAGTGACCTGCGGATCGGCAAACACCGCAAAGATATCTTGACCATCTGCTAACGTGGTTTGCCGCAGCCACAGCCGTTCCGTCACAAGAGATGGAAACGACTCTGACGCGGCATCGTGGCTCATCGGAATGACACTATTTCTACGACTTCTGAAATGGTAGCAACGATAATCGATGCTCAATCCTGAGCTAGCTTTTCAACTTTTCCACGCTTGCTCGATGTGGAATTTGGGCTGTTGGGCTGACAACGAAAACTTTGACCGTGGCTCAGCTTCACCGTGAGATGGCGATCGCAGCGAGGCTAAACAAGCCATCAAGACTCGTTGCGATCGCCCGGTGCCGATTCGGACGTGGGGGAATGGTGGGCTAACCACGTATTCATAAACGGTCGAGGCGACTTCAGCCGCTTCCACAAAAACGCCGCATAGGCTTGCCGTCGTCGTTCAATCTGGTCGGCAGACACAGGATGGGGAGACGCGAGTAGCGGTGCTAAAAAGCAATCGGGAATTTTCGCGATCGCGCTTTGTAGAACGGGGGCAGACAGTCTGGCTGTGAGGGGCTCATCCCACTGATCTAGCGTCTGGGCACGAGGCCAAAAGAGGTGTTGGGTCATCGCGTATTGCTCATTCCGAGGCGAATTTTCCGTCACCGCTGCCCAGTGGTATTGAAAGGGCAGGGCCGCCCCATGATCGATCAGCCAGAGCTGATTCTGATACCACATGAGATTGGGATTGTGGCTGCGGCGATCGACATTCATCACCAAACTATCGAGCCAGAGCACCTGGCAGGCCAACGCCTCGTCAACCGCCTCAATCTCTTCAGGACGAAGATCGCGGGCTCCTGGCAGGTATTGAAATCCGACGTTGAGGCCGCTGCTGGCGCTGAGGAGATCGAGTAATTCATCCTCTTGATCGTCACTGGGAGTGGTCGCATCGATCACAATGAGCGCCTGAGCGGGCACCCATAACTCTAAGGCTTCGGCCAATGCCGCCACTACAATCTCGGCGACTAAAGCGGCGGTGCCCTGTGCTGCGCCCCGGAGCTTGGTGAAAAAATATCCTGCTGCCGTTTCCACCACGACCGGACGCGAACTGCCCTGCCGCTGCGCTGAAATCACCCGTCGTGCCTGATAGACGGGCAAGCCTTTATGGATCTCTGGTTGATTCAAGGGGGGGCGATGGGTTGAGACTGACGCGGCGATCGGCGATCGCTGTCATCGTTGATTCACCAGGGTAGGCGCTATCCCAGGGCGTTCGCTAGTGCCTGCAGCTTTAGCTGAATTTCCGCCAGCTCTTTTTCCGGATCAGAGCCCGCGACGATGCCCGCCCCCGCGTAGAGCCGCGCCCGCTGGTTTTGAATGAGTGCCGAGCGAATGCCGACAATGAACTCGCTATTGCCGTAGGGATCGACCCAACCTAACGGGGCGGCATACAGCCCGCGATCGCAGGTCTCACTCTGCCGAATGAGCTCACAGGCGGCTCGGGTCGGGACTCCCGCCACTGCTGGGGTCGGGTGCAAAGATTCCACTAGGGCTAGCGGTGAGAGTTGGCGAGGCAAATCCGCGCCAATGGGCGTATGCAGATGCTGAATGTTAGACAGGCGTAACAGGCCCGGCGGGGTGCTGTATCAGGGCGTCAGTCCGGCGGCTTCTAACTGCCGCACGATGAAGTCTAAAACCAGCTGATGCTCCCGCTGCTCTTTGGGCGTGTTGAGCAGTTGCTGACCCAGGGCAAAATCCTCCGCTGCCGTTTTGCCGCGCGGCGCTGACCCCGCCAGGGCATCGGTGACCAACCGCCCCTGACGAATGCTGAGCAGCCGTTCGGGGCTGGCCCCGATAAAGTGACTATCGTGAGCCCCGGAGAACGAAAAGATATAGCAGGCGGGATAGCGCGATCGCAGCCGAGGCAGTGCGACCTCGCGCCGAAAGGCGTCACTCCGCGTCACATCAAGGGCATGGGCAATGACCTGTTTTTGTAACTGTTGGGCTTGAATAGCACCCAAGGTTTGACGCACCTTTTGCTGTAGGGCTTGCCGCACTGGGTCAGACAGCTGGGGCTGCAGGTCAGACTCACCCCAGCCCGCTAACTCAATGGGCCGCTGACCGGGGCTAAACGCCTGGAGTTTACCCACCTGCTCAGCGATCTCGCGGGCGAGGGGCGCGAGCCGCGTCTGGGGACTGAGCCGCACATTGGCGATCAGCGTGCAGCGGTGGCGGTGGCGCACGACTTGCCAGCGGGTCAACAACAATGTGGCGGGGGCAAACCCTGCCAGCTCTGGCGTGAGGGTGTCAAAAAACGAAAAACTGCAGAAAAAATAAGGCCCTTCGCGCCGGTCAGAAAAAGACTTGACCCGCGTCTGCCAGGTTTCTAACGAATGACGAGCCGCCTGGAAGCGATCGCGGCCACTAAAGCTTTCGTCAATTAAGGCATCCCAAGCGGCGATCGCTTGCCCCCGCGACGGCGATTCAAAATAGCACTGACGCTGACCCGCGACGGGTAAGGTCAACAAGACGGCTAACGGATCTAGCTGTGGTAGGGGAAACGACAGGCTAGCAATGCGCTCAGCATTGGTCTGGCGAGCCAAGCGCAGACCGGTTTTGAGGGCACGAAGAATGGGGGAATATTGCGGAAGGGTATTCGACCGTGAGGGTGCAACTGTCATAGAGAGTGCTAACAACCGGTATCAAAACAGAATTCATCACGCAAGATCACCCGTCTAGCTCGCGGGGATAAGGGCTCAACGCCTGACCAGCGCTTTCTTCATGGTCGCATCAATTTTGGAGTCCCATCGGGCACAACCTATGAAGAAGCATTAAGCTGCTGACCGACCGTGATCGGCAATGCTGTTCCACTCACGATTCTCGCAACCTGAGTTTTGTAGCTGACTGAAACTGTAATCAGCGGTAAAGTGACACCCAGCTGTTCTTGCCAGGAGCTGTCCCCAACGCCAAGTTTCCAGGCAGGTACCCAACTTTTCTCGCAGGATAACTGTCAGATGATTAGACGTCGTAGCTTACCGTGGGCGATCGCTGGTTTCGGCACCGGTCTCTTGATTGTTCTGACTCTGATCTGGCCGCTGGCGGGGCGATCACAGGTCAGTCACGTGGCGATGGGGACAGGCGGGGCAGTGGCCAGCGTCGATCAGCGCGCCACGCAGGTGGGCATTGATGTGCTCCAAGCTGGCGGCAATGCGGTGGATGCGGCAGTCGCGACGGCGGCGGCGCTGGGCGTCACCGATCCCTTTTCGGCGGGCATTGGTGGGGGCGGCTTTATGGTGATTTACGACCCCACCCGCGAGTTTGTCGTCACTTTGGATGGTCGAGAAACCGCCCCTGCCGCCACCACCCCTGATCTGTTTGTGGATCCAGACAGTGCCACGGGTGAGACGCTGCCGTTTTTTCCCAACCGCATCACCAGCGGGCTGGCGGTGGGGGTGCCCGGCACGCCGCTGAACTGGCAAACGGCCCTGTCGCGCTATGGCACGAAATCGCTAGCAGAGATACTGCAACCCGCGATCGCCCTGGCGCAAACGGGCTTTACCGTAGACGCTACCTTTGCTGAGCAAATTGAGCGCAACCAAGCTCGCTTTGCCGCCTTTACCAGCACTCAGCAGCTTTATCTGCCGCAGGGGCAGCTGCCAGCAGTGGGCAGCCAGTTTCGCAATCCGGATATGGCCCGCACCTATGAATTGCTGGCAGAGCAGGGGGTAAATGCCTTTTATCGCGGCGAAATTGGCCAGGCGATCGCCCACACCGTACAAGCACCGCCCGTCGTGGCCGATCCGCCGTTCACCGTATGGCCCGGCAACCTGACCGAGGCCGACCTTGATCGTTACGAAGTGCGGGTACGACCGCCGGTTGAGAGTCGCTATCGGGGTTACCGGCTGTATGGCATGGGATTGCCCAGCAGCGGCGGCATCACTGTCGCGCAGACGTTGAACCTGCTGGCGGGCTACGAACTGGGTCAGATGGAACGATCAGCGGCGCTGCACTGGCTGATTGAAGCAGAACGGCTGGCCTTTAGCGATCGCAATGCCTACTTGGGCGATGCGGAATACGTGGATGTACCGCTGGCGGGACTGTTGAATCCTGAATATGCTGACCAGCGGCGCGCCGCCCTACCGCCGCAAGCGCCACCGAATGAAGCGGATTATCGGGCGATCGCGGGCAATCCGCTGCCTTATCAGCAAGACCCCAGTCCCAGCCTGAGTGCACCCCAAGCCTTGCGAACAGTCGATGATGGGGGCGGCGTTTCCACCTCCCATATCACGGTGGTGGATGGTGACGGCCTGACGGTGTCCTATACCCTGACGCTGGAATCAACCGGCGGCTCGGGTATGGTGGTGCCCGGTTATGGCTTTATTCTCAATAATGAGCTGACGGATTTCACCCTAGAGCTGCCTCACCCCAATGTACCGGAGCCCGGTAAACGCCCCCGCAGCAGCATGTCACCCACTATCGCGATCGCACCCGACGGTAGCGTGCTGGCGTTCGGCTCGCCCGGTGGCTCCACGATTATCACCACGGTGTTAGGCATTGCCGTCAATGTGATCGACTTTGGGCTCGATTTAGCGGCGGCGATCGCCGCGCCGCGACTGTCTCAGCGCAATGGCGGCATTACCACCGTCGATCAGGGATTTGAAACGACGGCAGTGGGGGAATCCTTATTGGCTGCCGGTCACCAGCTGCAACCGATAGCGGAGATTGGTGCCGCTACTGGGATCCTTGTCAAGCCAGATGGGGCGATCGTGGCCGTAGCAGAGCCGGTTCGACGGGGTGGCGGTAGCGCGATCACCCTACCATAGGGGGATTCCCTTATTACTGACAATCCATCTAAAGAAATATTGCGGTTTGTTTCGAGACTCGTTACTATTTAGATATCGAAGCGGCGAGAGCGCTGCTATCCCCCCTTAAAGCAACAGAGGTTCTCAACATGGCTGAAGATCAAAAGTTTGGTTTTACCGCATTCGCTGAAAATTGGAATGGCCGCCTGGCAATGCTGGGTTTTGTGATTGGTCTGACTACCGAGTTCGTGACTGGCCAAGGCATCTTGGCTCAACTAGGCCTGATGTAATTTCAGTTTGATTTGGCTGAATGAGTTTCTTCGGGTCTTGACGAAATTCATTTGGCCTTTGAACTCAGGTATCTTTTTCGAGAGTTTAAGGATTTTGAAGAGGGGGTAAGCTTTGTGCTTGCCCCCTTTTTATCTGGCATCGCGATCGCGCGTGAGCAGACCGTCATACTGCTTCTGCTAGTCACGATTACAGTGGCAACTCTCTATCCGTCACTCCCTGCCCCTTCACTACCAATCTCTGTAGCGCTTTTTAGGCACACGGGATTAGAAACCTCTGGCCTCAGCGGCGATCGCGACTTGGCCACCGCCGGGTGATTCTCGTCATCGTGTTTCTCAGCCACCGGTTTGGGAAAGGTCTGTCCTGAGTCGGCTCCCCTAGGAGAAGCCGGTGCCACGAAAACATAAGAGTTGCAGCCTTTCCTCCCCTCAGCCACTCCGGCTCACACTCTACGCGTTGAAGTCTGAGGAAAAGGGATGCGGCAGCTCTTCAGAACGATGGGCGGGTGCCGGGGGCGATCGCAATTCAGCGGCGGCCAAATCGATGGGCGAGGTGGCCATGTTTTCAAAACTATAGGGCGGCAACCCAGTCACTTGCTCAAACTGCGTTGGGGTCAAACCGGTAGAGATCATGGCGGCCTCGCGCCAAGCTTGCAAACGGGTTTGAATTTGCTCTAAGAAGGCCATGCCCCGAGGCAACGGATAGCGCAGCCAGTTTTGTACCAATCCTTCTACCAACGCTAGCTCGACGGCATTGTAAGAGTATTGCTGGATCAAAGCCGCGAGTCGCCGATCAAACAGAGTGGCATCTCTGCCGGCCAAAGCGTAGCTGTCCACAATATGCTGCAATCGTTGCTGCTGAATGAGGACGTCCATAGACTCAAAAGAATAGGTGATCCCCCTGCCTGAAACAGGATCTCTCGATCTTAGTGCATCGTTGCGATCGCTGTCTAACCGTTCGATTTTGTGCTGTTGAGCAAGGGGCGAGGGGGCAACTTTAGGTTTAGGTTCCTGAGATGACGAATCGTAAGAGCAGGGGCTTAGGCGATTGTAGGGGCGGGTTTAGCGAGTAACCTTCCTGATCATCGCTACCAGGCATCCACAAAACCCGCCCTGCAGTGCCGGTATAGTCCTTCTCGGAAATCCCCTTAGGTTAGGCGTCGAACCCTCTCGTCACTTGAGCCGTGCTTGAGCAGGACGGCTCAAGCACGGTTTATCCCGATTCTCTGAAACCAGACGATAAATCTGGCCCCCGGCTCCTCGGGTCCCCGGCGTGGCCAAGATTGCCTCGGGAGTCTAATCACTGCGAATGGGGATAGCCGGTATTCTAGGGAAGCTGATGACCGGGGTTCCGCATGACTTCTCTGCTGCTGCGCCAGGGCCGCTTAGTGACGGCACCTGAGACGACCGTTGACATTGCTATTCAAGATGGCAAAATTGCCGCGATCGCCCCCCATTTAGACGAGTCAGCGGACTCCGTGCTGGATCTTGAGAATCTATTGGTGAGCCCACCCTTTGTCGAATCGCACCTGCACCTCGATTCAGCTCTGACGGCGGGGCAGCCTCGCTGGAACCAGAGCGGCACGCTATTTGAGGGCATCGAAATTTGGCGCGAGCGGAAGCAGTCGCTGACCCTCGAAGATGTCCAGGAACGGGCGATCGCGACCCTGAAGCTACAGGCAAGTCAGGGGGTCTTGTTTGTACGGAGTCATGCCGATGTTAGTGAACCGAATCAAATTCCCCTGAAAGCGCTGTTAGCCGTCCGCGAACAGGTCAAAGATTGGCTGACTCTACAGGTCGTGGCCTTTCCCCAAGACGGCATCTTTAGCGCCCCGCACAACGCCGAACGCTTGGAAGCAGCGATCGCCCTGGGGGCCGATTTGGTCGGCGGCATTCCCCATTACGAACTCACGCGGGAAGACGGAGTGAAGTCGATTCAATACATTTTTGATTTGGCGGAAAAATACGATCGCGCCATCGATATCCACTGTGATGAAATCGATGACGATCAGTCTCGATTTTTAGAAGTGGTCGCTGCCGAAACCATTCGCCGTCGCCTGGGCAGCCGCGTCACCGCTAGCCACACCACAGCCTTTGGCTCCTATAACGATGCCTATGCCTTCAAGCTGATGGGGTTTCTCAAGCGCTCTAATCTCAACTTTATTGCCAATCCCCTGATCAATTTGACGCTGCAAGGCCGCGCCGATACCTACCCCAAACGGCGAGGCCTCACCCGCGTGAAGGAACTCTGGCAAAATGGCTTGAACGTGAGTTTGGGCCACGACTGCATTCAAGATCCCTGGTACAACCTGGGCACTGGCAATTTGCTAGAAGTCGCGTCGATGGCTGTACATGCTTGCCAGATGACCGGACGCGATGAGTTAGCCGCTTGCTACGACATGATTACGCACTGTGGGGCAAAAACGCTGGGCCTGACGGAACAGTACGGTTTAGAAGTGGGCAAACCGGCTAACCTCATTGCCCTAGAGGCGGACGATGCGATCGCCGCTATTCGCAACCGCGCCACCGTGCGTCACGTCATTGCCCAGGGCACCCGACTGGCCAGCACCACTGCGCCCACGGTCACCTGGCAGCGATCGCTGTAAATCCCAGGCCATTGACGATTGATTGAGGAGAGCAACTGGATTGTTTTTTCAACCTCATGTTGGCTTTGGAGATATCTCATACTGACATCTTGCACCAGTCCCAACCTTGTCTCATGCTGCGACAGGAACCCGAGCGACGGCGACTTCAATCCCCAGTGCTGTCAGTACGGGACGAATCTCTGCCAACTCATGCAAGAAGCAAGCCAAAACTTCTTGAGGAA
>JBHJJI010000124.1:0-45386 GCA_050042805.1 Leptolyngbyaceae cyanobacterium
TGCGGCGGCGAGTGTGACTTTGCGGGTGACAAATTGAGGTGGTCGTCTGGGGGATTCGTGATTGTAGAGAATACCACTGCAGGCAAAGAGATTGTACTGCTCTCGATGATGGGTCATCGTCCAGTGGGCATGGAGTTTAGCTGCCCCATATGGATTTTTGGGCCGAAATGGAGTGGTCTCTGACTGCGGAGATTCTTGCACGGCACCAAAAATTTCCGAGCTGCTGGCTTGATAAAACCGGGTAGACAACTGCGAATTGCGAATGGCGGTTAACAATCGTGTGGCGGTGCCTGTGATTAAGTCCAAGGTGCCCAGCGGATCGTTCCAAGAATCGGGAACAAAGCTAGGGGCAGCTAGATTGTAGATTTCAGTGGGTTGTAGCTGGGCGACGGCTGTTTCTAGCGCTTGGGCGCCTCTCAGGTCGACCGAGTAAATTTCAACTTGATCCGCTAAATCGTCAAGTTTGACGACGCTACCTTGACGTTCAGGAGGGAGTAGCCCAATCACTCGGTAACCGCGCTCTAGCAATAGCTGACTCAAGTAGTAGCCGTCTTGTCCGGTAATCCCGGTGATGAGCGCAGTTTTTTTCATAGGTTTGAGGGATAAGACAACCGATTGTGAAAGCTAGAAAATATAGATAGGAAATGCTACGAGATGATTAATGCCAACGCCATGGTGCGAGAGCTAAAAGACTGTAGTGGCGTTGAGAGCGTTTTTCATCTGTGCCATCAAACTGAACGGCACTAGCGTCTCAGCCCATGAGAATAGCGGGCCAGTCAGCTAAGCAAACTTGCACTCTTGATAGTGTGAAGGATGACATAATGCACAACCCAAGGGTTCTATTCATGTCGTTATCGACAAAACAGCATCAAGAAATACGAGTCTCAGAGGGCATCTGCGTTCAGTCGTTGCAAAGAATTTCACTCACTGTACGGCGCGCTTGCTCTTTCCAGCATGCCCACTTTTGATCGGGATTTATCTGCTGATAAACTGAAATCGAACCCTGAATCAAGGGCGATTGTGGGTGATGGCGAGACAGTTTTTGCCATTTTTCCGCAGATAGTTGACTTGATTGGTGACTCGGCGCAAGAGAAACCAACCATAGCCGCCGTCGACTAGCAAACTCCCGGGCTCAGGCTCGGTCAGTTGGTTCGGATCAAAGGGGGCACCGTGATCCCAAATATTGATATGGATGCGATCGCCCTCAAGATAGACTTCTATCGTGATGGGAGTGTTGGGCGGCAGCAATGCATGGGCATGACGAACGGCATTGGAAAACCCCTCGGCGACGGCAATATTGAGGCGATCGCTTTCCTGCTTGACCCACTTCAAGTCTGGCTCTAAGGAATTGTAGAGGTCTTTAAACCAGTTTTGCACCGCGAAGAGATTGTCTAATCTACTATCGACAATCAGGCATTCACGTCTCGCCATGATTCTACCTAGCTTTCTGTGAGGCCAGCTAGTAGATAACCCTGCGTTTCATCATCCAGTAGATACTTGCACAAAAAAAGTCGCCTAGGCAATGAACCTCAGGCGACTTTTGATACTGACCGAAACCGGCTTAAAAGAGGCCGAGGGTCAAAGATGTATCAATGGGTAGCGTTGCACCGATGCCCAGCCACAAAGTGACCAAGGTACCGAACATAAACAAAGTCGTCGCGACGGGGCGGCGGAAAGGATTCTGAAACTTGTTCACGTTCTCTAGGAAGGGAACTAGCATTAGCCCTAAAGGAATAGCGGTCATGGCAGCGATGCCCAACAGCTTATTCGGCACGATGCGCAGAATTTGGAAGGTGGGATAGAGATACCACTCAGGCAGAATTTCGAGCGGAGTCGCAAAGGGGTTAGCAGGTTCACCAATCATGGCCGGGTCTAAAACTGCCAGAGCTACGCAGCAAGCAATGCTGCCCAGAATGACGACGGGAAAGATGTAAAGCAGATCGTTAGGCCAAGCAGGTTCACCGTAGTAGTTGTGCCCCATGCCCTGCTTGAGCATTTCTCTCAGCTTAGGATCGCTGAGATCTGGTTTTTTGATAGTTGCCATAGTGCGTTACTCGACTTCGAGATCTAGAGTTTAACGGGTAATCACCGACGAAAGAGTGCTCTCTCAACAGTGCCAAACAATTCGACTGAGATTTAGAGCGGGCCAGAGATGCCCTGCTTGCGAATCATCAGGAAGTGCAGCAGCATAAAGACTGCGATCGCCCAAGGCAGAACAAAGGTGTGCAAGCTGTAAAAGCGGGTCAGAGTCGACTGGCCGACAGCTTCGCCGCCTCGCATCAGTTCAACGATGGTAGAGCCGACCACCGGAATGGCACCCGGCACGCCGGAGACAATCTTGACGGCCCAGTAACCGACCTGATCCCAAGGCAGAGAATAACCCGTCACCCCAAAGGTTACGGTAATCACTGCGAGGACGACGCCGGTAATCCAGGTCAGTTCACGGGGCTTTTTGAAACCACCCGTTAGATACACTCGGAAGACGTGCAGAATCATCATCAGCACCATCATGCTGGCAGACCAGCGGTGGATGGAACGAATCAGCCAGCCAAAGTTGACGTCTGTCATAAGGTATTGGACGGATGCGAAAGCTTCGGTGACTGTCGGATTGTAAGAGAAGGTCATCGCAAAGCCGGTCGCAAACTGAATCACGAAACAGGTCAAAGTGATACCACCGAGGCAGTAAAAGATGTTGACGTGGGGGGGAACGTATTTGCTGGAAATATCGTCGGCGAGCGCCTGAACTTCCAGCCGCTCGTTAAACCACTGAAACGCTTTAGAATCGGTAACTTGCTTGGTAAACATGAAGCGGGAGGGTATTAATTTAAGCAGTGCATTCCTTAGAAATTTAACATAGCTAAAACTTCGATCAGAGACATTCGGGCTGGAACGTCACGAAAATCTACTTCCTAAAGGCTTAGAGCGTCCGGCATACAAGGATTCTGAGCTAATTCGGGAGACCCATCGGCAAGTCCCCTGAGTTTACGTATCTTTACAATCTCGCTGCTTGCTTCAGCGTATGCCTCAAAGTCAAGGCGTGATGCGGTGGTGCTCACAATCGGGTGTCCCTTCTACAATTAAAGACAACGGAATCGAAGGCTTATGGGACGCAAGACTTTCAAGATTACGGTGTCAGTGTTGCTGGCGGTGGTGATCAGTTTGGGGCTGTGGCAACCGACTGCGTTGGCACTAACCGATGAGGACAGTTTGGTTGCTGAAGTTTGGCGCATTGTCAATCGGGCCTACTTAGACCAGACGTTTAACCAGCAGAACTGGTGGTTTGTGCGGGAGCACGTGCTGGATCAGAAGCTCAACAGTCGTGCGGACACCTACGATGCGATTCGTGAAATGCTGGGCTCTCTAAATGATCCCTATACTCGTTTGCTACCGCCTGAGCAATATCGCAGCTTGCAGACCAGTACTTCTGGTGAGCTCACGGGGGTGGGTCTTCAGATTGCTAAGGATGAAGCGGATCAGTACTTGCAGGTAATTGCTCCCATTGCGGGTTCACCGGCAGCGGCGGCCCATGTGCAGCCGCGCGATCGCATTCTCGCGATCGACGGCCAGTCGACCCAAACGCTGACGTTAGATGAGGCCGCCAATGCAATGCGAGGGCCAGCGGGCACCGAAGTTGTATTGACGATTTCTCATAATCAGCAGGCCCCGGAAGCAATTACGCTGACGCGGGAAACTGTGAGCCTGAATCCGGTGGTGACGAGTGTTGACTCCATTTCAGACAATTTAACGATTGGGTACATTCGCCTCAGTCAGTTCAATGCGAATGCGGCGCGTGAGATCGCGGCAACCGTGCGATCGTTTGAACAGCAGGGCGTGAATGCCTACGTGCTGGATTTGCGCAACAATCCGGGTGGGTTGCTCAATGCGGGGATTGAAATTGCGCGTCAGTGGCTCGATACCGGCACTATCGTGTACACCTTTGATCGGCGGGGCATGCTCGATAGCTTTGAGGCCACCGGATCAGCCTTGACTGAGGCGCCGCTGGTCGTGCTGGTGAATGAAGGTACCGCCAGCGCCAGCGAAATTTTGGCTGGGGCGCTGCAGGATAATCGTCGGGCCCAGCTGGTGGGGAATACAACCTTTGGTAAAGGCTTGATTCAGTCGCTGTTTGATTTATCCGACGGCTCTGGCCTAGTGGTGACGGTAGCGAAGTACAAAACGCCTGCGAATCACGACATCAATCGTTTGGGTATTCGCCCTGATCAGACGGTGCCTTTGGCGGCGATCAGCCGTGAACAAATTGCTACTGACGACGATACGCAGTATCAGGCCGCGATCGAGCTTTTGAGTCAATCAACGGTGATGGCGAGTGCACCCTAAACGCAGCCGGACGTATCATGACCCGCTTCACGGCGCGATCGCTTTAGACCGGCAAGATCCGGTCGAACAGCTGTTGATCCGCCTGATTGATACGCCGGCGTTTCAGCGGTTGCGCCGCGTGCGGCAGTTAGGGGCGGCTAGTCTGACTTTTCACGGCGCTGAAAGTTCTCGCTTTACCCATGCGCTCGGCGTCATGGAGCTGACCCGGAAAGCCTTTGATTTGCTGGCCAAACGACATCCCTCGGTGGCGAGTCATCGGGCGACGGTCTTGTGTGCGGCGCTGCTGCATGACATCGGCCACGGCCCCTACAGTCACACGGCGGAAGAGATTTTTAAGACGAATCACGAATACTGGACGCGCTGCATCATTCGCGATTCGGCACCCGTTCAAACATTGCTAGCGGATTTCGACCCAGCACTCACGGCAGCGATTGAGTCGGTCTATACCCATCAGCATCCACTGCCGCTAGTGTGGCAGTTGGTGTCGAGCCAGCTCGATTGCGATCGCCTCGACTATCTCATGCGCGATAGCTATTTCACCGGGGCCTCTTATGGCCATCTGGATTTAGATCGAATTGTGCGATCGCTAGATATTGATCCGGAGGGCAACCTGGTGGTGTCCCGTAAGGGCCAAACAGCGGTCGAGCATTACTTGCTCGTACGCTACTTTATGTACGCTCAGGTTTATAACCACCCCAAGAATCTGGCGGCCACCTGGATTTTGCAACAGGCGTTTCAGCGGGCCCAGGCTTGCTTTGACCAGGGACATCTTGCCGCCGATGACACGATGACGGCTTGGCTGCATCATCCCCACGCTGAGCTGACGCTCGATCATTATCTGGCGGCTGACGATATTGTGTTTACCTATCATTTGCAGCGTTGGCAGTCCCATGAGGATCGCTGTTTAGCTGACCTTTGCCAGCGATTTATCGATCGCAATTTATTCAAAGGCCAGGACGTGTCCGATCTCCCAGCCGACGATCGCGCAGAGCTGCTCGCTAAAACCCGCGCTAAAGTCCGTGAGCTGGGGTATGACCCGGCCATCTATTGTGGCTTGGTCCACAGCCAAAGCCGAGGATACACGCTCTATCAGCGGGGCATCAAAATTTGGGTTGAGGGCCAACCGATTGATATCAATCGACTTTCTCCAATTGTGGAGCCGCTGACCCATACCTATCAGCGCACGTGGCTCCTGCATCCGGCGGAGATGACACCCTGGTTGGACGAGCAATTGACCCAGCGGACGGTGATGTTGTGAGCGATCGCTAATGGTCTTACAACTCACTGCTAAATTCAGCAACCCATCCACTGCAAAAGCCGCCTAGAAAAGCTGGCATGTCCTAACTGCTGGACTATGGCTACGTGCTCCGGTCAATTCATCCAGCGATCGCCCATGCAAAAACTGGAACCTCTGATTCAAGCTGAGGAGATGGCGACCGACTATAGCCGTTCTAGCCAGAGGCGATCGGCTACGTCGTACCGCATTAGTAGACTGCTGTCTTCTTTTACCAAGCATTGTCGATGGCTGGGGAGCAGTGGGGGCAAGGGGGCAGAGAAACTGGAAGGATCGTGTGACGGCTGCCGGAGAGGACTAGGTTGAACACGAATTATTCCTTGAACAGGAATAATTGGCTCATCACTGAAATAAGAAATATTTATGAGGAAAATCCAGCATAAAGATAAATCTGATGGTTTTCATTGAGCAGAGAGAATGGTAATCTCGTCATAGAGCTAATGCAATCGTATTTCGATTATTCATTTGCTTTATTCAATGTAAAACTCAGGTGTTCGCGATGGCACTGACTAACCGCATAAATTTACGAAATGTGCGCGGGGACGTCTTTGGTGGTGTAACTGCAGCGGTAATTGCCCTGCCGATGGCTCTGGCCTTTGGTGTGGCATCTGGCGCAGGTCCCGAAGCTGGTCTCTATGGCGCTGTTCTCGTTGGCTTTTTTGCTGCCTTGTTTGGCGGCACGCCAACCCTTATTTCTGAACCGACTGGTCCCATGACTGTGGTCATGACGGCAGTCATTGCTAAACTCATCGCCGCTGACCCCGAAAATGGTACGGCCATGGCCTTTACCGTGGTCATGATGGCGGGCGTTTTTCAAATCATTTTTGGTCTCTTGAAGCTTGGGCGTTACGTCACGCTCATGCCTTACACCGTGATCTCAGGCTTCATGTCTGGCATCGGGGTGATTTTGATTATTTTGCAAATTGGACCATTTTTAGGGCAGTCAAGTCCTAAAGGTGGGGTGATTGGCACAATTACCAGTTTGCCGGATCTGATTGGCAATACGGTCACGCCGGAGTTGATTTTGGCGATCTTTACGATCGCGATTCTCTTCTTAGTCCCGAAGAAGCTGAAGCGCTTTTTGCCGCCTCAGTTGCTGGTCTTGGTCGCGGGAACAGTCTTGTCACTATTCGTATTTGGCGATGCTGACATTCGTCGCATTGGGCCGATTGAAGCGGGCCTACCGGCCATGCAGATGCCGACTTTTACTGCGGATCAGTTTCAAATCATGCTGATCGATGCCTTAGTGCTCGGTGCTTTGGGCTGTATTGATGCCTTGCTGACGGCCATGGTGGCCGATAGCTTGACTCGCACTCAGCATAAATCTGATAAGGAGCTCATTGGTCAAGGCTTAGGCAACTTGGTGTCGGGTCTGTTTGGTGGCCTGCCTGGAGCTGGTGCCACGATGGGTACCGTGGTGAACATTCAAACCGGTGGGCGGACAGCGCTCTCGGGATTGGTGCGAGCAGTCTTGCTGATGGTGGTGGTGTTGGGGGCTTCGGGCTTGATTGCGCCGATTCCCCTGGCAGTGCTAGCGGGGATTGCAATGAAAGTCGGGGGCGATATTCTGGACTGGAGTTTCTTGAAGCGGGCCCACAGCGTTTCCTGGAAAGGCACGCTGATTATGTATGGCGTCCTCTTTTTGACGGTGTTTGTGGATTTGATTGTTGCTGTGGGTGTGGGTGTCTTTATCGCCAACATTCTGACGATTGATCGCTTAACCAAGCTGCAGTCTGAAGGGGTGAAGACCATTACTGATGCTGACGAAGATGAAGACCTGATGATGACGCCTGAGGAGCAAATGCTGCTCGATCGCGCCGAGGGTCGGGTCTTACTGTTCCACCTGAGTGGGCCGATGATCTTTGGGGTAGCGAAGGCGATCGCTCGCGAAAACAATGCCATGGAAGATCACGACGTGTTGGTGCTCGATTTGCAAGACGTGCCGATTCTTGGGGTGACTGCCGCCCTCGCACTAGAAAATTCCATTCAAGATGCGAGTGATAATGGCCGACCGGTCTTTGTCGTCGGGGCGAGCCCGCAAGCGCTCAAGCGTCTCGAAAAACTCGGCATTCATCGGTTTGTGCCGCAAGAGCGATTAGTGACTAATCGAGTGGAAGCGCTGCAAGGGGCGTTGGAGCTGTTGGATAGTCCTTCAGATTCGTCTGCTCCGGTGGTCACTTCGCCGACGGTCTAGTCGCTAGCGGCTAATTGTGAGCGATTTTAAACAGTCTGATGCCGCTAGCGCCCACCTTTTGATAACGCATAGAAATTTTGAATCAATTTTGATGGTCTGAGCGATCGCCCCAGGGTGATCTAGTCAGGACGCTGTTAGGAAGTTAAATCGTAATGCTCTCTTTCAATTTTCTCGATTTGCCGACGATATTGACCTCGGTGATGGCTGAGGTACCTGCCGAAGAAGTAGCCCCCCTCGTGTTGGCGGGCGTTTTGTTAAGTCTGATGGTGGTTTATCTGGCCAGTAAGCTAGGCGGTGAGTTGTCTAAGCTGATAGGGCTGCCGCCGGTTTTGGGCGAGCTGGTGAGCGGTGTTTTGGTCGGGGTTTCGGCCTTGCACTTGTTGGTGTTTCCCGAAGTTGGGGTGGAAGCGTCTAGTTCAGTGCTGATGGGGACTCTGCAAGCCTTGATGGGCACCCCGGCAGAAACGCTGAACCAAGTATTTCAGACCCAGGGAGAAATTATTTCAGTCTTGGCAGAACTGGGTGTGATCATTCTGCTGTTTGAGATTGGCCTAGAGTCTGACCTGAAGGAATTACAAAAGGTGGGATACCAAGCGGCGATCGTCGCTGTCGTCGGTGTTGTTGCCCCCTTTGCGTTGGGTACGTTCGGCTTGATGGCGTTCTTTCATGTCGATGCCCTGCCGGCGATTTTTGCTGGGGCAGCGCTAACGGCTACCAGCATCGGGATTACCTCAAAGGTGTTGTCGGAACTGGGTCAGCTGCGATCGCGCGAAGGTCAAATTATTGTCGGCGCAGCGGTCATGGATGATGTCTTAGGCATCATCGTATTGGCGGTGGTGGCGAGCTTGGCAAAAACTGGGGATGTTTCGATCATCAACGTCGTCACGCTGATCGCGAGTGCCAGTGGCTTTCTGCTCGGGGCAATTTTGGTGGGGCGTGGGTTTAACAGCGTTTTTGGCACCATTGCTGACCGGTTGCAAACGCGCGGCAATCTGGTGATTCCGGCCTTGACCTTTGCGTTGGCGTTTGCGTTTATTGCCCAAGTCGTTCATCTAGAGGCCATTCTGGGCGCGTTTGCGGCGGGGCTGGTGTTGGATGAAACCGATCAGCGCAAAGAATTGGATCAGCAAATCATTCCGATCGCCGATGTGCTGGTACCGATCTTTTTTGTCACGGTCGGGGCACGCGTTGACCTGAGCGTGCTCAACCCGCTGTATCCCGAAAACCGGCCTGGTTTAGTCATTGCTGCCTTTTTGATTGTGGTGGCCATCATCGGCAAAACGATTACGGGCTGGGCCATCTTTGGTAAGGAACCGGTCAATCGGCTGGCGGTGGGTGTAGGCATGATTCCGCGCGGTGAGGTGGGCCTGGTATTTGCAGGCATTGGTGCGGCCAGCGGTACGCTGGATCGACCGCTGCAGGCGGCGATCATTGCGATGGTGATTATCACTACACTGGTGGCTCCGCTGCTGCTGCGGTGGGCCTTTAGAGAAGAGAAGGTGGTTGAGCCGGTGGTTTAGTCAGCGATGAGTCAACGGTGCAATCGTTGCTATGGCTTAACTCAACGTTCCTAAGCGTTCCTTAGAAGCTGTGATGGAGACTCCTCTCGCACGACCTCTAGGGAGCGCTTAGCGACTTCATGGGCGCTGGCGCCAGCCCTTTTAAGACGCCAACTTCAAAACTGTTAAAGATCGTTTATCAAACGTATAACTAATACTCAATCTGTATCTAACAGTGCGACACTGAACACAAGTCCTTGTGTTTGAGATTTCATGATCGCAACTGCTGCCCATTCCCTCATGGATTGTCTGCCCAGTTTGATTGACGGTATGCCGCCGCTAGCGGGCTGGGAAAATCGTATTCAAGCCGTTATCCAGGGCGATCGCCCCGTCTTTTTAGAACGCACCAATTTACGACTGCAGGATATTTCAGCCGGGTTTGCGATCGCCCTGCACATGCATCAGCCGACGATTCCGGCGGGTCACGAGGGGCAGCTGATCAATAATCTGCAGCACATGTTCGACCATCCCTACGATGGGGATAATCACAATGCCGGGCCGTTTGCCTACTGCTATGCCCGCATGGGTGATTTCATTCCCGAGCTGGTTGAGCAGGGATGCAATCCTCGGGTCATGCTCGATTATTCTGGGACGCTGCTCTGGGGCTTGCAGCAGATGCAGCGCCACGACGTGTTAGATAAGCTGAAGCGCATCACCTGTGAGGCCAAATATCAGCCCTACGTAGAATGGCTTGGCACGTTTTGGGGGCACGCGGTGGTGCCTTCGACCCCGATTCCCGATATTGAGCTGCATATTCGCGCCTGGCAGCATCACTTTGCGGGATTGTTTGGTTGGGAAGCGCTGTCGCGGGTGCGCGGCTTTTCGCCGCCGGAGATGCACCTGCCTAATCATCCCGATACGCTCTATACCTTTGTCAAAGCCCTGAAAGACTGTGGCTATCAGTGGTTGCTGGTGCAAGAACACACCATCGAAACGCTAGAAGGTCACGGGATTCAACAGCCTCACTTGCCCCATCGGTTGGTGGCTCAGAATTCCCAGGGCGAAATGGCAGACATTACCGTGCTGATCAAAACCCAGGGGTCGGATACCAAGCTAGTCGGGCAGATGCAGCCCTTTGCTGAAGCGAAAACCCTGCAGCCGATGTCCCTCGGCCATGGGCAAGTGCCGCCGCTGGTGACGCAGATTAGTGATGGCGAAAATGGCGGCGTCATGATGAATGAGTTTCCCAGTATGTTCAAGCGCTGCTGGCATGAAATGCGGCAGCATGGCAGTGGTCGGGTGGGCACCGTCGGCTTTTTAGGCACGGAATATTTGGAATTGCTAGCGGCGGCAGGCGTGACGTCAGAGCAGTTCCCGATTTGTCAGGCGATTGGACAGCAGCGCCTGTGGCAGCAGGTGGGCGATCGCGTCACGCCGGAATCAGTCCAAACGGCGATCGCCGAGATTCAACAAGCGGACGGCAACTTTCACATGGAAGGGTCGTCGTGGACAAGCGATCGCAGCTGGGTGGAAGGTTACGGCAATGTAATGCAACCGATGCAGCAGCTCAGCGCTCGCTTTCATCAGGCGGTGGCAGCAGACCGATGGAGTGATCGGCGATCGGCAGCCTATCATCGCGCCTTGCTACACACGCTCTTGCTAGAGACCAGCTGCTTTCGCTACTGGGGTCAAGGCGCTTGGACGGAATATGCTCAGACAATTTATCGCCGCGGGTTAGCGGCCCTGGGTCAGGCGGCCTGAACGCTGTCGGCAATCGGTTCTTGGCAACCGTTATTGCCTGTTCTCAAGAGACTCGAAACTGGTGCGCTCATTAAATAACCCCTCCTAGAAATGCTGTGGATCGCGTCTCTAGGAGGGGTTCAAAACTAAAACGCCGGGGTAATCGCTAGATGTGGTTCTAGAGCGTTTGACCTGCTTCGATCGCTTGGCCTGAGATTTCTTCTAGCGCGAACTGTAAGAACTGAGCCGCGACTTCGGCACTCTCATTGTGGGCGGAGAACACCAGCACCATGCTGGACTCTTCGCCGCCGCCGTAACACAGAATGCGGAAGACGCCATCATCGAAGTAGCCGGTGCGATCGATCTCTCCCCCTTGATTGGGGACATCCAGCTCAGTAATAAAGTCATCGGCGCGGCTGAGGCATTCGGTTTGGCTAACGCCCTCAAGCCACTGATCACCACTGGCAATTTCGGGGCGTGCCTCAGCAGGCAAGCTCAGGGCCGCTAAGCTGAGACCTAAAAAACTGGTGGAAAGAAGGCGTGAAAGCATCAGATTCATGACACACAACTCAATAAAATTGACGGAAAGCGACGATAAAGGTTTCTCAATAAACCGAGTGTCGAATGCTACAGGGCTAAGCCCTTGCTCACCATAGCCTACCCTGAGCGTAGGCATATCGCCTTAAAGCTGGCGATGCAAGGCGGATTGATCAGAGGCTCTGCCTTTTACAACCTTGGTCTGCTCCAGTCAGGATGATTCATTTCCTAGCGCTCCTGATTTCCGGCATGAAGGATTCAGGACAGTTGATGGCCAGTCTGATTCATGGCAATCCATTCCTGCTTCATTTCGGTAACGCCAGGATGGAAAACTAAACCTTGCTGCTACCTGATTCAGAGTTGAACCGGGGCTATTGAGAAGCCGCCATCGGTAATATTCCTGGCCCCTAGTTACGCCTAGCGTCTTCTCTGAATTGAGTCACAAGTCGAGGTCTCAGGACAATGCATTATCCGCCTCAACATCGCTTTACAGTTATGTGGCTCAACTTTAGCCACTCTTCAAGGTAAAAACCCTTGCTTCCACTCATCCCCTGTCCTAAGGTCAGCACCTAGTGTGTAGTTGTGGTGCCTGCCCGGAAAGTGATTGGGTCTTCCCTAGCAGAGTGGATGTTCAAGATTGAGTCGATTAAATCCCTTGCCTTCCCCCACATTTCCTGATTTCCAAACAAATCTAAAAGACATTTTTTTCCTAACATTCATTGGAGTTCCCCGGTCATGATGAAACAGCTATCTCTTGTATTTCTCAGTGTCTTAGGTGCTGCCGCTGTAGTTCCAGCCAGTGCTAATGCTGCATCGCTCGCTCCAGAGAGTTACGCTGATACGGTTATTTCCTACGACAAGGGCGACAACCATGTTTCTGCTTTTGGCAATCCGGAGACTGCATTGGGCGCTGCCGACTGGACCTCTGACATGGTGAGTGGCGGCACGTTGGGAGCCTGGAAAAACGATATTGGCGTATCTTTGGGCAAGGAAGGCTCGCTTATCCTGGGATTCACTGACAACTATCTGACTGGTAGTGGTAACGCCGACTCTGATTTATGGATTTATGAAATTGGTCGGGTTGCAGAAGATGTCTTAGTCGATATCAGCATCGACGGTGACACTTGGTACACAGCTGGCGTAGCTGATAAGCAAGACTTTGCAGTCGAAACCGGTATTGGCATCGATATCGATGGTCTCCTGAGTGAGCATGCAGATCTGAGCCTCGATTCAATGTTTTCCTTTGTTCGCCTCACTGACAATGGTACCAACAAATACGGTAACAGTAAGTCAGGCGCAGATATTGACGCTGTTGCAGCTCTCTCATCAGTTGCGAAGTCAGACGTTGTTGATGTCCCTGAGCCCGGAATGGCCGCAGCACTTGGTGTGATTGCCTTTGGTGCATTCATTAAGCGCAAGCAGCGGTAAACGCCCAAATGTGATGGCGTGATGCCCCTCTCTCAGTGCGAACTGCATTGGGAGGGGGGCTGTTTTTTTAGGTCGGTACGCGACCACGTCAAAAGGCGTTGCTGATTCCGAATATGAATTGTCATTCTGAAGATAACGACTTAAGGCATCTGGCCAGATGCCTTAAGTCGTTATCTTCAGATCTTTTGGTGTGGCCATGCCAAAAGTATGACAATCGCAGTCTCATCCTTGCAATTAAGCCCCGCCCATTTCCTTTAGGTAGGCACCATCGAATTTGAGAAGGCATTGATGGCACTGGTGGAATGTGCTGCTCGCAGAGTAACCCAACGCTTGCAGAGACTATACAAAAAAGTGACATACGAATCCAGGGTGTGATGAGACGATTCCTGTGAGGTAGAAGACTGTAGCCTGGAGAAAGTGGTATACGGAAGTAAGGGCAGTGTCGATTGTTGCCTGGCACCGTTCGGGAGGCCCTGTTCTCAACTAATGAAGGGGAAATGAGGATGTTTATTGCGCCCGGCTTTGAGCAGCGATCAACCGTCACCGATCTTGGCACGATCGCCTATGCTGCGCCTCAACCGGAGTTTTGGCCGGTGGCCGTTCATCCACAGCAGACGCTGGTGTTTTTGCATGGCTTTGGTGGCGGGTCGTCGTCCTATGAATGGTCAAAGGTGTACCCGGCATTTGCGACCGACTATCGAGTGATTGCGCCTGATCTGCCCGGCTGGGGAAACTCTGATCATCCTGAACGAGACTATCAGGTGGCAGATTATGAGACCGCGATCGCTCAGCTTTTGCAGGCGTTGACCCCTCAGGGCGCGGTGGTCATTGCTTCGGCGTTGCCCGCTGCCATGATGGTGCGGGTGTCGATCCAGCATCCTGAGCTGGTGACGGGACTCATTTTGGTCACACCGGCTGGACTCTCTGAGTTTGGCAAGGATTTTCAGCAGGGGTTTTTGCCACAAATTTTGCGTGTGCCCTTTTTAGATCAAGTGCTGTACCAAACGGCGATCGCGACATCTGCGGGCATCCGCGCCTTTTTGACCGAGCGACAGTTTGCGAATGCTGATCTGGTGAGTTCTGAAATGGTGTCGGCCTACTTAGAGTCAGCGACTCAACCCCATGCCGAATTTGCTGCTCTGTCATTTGTGCGCGGCGATTTGTGTTTTGATCTGGCCGAATGGATGCCGCAGTTAGCGGTGCCAACAGTGATGCTGTGGGGCGCAGCGGCCCAGTTTACCGATGTCGAATTGGGCAAACGTCTGGCGGCTTTGAATCCTGATGCGGTGAAGCGGTTTGAAGTGATAGACAGCGTTGGGCTGCCCCCGCAGCTAGAACAGCCCAGCGTGACGATCGCTTTAATTCAAAAGTTTCTGCAGGTTTTAACGGCGGCTGCCGGTTCAGCAGACGGCGAGCTTTCCGTCTGCTGAGTTGGACAGTGCGCCTATTTCAGCGACTCAAAGAGCCCGGCGATCGCAATCAGGCTCGTGAGCGAGACAGTCAGTCGCAAGAAAAACGGCATGGCGACTCGAATCAACGTCTCTGCCTGATCGACAGCGCCAAATGGGGCGAGAAATAGGCAAGCAGAAATGAATCCGGCCACCATGATGGCTAACAGCTTGAAGCCTTCACAAGCGGCGCGAAACAGCAGGTTGTGGCGATGGGGTCTTCTCATCTGTGAGATCTCCTACACGTCAATTGATTAGGTGTGAAGGTTGAAGCTGGCGTGAGCTCAGCCGTCAGACTGTCAGCACGCTTGGCAATACCAACAGGGATGGACAAAACGGGCAGTCCCGTTGGGTAACTGCCCTGTTGCTCTCTCAGGTTCCTGCATCTGTGTCGCCCAGAGTGGTGTGCAATGGTGGCCCTGATCGATTCGCTCAACCACAAGTCAATCGGGGCGTCGATCGCGATCGCCACTGGGGACACAAAGTTTTTTCAGACTGACAAAATGATCATGATCATTCTCCTAAAAGGTCAATTGGGACAGCCGCCATTGAGAAGAAGGACTCGTGATACTCAAGGCGCTTTCAGGCCCTTCTAATAGTTAGTGTCGTTACCTGGTTTATTTGTGACAGCGAAGCTACCAAAATGGCCCGAGCGTTGACTGCTGAGGATGATGTCTAAAACCGGTTTGGCTATGCCTGAGGGCAGTTAAACCGGCTGACTTGATGACTGCCAGCAGTGCGAATAGTGGCCGAGCTTGCTAACTTTGAACCCAGCCATTTTGGAGGAATTACAGGATTGATGAATGTAGAGTAGGAAAACCATAAGCCTCCTCAACGTGACGATTGGGATAAAAGTTGAATTCGCTGAAAGCAAGTCCATTGGAGTTGTGGGCGTCAGGCAACACTAGGTCTAAATATGCCTGTCATTTTGTAGAGCTGCGATCGCAAGTATCACTTACAACAGTTGTGCTGAATGAGCACTGACAATGACTCGATTTGTTACGGGCGTGACACAATATCACAGGAACAGCGCCACAGTCAGCAAGAAACCGCCGATGGCAAACACGATTTCGCCTAAGCTGGTTTGACTCAGTTCAGGCCCGTCGTGGCTGAGGTCACGCTCAAAATTGCAGTTGAGGCACTGGTAAGTGCCTGTCTGGTGGCTAACGATGGCGTTTTTGCCACACTTGGGGCATTCAAACGTTGAGGATAGATTGATGAGGGGGGTAGACATGGTAGTTGAGGGAGATAACGACAATGAATCAGAAATCTCTGACCCTGGTGACATCCTCTCTTAAAAATTTTGATGAGTCGATGGGGAAAACTTCAGGAAAACTCTGTTCAATTTCAGGAATCATCCTCCTGACAACACCTGAAAGAACAAAATTCTTGTAGAAAAATTGAATAAAAAGTGTGATTTTTGCAGCGATCGCACTTCATCAATTCAAAAAACTGCCGCTTTGATAATCGCAACTGCTTAAAGATTGATGCTCCAACACCATAGTCAATGACTCATCTTTCGTCGACGATGTAAATTGTCCGACGGGCGATCTCAATGATTTATCCAGTGCTGCTGAAGGGCCGTCGAACTTTGAAAGTTGAGGGATAATGGGCTGTGAGTGAAGTAGCGATACTGATTTTTTTCAGGGCTCAAGGATTGCTGAATCATGGGCGAAATGCTTGTAACCAGTGGCGTGAGGTCACCGCTTCTGTGAAGGAAAATTCTGATATTGCGGACATCAATTGTCATATTGAGGATGGTCAGGTTGAGCCTGTGTTCTCTGTCTAAGCATGGCTGTGAAGGCGGGTACTCTCGTATTTATCAGCAAAAATTGCTAGCTTGAATAGAATGCTGGCTCTGTGATGCGTAGCAAGTTCTAATTAAATGATGCTGTAGGGGGTGTAGGGGCGCTTGCGAAGCCATGCCCTGAAGGCTATGAGCCCCAACACTGCCTGGATGAGTTTTGGTGCGTCACGCCAAGCGATGACGCACCCACGATAATTAGAGCTACCCCCTTAGGGCAGTTGATGGGTGTGGCGCTTGGTTTCCAGTCGTTTCGATAAGCGTTGTCGCAAAAACACTTTTAATGTCTGATCATCCCCAGCGATATTTGGTGACCGTCTGTCAGCACCGTTCCTGTGTGCGCAATGGGGCGGCAGCAGTTTTGGCTGCATTTCAACAGCATCAGTCCGCCACGATGATGGTCAGCGCCAGTGAATGTCAAGGCCAGTGCGGTTCGGGGCCAACGGTGCGAGTGATGCCGACTAATGTTTGGTATTGCCAAGTGAAGCCGCCGGATGTACCGACGATTGTTGAGCAACATCTCACCGCCGAGGGCAAACCGGTGACCGCACTGCTGAATCCCCGCATTCATCAAACCCAAGCGACCTATGCCAACTTGGCGGCTCAGTATCAGGCATTTTTGCAGGAAGAAGAGGGAGTGGGTGAGTAGCGGGTTGAGGAGTGGAGGGTAGTGGATTCGGAGTCCCTTGTGGCCAGGGTAGAGCCCTACAGAGTTCGAAGAGCCAGTGGGTGAGGATGCTTGTGGAAATTGGGTTGAAGTGACGAGGAGCTTGCCGGTCAACCCTTTTGAAGGGGCGCGCCCGGCTATGTATCAGGTTGTGCGCGGGTAAACGAGTGACGTTGGCATAGTTGTTGACGTCCAGGTTTTAAGAGAATTTTCCTGGGATGAATGCCTATCTTTGCCCAGCTCTGCTGACGCTGTGGCAAGGCTTGAAGCGTGATGAGTAGACGGATGTGCTGGATGGCAGGGGAGCCGATATAGTAAGAGGGCTTTGATCCTAGATCATTCGCACTAGTGTCTTGTGCTCTCTCTCTTGACGATCGCCAACGCCCCTGCATGACTTCTTCTGTGACGCCGTCCCATCCTGCTGATTTGAGCCACAACAAGCTACAGCCGGGCGATCGCGCCTTTCATGACTGGTATCGGTTTGTGCTCTCATATCCGCCCCATTTGGTGCGTCACTATATTGACCGGTTCGGTCTGGTAGAGGGGGCGACGCTGTTGGATCCGTTTTGCGGTACGGGCACGACGATTGTGGAAGCGAAGAAAAATGGACTGGCCTCGGTTGGGGTGGAAGCCATTCCGATGTCGCACTTTGCCTGCAGCACTAAAGTGCAGTGGCTGGTTGATCTGGATGAGCTGTACCGGGCCAAAGATCAGGTGCTGGCTCAGGTGAATCAACGTGAGGCGGCGGCGGCTTTGACCTTTACGCCGGAGCAAGCGGCGATCGTGCTGAAAAATTCCATCAGTGATGTGCCGCTGCATAAATGCTTGGTGCTGCATGAGGCGATCGCCACGGTAACCCGGCAATCCGTGCGATCGGTGCTGCAGTTGGCCCTGGCCTATGTGGCGGTGCATGGGGCGAGCAATCTGAAATTTGGGCCGGAAGTGGGCATTCGACGGCGCAAGCGTGACGACGCGCCGGTGGTGGAGCAGTGGCAGGCCAAGGTGGAGCAGATGGCGGTGGACTTGGCGACTTATCAAGACCTGGTTGCTGTGCCGGCTCGCTGTCATCACGGGGATGCGCGATCGCTGCGATCGCTCCTCACTCCGAATTCCATTGACGCCATTATTACCTCGCCGCCCTACCCCAACGAAAAGGACTACACCCGCACCACGCGGCTGGAGTCGGTGCTGCTGGGCTTTTTGAAAGATAAAGAAGACCTGCGCCGGTTCAAACAGTCCCTGATTCGCTCGAACACGCGCAATGTCTACAAAGTTGACGACGACGATCTCATACTCACGTCGCAAAGCCAAATTACGGCGTTGGCCCAGGCGATCGAAGACCGGCGCTTAGCTCTTAACAAAACCTCGGGCTTCGAGCGGCTTTATCATCGGGTGACCACGCTGTACTTTGGCGGCATGAAGCGCCATCTGCAAGAACTGCAACCGGCGTTGAAACCGGGGGCGCAGCTTGCTTATGTGGTGGGCGATCAGGCTTCGTTCTTCCAGATTATGATTCGCACAGGTGAGCTGCTAGAAGAGATTGCCGCTGAGGTGGGCTATCGGGTCAAAGACCGCGACCTCTTTCGCACCCGGCTGTCAACAGCGACGGGGGCGCAACTGCGTGAAGAGGTGGTTGTGCTCGAATGGTCAGGCACGGCCCAGCCGCCGCCGCATGTTGTTCATTAGCCTGAGCCAGTCACCGCTGAGCGGCTAAGACTTCATGCCAGCGGCGGCAAAATTGACCAAGCGCTCGATCGCTGCTGCGGTTTCTTCGGGTGAGTTGTCCTGCAGAATCGCATTGGGCTGATCGGCGGCACACAGTACGCGAATCAACAGGGCAATCACCAGATCAAATTTCCAGGTCAGCTCTGATTCGGAGCGATCAGGTAGCGCCTGCTGCAGAGCGGCGAGGAAAGCTTGAGAGCTTTTCGAAAAGGCCCTAGCGCCGATGGGCTCAATCGTCGGCTCGGTGCGGCAGCGGCCCATCAGTCGGGCTTGAGCCAGCCCGCGATCGCTTTGGCTTTGATAGACGATTTCCAGAACTGGCGCCAACATGGCGCGTAAGATGGCTTCAACGGTCGGTTGGGGGTGTTGGGCTTGCACTGCCGCTAGCTGCTGCAACTCGGCTTGCACAATCGGCTGAGCCATGCGCTCAATGGTGGCCACGATCAGTTTTTCCTTGGAGCCAAAGTGATAGTGAACCGCTGCCAGGTTGACGTCTGCAGCACGGATAATGCTGCGCAGTGAGGTCGCCCCAAACCCTTGCTCAGCAAACAGTTGCTCAGCTGCGTCAAGGATTTGGGTTTGGGTGTCACCAAAAGAGGCAGAAACCATCGGGGCAGGATCTCTAATCTGAGTGTGGCTAGCCATGATTGGTTATCTACTATACGAGACTCAGTGGACTTCGAGTTAACCTTGCGTTGTATTCAATCATACGTTTTAATGAATTGAATCATTCGTTTAATTGAGGCGTCTCACGCTTGTTGTACTCGTCATCTCTGCGATCGTCATGAATTCTGATCCAATTTCTTCTGTCACCGTTTTGTCGGCTGATCTGACCGAGTCGCAGTCGGGTCACCCATCCAGGGGTTGGCCCCAGCCTTTAGCGCGGCAGCCATCCTGGGTGCGATACGGCTTACTGGGCGCCACTGGACTATTGGTGTTGGTGGGTGCTGCGACGGGTTTTAATGTGCTCACTGGTTCCTCTCCAGCTCCCGCGACGTCAGAAAGTCGGGTGTTGCCGGTTGAAACGCTAACGCTAGAGCCGGTTGATGCCTATCAAGTGCCCCGCGTCTACACCGGAGAAATGGCTGCCCTGCGTCGCAGTGAGTTGGGGTTTGAGCGCGGCGGCGAACTGGTTCAGGTGTTGGTCGAGGAGGGCGATCGCGTCAGTGCGGGCACACTGATTGCTCGGTTAGACGTGCGCAATCTGGAAACCCAGCGGCTGCAGTTACAGGCCCAAAAAGCTCAGGCTGAGGCTCAGCTAGCCGAATTGGAAAACGGGGCGCGGGCGGAAGATATCGCGGTAGCAGAAGCAGAAGTGCGGGACATTGAGCAGCAGCTGATTTTGCAGGAAACCCAGGAAGACCGGCGAGAGTATCTGTACGAACGGGGCGCGATCGCACGGGAACAGCTGGACGAATTTGCCTTTGGAGCGAATTCCCTACAGGCACGGCTTGATCAGGCTCGCAGTCGTTTGCAAGAGTTGCAGAACGGCACTCGCTTTGAGCAGCTTGATGCCCAACGAGCGGTGGTGGCGCAGCTGGATGCGCAGCTGCAAGACATCGATGTGAATATTGCCAAAAGCACGATTACGGCGCCCTTTGACGGCATTGTGGCAGAGCGCCGCGTGGATGAAGGCACCGTCATCGGCTCGGGACAGGCCGTCATTGAATTGGTAGAAGCGGCGTCACCCGAGGTGCGCGTGGGGGTGCCCGCAGCGGTGGTTGACGACCTGCGCGTGGGCACGGTGCAAAGCGTCAACGTGAACAACCGTGCCTATCCGGCTGAAGTGGTGGCGGTGTCACCCGAGGTGGATGCCACGACCCGCACCCAAACTGTGATTTTGCAATTAGAGCCGACGGCCATTAGCGCAATTGAACCAGGTCAAACGGCGCGGCTGACGATTGACGAGATGATTCAGTCTGATGGCTACTGGTTGCCAACTGCAGCGCTGACGCAAGGGCTGAGAGGACTGTGGACGGCCTATGTACTCGTGCCATCGGACAGTGAGGCGGCGTCTGCCGCCGATGACGATGCTTTCACGGCAGGGGCCAGCAGGGGCAATGCCGTGAAAGCTACGGACGGCAGTGCCCGAGTGCTGGAGCCGCGATCTGTGGAAATTATTCACGAGGAAAGTACCACGGCAGACGGCGAGTCAAGTACGCGAGTATTCGTGCGCGGCACCCTGGAACCCGGCGATCAGGTTGTCACCAGTGGCGTGCATCGCCTAGTGCCCGGTCAGCGGGTGAGCGCGATCGCGGCTGAGTCCTCTCCACTGGAATAGGGCTGACGCGATCGCCCCGAACTCTTTTTTGACCGGAGAATGTCGCCGCCGATTCTCTAACGGTCTCTAGTGATTGAGCGGATCTCACCCGTTCGATGCTCATGGTCTGGAAGCAAACCTGCACAGCAAAGGATCTCCGCGATGGCTCGTCCTTTTTTTCGCAATGTCCGACTCCTGATTCTTAGCATCATTATTTTGTTGCTATGGGGCGTTTCTGCCTTTCAATCGCTGCCCCGGCAGGAAGACCCGACCCAAGTGGCTCGGGTCGCCGTGGTGACGACCCGCTTTCCGGGTGCCAGTGCCGAACGGGTCGAAGCCTTGGTGACCGAAGTGTTGGAATCGGAAATTTCTGAGATTGAGGAAGTTAAAACCCTGACCTCGACCTCACGCATTGGCTTTTCTAGCGTGGCGGTGGAGCTGCAGGATGCCGTTGTGGAAGCGGAACCCGTGTGGTCTCAGGTGCGCAACAAGATGGAAGATGCCAATCTGCTGTTTCCGCCAGGAGCCTTAGCCTCCGAGCTAGAAGAAACCGAGACGCGTGCCTATTCCATGATCGCGGCTCTGGTGTGGGAGCAAGATAGCGCACCCAACTACGCCATCCTGCGGCGCTTTGGTGAAGCGCTGCAGATTCAGATGCGCGGCGTTCCCGGCACGGAAGCGGTGGAAGAATTTGGCCTGCCCGACGAAGAAATCAAGGTGGCGATCAGTGCGCCAGACCTGGCGGCGGTGGGGCTCGATGCTCAACAGCTGGCGCAGCAAGTAAGCAGTAGTGATGCCAAGGTGACCGCTGGGCAACTGCGGAACGCCAATGAAACCCTGGCGATCGAGGTCGATAGCGAGCTGAATTCGCTAGACCAGATTCGGCAAATTCCGATTCGGGCGGGGGCGGGACAGTTCGCCCGGCTGGGGGATGTGGCCGAGGTGACGCGCGGCATCCGCGAGCCGGTGACCGATCTGGCGATTGTGAACGGCAAACCGGCGATCGCCCTGGGGATTCTGATGTCTTCAGGAGAGCGCGTTGATCGGTGGGCTAAGGGCGCTCGGCAGCAGGTGGCGGAATTTCGCAGCCAGCTTCCTGGTGGCATTGCGCTGGACGTGATTTTTGACCAGAGCGAGTACGTTAGCGATCGCCTCAGCAAGTTGATCTCGAACTTACTGTTTGCGGCACTGCTGGTGGTGATCGTGACATTTTTTGGCATGGGCTGGCGATCGTCGTTGGTGGTGGGCACAGCGTTGCCCCTCACCGTTTGTGCCGTGATGGGACTGATGACCCTGATCGGCATCCCCATTCATCAGATGTCGGTGACGGGGCTGATTATTGCTCTGGGTCTGTTGATCGATAACGCTGTGGTGGCGGTTGATGAAATTCAGGCGGAGCTCAAGCACGGCGTGCCGCCTGAGCAGGCCGTGGTCGATACGGTGAAGTACTTGCAAGCACCGCTGTTTGCCTCGACGCTGACGACGGTGCTGACGTTTTTGCCGATTGCGCTGTTGCCAGGGGGCGCGGGGGAATTTGTTGGCTCGATCGCGCTGACAGTGATTTTGTCGCTCTGTTCATCCCTGCTGCTGTCGTTGACGGTGATTGCAGCGTTGACGGGCCGCTTTCTGGGTCGCAGTGAGGCGGATATTCAGAGGGTCAGACAGCGGCGGCCGCAGAACCTGTTTGAGTATGGCTTTCGCGTGCTGATGCAGGATGGTGCCTGGTGGAATGATGGGGTGTCTTCGCGGCGATTGGGCGGATTCTATCGTTGGACGCTGCAGTGGATTACAGCGAAGCCGGTCTTTGGCGTCGTGCTGACGATGGTGCTGCCGGTGGTGGGCTTCATCCAGGTGAGCAGCTTAGAAAATCAGTTCTTCCCCTCGTTGAAGCGCGATCAGTTTCAGATTGAAGTAGAGTTCGCCAATCAAACGGCGATCGCCCATTCCCAAACTGCTGTCATGCAGGCGCGCGATCTACTCCTAGCGCACGAGCAGGTTGAGCAAGTGCACTGGTTTGTGGGGGAAAGCGCCCCCAAGTTTTACTACAACATCCCCAGCAGTCGCGAAAACTCGCCCTACTACGCCCAGGCGATGGTGCAGCTCACCTCAGGGGACGAGATCAATACGGTGATTCAAACCCTACAGTCGGAAATGGATGCTGCGCTGCCCGAGGCGCGGGTGTTGGTGCGTCAATTAGAGCAAGGTCCGCCCTTTGAGGCACCGGTGGAGTTAAGAATCTATGGCCCGAATATCGACGTGCTGCGGGAACTCGGGGCGGAAATCCGAGCAATTCTGACCACGATTCCCGATGTCACCCATGTCCGCGATGATCTCACCGCTACGGTGCCGAAGTTGGCCCTGCAAGTCGATGAAGAGCAGGCGCAACTGGCCGGGCTTTCCAACGCCGAGGTGGCGCAACAGCTAGAGGCCAGTTTAGAAGGGGCGATCGGCGGCTCAATCTTGGAATCCACTGAGAATCTGCCGGTGCGGGTACAAATTGCTAATGAAAATCGCGGTGATTTATCGCAGGTGGCGTCCCTCAACCTGCAGCCGGGTCAAGCCGGTCAGCCTCAGTCCGATGAGTTTCGATCGCTCTCCGCGATCGGGGAGTTTGAGCTCGTGCCCCAGCTCTCGCAGATTACGCGCCGTAATGAGCAGCGCGTGAATACGGTGCAGGCTTTTATCACGGCTGGAGTACTGCCTTCCCAAGTGCTTGGCGACTTTCAAGCGGCGATGGCAGCGCAAGGGTTTGAACTGCCGCCGGGCTACTCCACAGAAATTGGTGGTGAGCAGGCCGAAAGTGGTGATGCCACTGGAGATTTGCTGGCCTACGTGGGGCTGCTGTTTCTCGTCATGGGGACGGCACTGGTGCTTTCGCTCCGCAGCTTTCGCTCCGCCGGTATTGTCGCGGCGGTGGGTATGGGCTCCGTGGGCATGGCGCTGTTTTCCCTGTGGTTCTTTGGTTCGGTGCTGGGCTTTATGGCCATTGTTGGCACCATGGGTCTGATCGGCATTGCCATCAACGGCAGCATCATCGTACTCTCGGCCATCAATGAGAATGAGGCCGCCAGGCAGGGCGATCGCAAAGCGGTTCAAGAGGTGGTCATCAGAGCCACGCGTCACGTTTTAACCACCACAATTACCACCATCGTGGGCTTTGTGCCGCTGCTCGCGGGGGGCGATCCGTTTTGGCAACCCCTGGCGATCGCGATCGCGGGCGGCATTGGCGGTTCTCCTTTCTTGGCCCTCTATTTCACCCCAGCGGCTTATCTGATGCTGCGTCGTCGTCAGCCCAAACGGCAAGATCCGCCAATCGATGCCGATCCGGAACAGCCTGAATCGTTGTCAACTCCGCAAGGCGTGGGGAGCTAGGTCAAAGACATTGCCGATAGTTGGAGGACAGGTGGGTAAGGGGGCCGATTTTGAGTTTGGTTGCGGAGAATCAGGATTACTGCTGCCGGGGAGTACTGGCAACACTGCCGGGTGCAGAGATCTGCGCTCGATGAACAGTCAGGGCTAATTGATGAGCACTGTGTTTGAACACGTTAGAGATTGAATTTTAGGAAAGACGATGAGCGACTATCCGTTTACCCGCAAATCTTTTGAACTGTTGGAAGGTTTGGCAGAGAACAACGACAAGGCCTGGTACGCAGATCACAAGCAAGACTTTGAAAACTATCTACGGCAACCGTTTGCGCGCATTCTGGAGTTGGCGTCAGAGCGGCTGGAAGATACCGAAACACCGCTTTCGGGTAGCGCCAAAACCATGTTTCGCCAGCATCGCGATATCCGATTTTCCAAAGATAAGTCGCCCTACAGCACTCACGTAAGCGGCCTGCTGACACCGTCGGGCACGAAGTCAGAAAAAGAGGGCGTCTTTTATCTGCATCTCGATGCCACGGGTGGCATGATGGCATGCGGTTTTTATCAGCTCAAGGCGGCTGAACTCGCCCCCATCCGAGATCGCATCATTGCCCAGCCCAAACTATTTGCCGATATGCTGGCTCAGCTGGCTCAGGCAGGCTTGGCGCTCAGTGAGGATGAGAAGCTGAAGACGATGCCTCAGGGATATAAGGAACAGGATGAACACGAACATGCTAATTACCTAAAACTGAAAAGCTTTGTGATCAAAACCGACTTGTCAAGAAGCGTCTGGCTAGATGACGATCTGGTGGAACGCATCGTGAGTTACGTCAACGGCTGTCAGGCTCTGTTAGAGTTCTGCAAAGATGCAGAATAGCTGAAATTTCCTGGCAAATGAGTCTTTGTCTGCCACACTGAAATCGACTTGACTGACAAGTGCATCAGCATCACGCCAGCCTGTGCATTAGCGCTCTACAGATTGTGTCATCATGCGTTTTCCCCTCTGGTCATATCTCAATCAACCCCTTTGGGATCGCGATCGCCCAGCGGTCTTAAACCCCTGGCAGTATTGGCAGCATTGCTGTCATGCTCACGCGCAGCGCTGTTTGAATAATGAATTTTTAGAGCAATGCTGGCAAACCTGTTACCAAGAGTTTATTAACAACCATCCCAACCTGTGTGTGCGATCGCCGTTAGAAGAAGATCCGCGCTGGTTGATTGAGCGCTGCTGGCAGATCAAAAGACGCAATTGTTTGGGCAGTCATCCGGAAAACTTGACCCGTGAGTCAGAGCGTTAGAAGGCTCAAGGAAACTACGGCGTAAGGTTACAACTCCTGCTGGTGGTTGGGGGGCAAAAAACAGGAAGAGTGGCTTTGAGGTTTTCTGACCGGCGTTCGGTAATACCAGCTCAGCAAAATAGCGCTACAGATCGGCGATCCCCCGCTGTCGCTGCCCCCTTGTCGAAGGGGGCTACACACTTTTTGGGTGTGTAGTGCAAATTCGGCGAATTGGCATAACTTCTGTCAAATCATCATCACTCGTTGGCGGCTTGCTGTAGCCAGAGGGCGATCGCATCCGCCAATCCTACTGCTAGCTCGGCCTGCGAGTCGGGATCGGTAATCCACTCAAACTCATCGGGGTTGCTCATGAAGCCCAGTTCCAGCAGCACTGAGGGGGCGACAGTGGGGCGGGTGAGGGCGAGATTGTTCCAATACACGCCGTAGGACGGGCGATCGAGTTCGCGGACGAGATAGTCGTGCAGAAATTCCGAGAGGTCATGGGCTTGGGCGTTGTACCAAAACATGCCGACGCCAGCGGTATTGAGAGCATCGCCCGCATCGGGTAGGGCATTGTAGTGAATACTGAGGGCCAGCGTGGGTTCCATCTGGTTGATGATGTCAACGCGATCGCCGGGAAACAGATCGTCATCGCCCTCGCGCGTCATCACGACGGTGGCCCCTCGCGCTGCTAATTCATCGCGCAACAGCTTTGAGACCACCAGATTCACGTCTTTTTCGGGATAGCCGGTGGGGCCCCGAGCGCCGAGGTCGTTCTCGCTGCCGTGACCCGGATCGAGCAAAATCGTGCTGCCTGCTAGAGAATTATCCGCTAACTCCGGTGCATGCTTGAGCGACAGCACCAGCGTAGTGCCTTCGTAGCGAGTTTTGTAGCCCCACTGCTGCCCTCGAAACTGAAAGCGATATTGGGCGCGATCGGGCAATACGGGTTGCCAGTCGAGGCGTTCGACCACCGGGTCAGCATCGAAGTAGATGGTGTCGGTTTGAGGGTTGGTGTTGTGCAGGGTTAGCGTCAGCGTGTCAGCGGTTTGGTCAATGCTGATCGGGACAGGAGTCTGCAGCGGAAAGCGCACCTCAGTCCACCCCGAAATTTGTTTAGAGGTGACGCTGCGAATGAGCGATTGGGGCGGCGCAGCGGCGGTATCAACGGTGGTTTCCGATGCGCGAATCCAGCCGCCGTAGTCGAGGCGGAGCCAGTCACCTTCGGTGCCGGTGACTGTGGCGCGGGTGCCTTGGGGCAGCGGAGTAATGCGCGAGTAGCTGGTGCTGGGGCCGGTGCGAGCCACACCCGACTCGGCGGTCACGATCGCGACGCTAAAGGGAGTAACGGGCTGACGCGAGATGGCAACGGGCAAGGTTTGGGTGATTACTTCACCCGCGATCGCCAGCGTGTAGGTGGGAGAACCTCCTGCACCCGTTGCCGGCATTATCGTGCAGCCTTCGTAGGCGGTGGTCGTGAGGGCAATGGGTTGATTGTCAGCGGTGAGGACAGCCGAGTTCGGTGGCAGGGTTACGGCCTCAGCCACGGACGCTAAGGGAATCGTTTCGCTGCCCCAGGTGACGGCAATTTCGGCATCGGGTAGCGCGATCGCGCTAAAACACACCAGCTCTCCCGCCTGTCGCGTCATGTCTACTGGGGGGGTTAAAGATTCCACGACATAGCCCAGCTCCGGGGACACGACCGGTACGCCGGGAACGCGGGTGACGCTGACGGTAATGCTGTCGTCCCCCTGGGTTAGGGTCAGCGTGTTCTCGCCCAGTTCAAGGGGCAGCGTCGGGGCAAAATGACCGGCTGGGCTGCGGTAGTCAATCGGCTCACCATTGACCAAAACGGGCTGATTGGGGTCAGCGGTGCCGATCAAAAAGATGCGATCGCTGCTGGTTTGATGCTCGACGGGGGGATAGGCCAAAAATAGGGGGCTGTCCGCGATCGCGGGGGTCATGACAGTCAGGCTACTGAGGGTACCGATACCCAGGCCAAAAAGTTGGGATCTGTTCATTGCAGGCTCGATGCGGTGGCTGTTAGTTAGTTTACGGTTTCCCGCAGTGGCAAGGACGACCCTGGCCTCCTACAGGTTGAGATGAAGCGAATTTGTTTTCTTACGATCAGAGTTTCTTTCTTGCGATTATGCGTCAATAAAAATGCCAGTTTTTTCTATACTGAAAGACAAATTCTAGTATTGAATTTTACCAGTGATTTGCTTTTATACTCGAAGCCTGCTCTTTATATGCACGCATCAAGGGCAGCATCAGGTTTAGTCTAGACCCAAGAAAAAATCTAGTATTGACTTTTGTGAATGACTGATTTGTTTGATCACAACCTAGCGCTTGCGGTTGTGTATCAATAGGCCTGAGAGTACGCGTTAATACGGAAAACGGACTTGAATATTGTTTCTTGTCAATGAATACGATTGGATGTATAGGTGCTTGTATGAAAAGTGTTGCTATTTCTTGGCAATCACCCCTCTTTTTAGCTGAATCGCGCAACAATAAAAATACTTGAGTTTGTGTATTTTTCCCAAAGTTTGGAATTTGCCGGTGAACATGTAGAACGGGTGGGATAAATAATATTTGGTGAACCTTGTCGGAAATATCGCGTTTACTTATAAAGCTGTCTATGTTTTTCTGTGTTTGAGTCAGATGGCTCAAGCAGTGTTCTCAGATCACAATGCCTTGATGCGGTAGTTGAGACCTATAGAAAGGTATCAACACAGTTCATGCGTTGCCTGTAGCTTGCGACTGAGACCTCTAAAGTGTGGATTTTGGCTATTAATGTGAACCTTGTTTCTTTAAGGCTTAATCATTGGGTCGATCTTTGCCTCGAATGTCTCTAAGGCATTTATTTGTCAGTGTATGAATTATCTTGGCGCGATTTGTCTGTTATGGATGCTGCAAGTGGCTTGGGGAGGAGAAGGGTTGGCGTGGTTTGACTCAATCAGTCATTGGCTGTCCATTGATGGGAATGAGCGCTCGCTGACAATGCTAGGGCTAGCCCTAGGATCTGCTGAGACCTGTGTGCTGGCGGGACGAGGATTGCTGCCACTGGTGTTGTTAGATTTAGGGGGCTTGGTGATCGCCCTGGTGAGTTGCCTCATGCTCATGCTGACTTGCCGTCCTGCTGAGGCTGCTGAGCTAGTTGAAACTGCTGAGAAGGACAGCGATGCCTGGCTGCAGCGAGCGATGACAGTGGCCGAAACCGTTTACTGGCAAGAGGATCTTCAAACGGGCAAGATGCGGTGCTTTGGCAAATACACTGCGACGGGATGGCAGCCAGGATCTTGGCAAACCACGATGGCCCACGTCTTTGACCGACATGTCGCCGCTGATGATGTGGCTCGAGCCAGGGCTGTGCGGCAGACCGCCCTTGAAACCCTCAGGGAAATGAGACTCGAGCATCGCATCTGCTTGCCTGACCAAACCGACTTATGGATGTTGACGGTGGGCCAGGTGATGGTGGATGCGGCGGGTGATCCTCGCTATCTGGTGGGTTCATCAACCAATATCACTGCCCGAAAACGCGCCGAGCAGTCGTTAGTCACCAGTGAAACGCAGTTACGCCTTTCGCTCGATCTAGCCCCATTTGCCACTTGGGATTGGCACATTGAGAGCGATCGCGTGCAGTGGAATGATTATCACTTTCGGCTGTTGGGCTACGAGCCAGGCGAGGTTGACCCCACCCCTGAGCTGTGGCATCAGGCTGTGCACCCTGATGACGTCGCCTGGGTCGATCGGGCGATGATGCGGGCGCTGTGCAATCGGTCTGAATATGAAGCAGAATATCGCCTGATACGCCTGGATGGCAGCGTGCGCTGGGTTTTCGATCGGGGCTATTGTCAACAGAATGAACAAGGTGCTCCCGCGCGGATGCTGGGTATCATGCTCGACATTACTGAGCGCAAACAGATGGAAGAATCGCTACGCCAGAGTGAAGCAGTCAAACAACAATTGCTTGAGGCCATCCCTGATCTCTTAATTTGGATGAAGGCAGATGGTACCTGCCTCGGCGCGGTTCAGGGTCGCAATACTCAGGATTGGTGTAATGGCCGCTCCGTCGGTCGCGATCAATATGATATGCTACCTGCCTCACTGAGTCGGTTGCGACGGCAGGCCGTGATGAGAGCCATCAGCACGGGTGAACCTCAGGTCTATGAACAGCAAATTGATATTGACGGCACTTTAGAGTTTGAAGAGGTGCGGGTGGTACATCTTGGTGAAGACGAAGTCTTGACCATGATGCGCAATATTAGCGATCGCAAACGGACTGAGATTGCTCTGACTGAGAGCGAACGTCGTTATCGTCTAGTGACAGAAAACATGACCGATTTGGTCTGTTTGCATCATCCTGATGGTCGGTATGTGTATCTCACCCCCTCCTGTGAAACGCTGTTGGGCTATACGCCGCAAGAACTGCTTGATCGCTCGCCCTATGACTTCTTCCATGTCGCTGACCTAAAAATCGTTAACCAGGCGCATGAGGCGGTGCTGTTAGAGGAAGCCGTTTCAGTGGTGTATCGTATGCGCCACAAATTAGGGCACTACATTTGGTTAGAGACCTTAAGTACGCCCGTGTTGGATGACGTGGGGCGATTGCTACATATTCAAACGACTTCACGGGAAGTGACCGATCGCGTGGCGATCGAGCACCGTTTGCGCCACACGGCCTTGCACGATACGTTGACCCAGCTGCCCAATCGGTTGCTGCTGATCGATCGCCTAGAGCTAGCCATCGCCCGTGCCCAAGGAGATGCGAAGTATCAGTTTGCGCTGTTGTTTCTCGATTTTGATCGGTTTAAAGTCATCAACGACAGTCTGGGGCATGCCGTCGGCGATGAGCTGTTGGTGAAGATTGCCCAGGCTTTACCCACCTTGGTGCGTGCCACTGACTTGGTGGCCCGTTTGGGCGGCGACGAATTCGTCATCTTGTTAGAGCACGTAACGGGAATTGACGAAGCCATCACTTTGGCCGAGAGGATTTTAACTCACCTGCGATCGCCCTTAGAGGTGCAAGGACAGCAGATCTTTATGAGTGCCAGCATTGGCATTGTGCTGGGGGGAGACGACTATCGGCAGCCCGAAACGGTGATTCGCAATGCTGACATTGCCATGTATCGGGCTAAAGCTACCGGTCGTGACCGCTACGCTATCTTTGACCCGGCGATGCATGCTCAAGTGCGCGATCGCCTACAGCTCGAAAATGACCTGCGTCGAGCTTTGGACAGACAAGAGTTTGTCTTGTTTTATCAACCGATTGTGGCGTTAGACACCCTGAAAATTGTTGGCTTTGAGGCGCTGCTCCGGTGGCAGCACCCGACCCGAGGGTTGCTGATGCCTGACCGTTTCATCCCTGTGGCCGAAGAGTCTAATCTCATGCCGCCCTTAGGCGAATGGATTTTGTTGACCGCTTGCCAACAGGTGAGTGAGTGGCAGGCCCAGATTGCTGCTGCCGCTGGTCTGTGCCTATCGGTCAATCTCTCGGTTAAGCAACTGCAGCCCTCGATGTTTTTGCCCCAGCTGCAGCAGGTGTTGGCGGTGACTCACATCAAACCCCAAAGTTTAGCGCTCGAGCTCACCGAAAGCTTGCTGGTGGAAAACATTGAAGCGACGGGTCAATTGTTGAATCAGCTTCAGGCGACGGGGGTGACCATTAGTATCGATGACTTTGGCACCGGCTATTCTTCGTTGAGCTATCTGCATCTGCTGCCGGTAAACGCTCTTAAAGTCGATCGCTCTTTTGTGAACCCGCCTCAGCCCAATTTGAGAAATCAAACGATTGCAGAGTCAATTGTCGGTCTCAGCAATTTGTTGGGTTTCAACGCGATCGCCGAGGGCATCGAAACGCCGCAACAGCTGGCTTGGTTGCGATCGCTGCAGTGTGAGTATGGTCAGGGATATCTCTTTGCCCCGGCGATTCCCGCTCCCGAAGCGGAGCAACTGCTGCGCGCTGACCGTCCCTTTAAGGTTTGAGGCTGTGAACCGCTGAAGGGGGGTTCGAGGTCTTGCCCAACTTAACTCGACCGCGAACCGTTCTTGATGGGAGCGTTTGGGTCATGAGCCGCTTAAAAAGAGACGGCGGAAGCGCAGCGCCTATGGCAGAATTAATGGGTTAAATTGCAGCGGGTAGTGGCGATCGCCCCGTGCAGCCTAATGAACGTTAGGCTGCGATCGCAGTCAGGCTTTGGAACTGAGGGAATATGGCTAAATTCGTCTTTGTCACCGGTGGCGTCGTTTCGAGTATTGGAAAAGGGATTGCCGCCGCCAGCTTGGGGCGCTTGCTCAAGTCGCGCAATTACTCGGTCTCGATTCTCAAGTTAGATCCCTATATCAACGTTGATCCCGGCACGATGAGCCCGTTTCAACACGGCGAAGTGTTTGTCACCGAAGACGGAGCCGAAACCGATTTGGACTTGGGACATTACGAACGCTTTACCGATACCGCCATGTCGCGGCTCAACAGTGTCACGACGGGTTCTATTTACCAGGCCGTCATTAATAAAGAGCGGCGAGGCGACTACGAAGGCGGCACCGTGCAGGTGATTCCTCACGTCACGAATGAAATTAAAGAGCGCATTCACCGGGTTGCCCGTGACACCAACCCCGACGTCGTGATTACAGAAATCGGTGGCACGGTGGGCGATATCGAGTCCTTGCCCTTTTTAGAAGCCATTCGCCAGTTCCGCAAAGACGTTGGTCGCCATGACGTGATTTATATGCACGTGACGTTGGTGCCCTACATTGCCTCGGCGGGGGAAGTCAAAACGAAACCTACCCAACACTCGGTGAAAGAGCTGCGCTCCATCGGCATTCAGCCCGATATTTTAGTGTGTCGCTCGGAAAAACCTCTGCCCCTATATATCAAAGAGAAGATTTCAGAATTTTGTGACGTCCCGGCCAACTGCGTAATCACCACCCACGATGTCAGCAGTATTTATGAGGTGCCGCTGATCGTCGAGCGTGAGGGCTTGGCAAATCAGGTGCTCGATATTTTTGATCTGGAGCAGCGACAGCCTGATCTCACCCACTGGACGGCCATGGTCGAAGGCATGCAAAACACTCATCGTGATGTGGAAATTGCCATTGTGGGTAAGTATGTCAGCCTCAACGATGCCTATAAATCCGTCGTCGAGGCGCTGCAGCACGCGGCGATCGCCACCCAGGCGACGCTCAAAATCCGCTGGGTCAACTCTGAAGATCTGGAAGCTGCCCCGGTAGAAACCTATCTGCAGGGCATTGATGGCATCGTGGTGCCCGGTGGTTTTGGCACGCGCGGGGTCGATGGCAAGGTGCGGGCGATTCAGTATGTGCGGCAAAACAACATTCCCTTTTTGGGGCTGTGCCTCGGTATGCAGTGTGCAGTGGTGGAATGGGCTCGCAACGTTGTGCACCTCGAAGGCCCCAACAGCTCTGAAATTGATCCCGACACGCCTAATCCTGTGATTAGCCTGCTCCCCGAACAGCAAGATGTGGTTGATTTGGGCGGCACGATGCGGTTAGGGCTGTACCCCTGTCGCATCAAGCCCGACACCCTGGCCAGTCAGCTCTATCAGGATGAAGTGATCTACGAGCGCCACCGCCATCGCTACGAGTTCAACAATGCCTTTCGCAACCTGTTTATCGACTCGGAATACGTGATCAGCGGTACGTCGCCGGATGGTCGCTTGGTCGAAATGGTGGAATACCCGCACCATCCGTTCTTTATTGCCTGTCAGTTTCATCCCGAGTTTCGGTCTCGCCCCAATACTCCCCACCCGTTGTTTTTGGGTTTGATAGAAGCTGCCTGTGGCGAGCCAGTGCCTGCACCTGCTGCCGCCTTGCCGGCCATGGCAATGGATAGCGTCAATTAGGGTGCTGGTGCTGTACTCAGCTCATACATGGGCTCAGCAAGGCTGGCTGTCAGGGGAGGGGACACTGATAACTCCCTGTCAGTCGTTGGTGAGCTATTGGATGGCTTGTTTGACTGCTCTGTCTATCTGCAATTTGCTAACGGTTGAAATATGCCCCCTGCTCTCTCACTCGACATGGTGGCGGCGGCGCGATCGCAGATTGCCCCCTACGTGCGCCGTACTCCTGTGATCCCAGCGATCGCATTGCAGCAACCCATCGCCGGCTGTGACGACCTGTGGCTCAAGCTTGATTGCCTGCAGGTGACGGGTTCCTTTAAGGCGCGGGGTGCGGTCAACAAACTCCTATCGATACCGCCGGACTCATTGCGGCAAGGTGTGATTACAGCCTCTGGGGGCAATCATGGTTTGGCCGTCGCCTACGCCGCGTGGATGGCTAAAGTCCCGGCCACTATTTATCTGCCCCACAACACCCCACCCGTCAAAGCTGAAAAACTGCAGCAGTGGGAGGCAACTGTCATTCGCGAAGGTGCTGTGTGGGACGAGGCTAACTGGGCCGCCTTAATCCATGCTGATCAAGCCCAAATGCCCTATTTGCATCCGTTTGCGGATCCGTGGGTGATGGCTGGTCAGGGGACGATCCTGCTAGAAGTGTTAGAAGATTTGCCGGCAGTGGATACGCTGCTGGTGGCGATCGGGGGCGGCGGCCTGATTAGCGGCATCAGTTTTGCCGCTAAAGCACTCCGCCCCGACCTCAAAATCATTGGGGTGGAGGCGACCGGTGCCCCAACGCTGCAGGCGAGTTTGGCGGCAGGCAAAGTTGTGGAACTGCCTAACGTCAACACCAAAGCTAACACTCTGGCTCCCCGTCAAACGGCACCGATTAACTTCGACATCATTCGCCGCTGCGTGGATGAGGTGGTGCTGGTGACTGATGAGCAAATGCAGGCTGCGGCTCGCTTGCTCTGGTTTGAGATGGGCGTAGCCGCTGAGCTGAGCGGGGCCGCAACGATCGCGGCGCTGCAGTCAGGGGCCTATCAACCGTCGCCAGGAGCCCAGGTTTGTGCGCTGATCTGCGGGGCAGGCACCGACGGTATTGCATAGCTGTTTCCAGGGTTTTGTCGTCAATGCGGATGGACGGTTGCTGTGAAGCTCAGTCCCATCAGATGAGCAGTCCCTCAACAGTTCCTCCAAACTCTAGGTCAGAGAACTACTCTAGACCCACCGTTCACTGGGTGTATGACCCTTACCTTTTATGGTGAGGCCAGGGCGATCGCATCATCGGCCAGGGCTGTGGAACGTGAAGGGGGGATTATTTTCTCCGCTCCCTGATCCCGACGCCCTGAAACAAGACTACAAATCTGCTCCCCCCCTGTCCCTCGGCTCCCCGGCATGGCCAAGATGGCATCGGGAGTCTGATCACTGAAAATTGGTTATGACGCCCCCTCTCCCTGGCTCTCCCTAAGCCCCACTCTCTACTCCCCAACTCCCGTTCTGCGCCCTAACTCTAAACTAGGATAAGGAATACGTATTTTGGAGTCTGCTATGGCTGAAGCTGACAAGACGCGGATTCGGCAAAGCCAACTGCACAATCGGTTAGTGATTGATATCGAGACGACCGAAGACCTGGGGTCTCTCGCTCAATTTTTAGTAGACGTCAAAAATCACCAGCTCGAAGGCTTTCTGTGCAAAAAGGGTTTGCTGGGACTAGAGACCACACCAGTGATGTGGGTGCAGGTTGAATCCATCGGTCAAGACAGCATCTTGGTACGCCGCAGCACCCAGGTCATTTCAGAACGGCTGGACGAGGCCGTAGCTCTCGAAAAGCAGGAGGTTTGGGCTGATTCCGGCAATCGTGTGGGCCAACTGGCGGATTATTGCCTCGATTTGCCGACCGGGGCCATCACGCAATACCTCTTTACTGCGCCGGGCTGGCAGGGATTGACCGATGGCCTCTACACGTTTCAACCTGAGGCCGTGGTGAGCATGGGCAAAAAGCGCATGATGGTAAGTCAGACGGCTTTGGCAAATGCGCCACAGTTTGTGCCCGGCGTGCAAGATCGCCTGGTGGATGCCCTGCAGCAAGATGCAGCGCAGACTCGTCAGGATGTACGGGAAGTGGTGGACAGCACCCGTGAAGTGGCGGATCAAGTGCAGGCGCAAGCGAAAAAGATGACGGAGCAGGCGCGATCGCAATTTGGTCAGGTGTTTGGTCAGGTCAAGCAGCGTAGCCGCAAGTTGCGATCGCAGGTGAACGATCGCTTTGCCGATGCCGCCTCCAATTTGCAGTCCCCAGCCGAGCGCCAGAAACAGGTGCCCGGCAACACCATTGATGTGGACTCAGAAGAAATCTGGCCCGACGAAGACGAGCCCAGTTAGCGCGATGTTTGCCAAAATTCTGTCATGCGTGGAGATGAATGGCGCTGCCTCGAATGTATGGCTAGCTGCCTTTCCTGAGTCTGAGTCATACAGCAGAATGCGGAATGAAGAAGTCGGAAGTCAGAATTAAAAAGCTTATTTGATGGTGATTTCAGGCATTTGAGGTGACCTGATCAAACTGCGGCGTGCTATCCGACAGGAAAAATTCTGTCCCCTCTGCTCCTTGGCTCCCCCTGCTCCTTGGCTGGGATAGGCAATTCTGCCATTGCGAGACCGGATCAGGGTGTCAAAGAACTGCCGCAGTGCTGCTCCCGTAGGCGCATCGCTCGCTGATAATCATTCAACGCCCCTTCGGCATCATTCATGGTGGTGCGAGCTTGAGCACGGCTGATGTAGGCTTCGGTGAGGTTGGGATTCAGTTCTAGAGCTTGGGTAAAGTCTCGCAGGGCCAGGGCCGCATCCCCGAGTTGATAGTGAGCATTGCCTCGGTTGTTATAGGCTTCGGCATAGGTCGGGTCATGCTGTAATGCGGCGTCGAAGTCTTGAATGGCGAGTTCAAACTGCCCGGCTTGGAGTCGCAGAAACCCGCGACTATTGTAAATAAGCGATTTTTTAGGTTCAATCGCCAGAGCTTTGGTAAAGTCTGCGATCGCGCCGTTAGCGTCCCCGAGTTCTGCCCGCAAGTTGCCGCGACTGTTATAGATGTCTGCCAGTTGGGGCGCAGAGGTGATCGTTTTTTCGTAGGTTTGGGTCATGCCCGAGACGGTGCCGTGACCGACTTCTGCTTTGACTGTCGGTTGAGCAGGGGATGAAGTTGATAGCTCTGCCGTCAGCGTCATGACTTGCTGATAATCGGTGACCGCACCGTCGGTATCGCCTAATTTATGGCGGAGCAACCCCCGATTGCCATAGGCTTCGGTGAAGTTGGGTTTCAGCTCGATCGCCTGATTCATATCGGCGATCGCCTGATAGAGGTTGCCCAAATTCATATAGGCCAACCCGCGACTGTGATAGGCATCCGCCAAATTGGGCTTGTGCGTCAGAGCTGTATTGAAATCGGCGATCGCTTGATCGTAATCTTTGAGCTGTAAATACGCACAGCCTCGCCACAAATACACCTTGGCAAATTTCGGATGATAGGCGATCGCCTGATCAAAATCTTGAATGGCTTGGGGATAAGCCGCTTGGGCAAAATAAGTGAGGCCGCGGCTGCCGTACCCTTTGGCAGAGGCCGGATCAAGTTGGAGCGCCACTTCAAAATCGGCCATCGCCGACTCATAATCGCTCAGCTGGCGATGCAGGTTACCGCGATTGAGATAGGCATTCACGTATTCGGGGCTCAGACGTATCGCTTCCGTAAAATCGGATAGCGCCTCTTGCACCCGACCCAAATCACTGAGGGCACAAGCGCGATTGTAATAAGCTTTGCTGTAACCGGGCTCTAACTTCAGAGCCTGGTCAAATAAAACGACTGCTGCGCTGAGGTCACCCCGCCGTGCCCGATCAATGGCCTCATTTAGGATTGTTTTCCATTGCATGGCGGAACCCTAATTCCCTAAAATCATTTCCTCAGTGCTGGCAGCTCATTAGGCCTTGAGGCTGGCTCAAAATACCGAATTTCGGTATTTACTTATCCATCCGTTTTAGCGCATCTCAGTACAGCAGAAACTCGATGACTAAAAAACTTTGGTCAGTATCTCAAGATTTTCGATTCAAACTGCACAACTTCAGGAAATAAATCAGAGCCTCCAACGCTTAACTAATGCTTAGTTCACAATAGCTCGCTTCTCCTGTTAGCCTAGTGCAATTAGGCCGAGGGCCTTGAGATGGGGGCGCGCGAGTTCATGTAATCTTCATAGAACAGTGGATAAATCTCACATTATGTTCATGGTTGATTCCGCGAGTTCACTGATCCGCCGAATCCAGTCTAGGCCTCGGGCTCACGGCTCACGATCCCGCCGCTAGGGGCGCGATCGCGCCAATATCTCAGATCCTGAGATTGTCGGCCTGCTACCGAATGCTGGCCATTAACGTTTGGGTCGCCTGGTGATGAATCTGGACGAGTTTTGGAAGGTCGAGGGTAGTGAGTCGGCCTTGATCGACCACGCGTCGACCGTTAATAAAGCTGTAATCAACTTTGTCAACGTGGCAAAACAATAGGGCCGCTACTGGGGCATAGCCCGCGCCTGCCAGCGCGGGGCGATCGAGATTGATGGCGATAAAGTCGGCGGCCATGTTTGGGGCGATCGCCCCGATGTCATCTCGGCCTAAGACCTTGGCCCCGCCGGTGGTGGCGATCGCCAAAGCTTCGCGAGCGGTCAGAGCGCCAGGGGCTTCGTCGCGCACGCGGGCCGCCAGCATCGCCATTCTGGCCTCTTGCATCAAATGCCCGGTATCGTTGGAGGCTGAGCCATCCACCCCCAAGCCCACGGGAATGCGCCGGTCAAGCATGGTGCGGATGGGGGCGATGCCGCTGGCGAGGCGCATGTTGCTGCAGGGGCAGTGAGCCACCCCAGTGCCGGTTTCGCTGAATTTAGTCAGGGAGCGATCGCTGAGCTTGACGCAGTGGGCGTGCCATACATCATCCCCCAACCAGCCGACCGACTCGGCATATTCCCCTGGGATCTGGCCAAATTTTTCGAGGCTATAGTTCACGTCGCTGACGTTTTCGGCCAGGTGGGTGTGCAGCCGTACGCCTGGATGGGCGCGGGCCATCGCGGCGGACTCGCGCATCAAATCTTGGGAGACGGTAAAGGGCGAACAGGGGGCCAGGGTGATGCGCAGCATCGCATAGCGCTCGTTGTCGTGATATTGCTCGATCAGGCGCTGAGAATCCCGCAAAATGAAGGCTTCTGATTCCACCAAATGATCGGGGGGCAAGCCCCCCTGACTTTCACCGATGCTCATGCTGCCGCGATTGGCGTGAAAGCGCAGCCCGATCGCTTGAATGGCCCGAATCTCATCATCGAGGGTGCAGTCGTTAGGAAACAGGTAGCTATGGTCGCTTGCAGTGGTGCAGCCCGACAAAATTAGTTCCGCCGCGGCCATTTGGGCAGCAGTTTGCAGCATGGCTGCTGTGATGTTTGACCAGAGGGGATACAGACTATGCAGCCAGCCAAACAGCTCCTGATTTTGGGCGGCGGGCACGGCTCGGGTCAGGGATTGAAAAAAATGGTGGTGGGTGTTGACCAGGCCGGGCAAAACGACGTGGCGATCGCCTAAATCCAGCACTTCATCCGCCGTATCAGGCAAGGCGTCTGTGGTGCCTACCTGCTCGATCACGTGGTCGCGCACGAACAGTGCCCCCCGGCGGATCTCACGCTGTTCGTCATCGAATGTGGCCAGGGTGTGAATGTTTTTTACCAGCAGGGTTGTCACGCGTTTGCTCCTCTCACCAATCGTGCACGGCAATGGCGATCGCGGATAGCCGCACGCTCGCTCCGCTCTCTAGTGGATGAGCAATCGGTGACGGCGACTGTGGCCGATTTTACCGGAGGGTAGGCGCTGAAGAATATTCCGCGACGGCAATATTTTATTTATATCGAACGCGTGATATAAATTAGCCATGCCTAAAATCGTTGATCGCGAGCGCTACCGCCAAGAGCTGCTGAGCCAGTGCCTAACCCTGTTTGCTGAGCGCGGGTTTGGGGCGGTGACGATGCGCGAAATTGCAGCGAGTCTTGGGGTCTCAACCGGCACGCTCTATCACTATTTCCCCAATAAAGAAAGCATCTTTGTCCAGCTGGTCGAGACCTATTGCGAAAAAGATGTGGCTGAGTTTTTTGCGCAAGCGCCTCTCACCGAATCGCTGGAGAACAAGTTGCGCCGCATCACGACTTTCTTTTGGCGACACTACTCGATCTATCAGCAGCAATTTTTGATCTGGATTGATTTTTATCAACACAGTCAGCGTTCTCACAGTTCAGAGTGGACGGTGCTGCGGCAGTCTTGGCTGCGCACTCAAAGCCAGCTGGTGGATTATCTGCAGATTTCCCCCGAGCAGGTTGATAACTTGCTGATTTTTTTAGACGGGCTGTTGCTGCAGTGCTTGTATGGCCGCGTTGAAGCCGACGTTAGGCAGCAACTTGAGGTCTTTATGCCCATGTTTGAAAAAGCCTGCCGATCAGGCTAGTCCCATTGGGTCTAGTTGCTGTCTATGCTACAAACGTTTGTTTTAATTAAGAGGTTAAATATGAAAGTGTTAATCGTTAGTTCTCGATACGAGGGTTCTCAACGCACTGCTGCCGACGGTGCTCGCTGTTTCCAGAACCGCAACGTCTGCTCGCTGGCAGTGTCATGTCGCATTTGAGCAACCGGGCCAGATGCCCTGTGTTGAGTCACGGCATTGCTGGCTCCAGCGCTGGCGGCCAGGGTTGAACGCGATCGCTGCCCCCTCGGGGTGGGTGAAATACTCGATTTTGTGCTGAATTCATGATTTGCCCTATATGAGGATGACTCGATGCTTTTTTTGAACGAGGTTGCGCCGAATATTTGGACAGCGGCTCAATCTTTTCGCGTTCTCGGTGTAGAGGTCGGCAGTCGCATGACGATTGTGCGCTTGCCGAGTCTAGACCTGGTGTTGATTTCGCCGATTCCCCTCAAGCGGGGCGATCGCACCCTGCTCGATGCCTTAGGGCGGGTGAAATATCTCATTGCCCCCAATCTGTTTCATCATTTGTATATTGGCGAAGTGCAGTCGATGTATCCTGAAGCGCAGGTTTTGGGGGTGACCGGGCTCGGGCAAAAGCGCCCTGATCTGAAGGCTGATGAAACGCTGAGCCAGTCTGGCAGCTTTGAACATGTCCTCGATTATTTGCCCTTCGAGGGCTTCAGCGCCATCTTACCCAGTGGTATTCAAGCGGTACATGAAACGGTGTTTTGCCACCAGCCCAGCGGCACTCTGATCCTCACGGATATTGCCTTTAACTTTGATGAGACCTTTCCCTTTAGTACCCGAGTGGCGGCGCAGATTTTGGGCTCCTACCAGACGCTACGGCCCAGTCGACTCGAAAAGTGGGGCAGTTTGGATAAGGCCACGGTGGAAGCGTCGATTCGCCAGGTGTTGGCTTGGAACTTTGATCGGGTGATTCCGGGCCATGGAGCCATTGTGGAATCCGGCGGCAAGGCTCAGCTCGAAGCGGGGTATGAATGGTTTTTGGGGCGATCGCTGGATCTGTCGATGAGTGCTTAGACCGGCCTTGGCGTGAGTCCGAGGGTTCAGGCGCTAAGGGTGCTCGAGCAGGGCTGGGGAGTAATGGGGTCAGGGGAGCAACGGGCCTGGGGAGCGAGGGCGCAAGGGAGCTGAGGGGAATCGGTTTAGGGGCCGGGATAGAGGATTCGGGGGAGGCTTTGACGGTGGCGGTAAACACCATTTTGTATACGTTTTTGTATACGTTTCGCGGTCTGACGGGTTCGCCATGAGGAGTCTGGAGACGGATGGTGTGGCCTGCGGGGGGCATTGGCATTGAGAACTTCTGACCGCTCAGCTTTATCGCCATCATTCGCTGATAGGATCAAACACGGTTTCCACAGAGACAGCTATGCTGACCATTGCATTACCCAAAGGGGCGTTGCTGAAAGAGAGTATTGAACGATTTCAGGCGATCGGGCTCGACTTCAGTGCGTTTTTAGATAAGTCGAATCGACAGTTGCAAATCACCACGCCCAATGCCAAAGCGCAGGGGCTGCTGGTGCGGGCGCAAGATGTGCCGGTCTATGTGGAATATGGTCAGGCGCAGCGCGGGATAGTTGGCTATGACGTGTTGCGAGAAAAACAGGCAGCGGTCGCTCAGCTAGCCGATTTAGCCTTTGGTCACTGTCGCATGTCGGTGGCGGTCAAAGCGTCGAGTCCCTATCGCTCAGCGCTCGATTTACCGCCCCACTGTCGGGTAGCGTCGAAGTTTGTGGGCTGCGCGCGCGACTATTTTCAAAGCATTGACCTGCCGGTCGAAATTGTGCCGCTGTATGGCTCGGTCGAGTTGGGGCCGATTACCGGGATGTCAGAGGCGATCGTTGATTTAGTCTCGACGGGGCGCACCCTGCAGGAAAACAATTTGATGGAACTCGAGGTGCTCTATCAAAGCACCGCTCGTTTGATTGCCCACCCCATCAGCTACCGAGTGGATTCTGATGGCCTCGGTGACGTGATTCGACAGCTCCGAGCGCCTTTGGTCGCTACTGTTTGACCATTGAGTATCGTTCAAGTCAACGATAGGTTGCCTACGATACAGTGAGAGAGAAATTGTCCTCTCCGAGGGGCTGATGGTCGAGCGCTGTCAGTTCATTCTGTCAATCTATTTAGTCTTGCGATCGCCTGGCTTACTCAATGACCTCAGCGACCTATTCACCCAATGCCCCGACTCAAGCGTTGACTCAACGCCAAACCGACTGGCGGCTCTTTTTGCGGCTGTGGCCTTATATTCGAGCCCAGCGCCGCTTGTTATGGTTGCCGTTTGTGCTGCTGGTGCCGCTGTCGTTGGCTAATGCCGTGCAGCCCATCTTGATTGGGCAGGCGATCTCGTTGATTCGTCAAGAGCCGGTGGCCTGGTTTTTAGAAGCGCGATCGCTGCAGGGCGGCCTCAACATTTTGGTTGGGCTCTTGGTGGTCACGGTGGCGGTGCGCCTGACGTTAGACGGCTGGCAAAGCTATCTGGTGCAATAGGTGGGCCAGCGAATTACGGCGAATATTCGCAATGACCTGTTTGCCCACGTCACCTCATTGGCGGTGCGATTTTTTGACCGCACGCCGGTGGGCAAACTGATCACCCGCCTCACCAGTGATGTGGATGCTTTGGGAGACGTCTTTTCAACCGGTGCGGTCGGCATCTTTAGCGATATTTTTTCCATCGCGGTGATTGCGGTAACTATGTTTTGGTTGCAGTGGCAATTAGCGCTGATGTTGATGGCGATGCTGTTGCCGGTGACCTGGCTGATCATTTATTTTCAACAGCAATACCGCAAGGCGAATTATCGGGCGCGCGAAAAGCTCTCAGAACTGAATGCCGCGCTGCAAGAAAATATCCTTGGCATTGAGGTGGTGCAAATGTTTCGGCGGGAGCGTTACAACGCTGAGGGCTTTCGTAAAACCAACCGGCAATATGTGCGGGCGATCGATAAGACGATTTTTCACGATTCGGCGGTATCGGCCACGCTGGAATGGATTGCTCTGGTGGCGATCGCGGGCGTGCTCTGGCTAGGCGGATACCTTGTCCTGCAGGATTCCCTCACCTTCGGTGCACTGGCATCCTTTATTCTGTTTGCCCAGCGTCTGTTTGATCCCCTCCGGCAGTTTGCTGATAAGTTCACGTCGATTCAAGCGGGATTTACCGCCGTTGAGCGCATCACCGATCTGTTCACTGTGCCATTAGAGATTCAAGATCCGGCGGCGGTGCAGTCGGTCAATCAACCGGTGATGGCTCAGCCCCGATTGGCTCAAATTAACGGTTCGAGCCATGCGCCTCTGGCAGCGGCGGTTGCAGACGCACCGATGGCGAAACAAGCAGCCGAGGCCGGTATGCCAGTCGCCGCGTCTGAAATTCGTTTTGACCGGGTGTGGTTTGGCTATAAGCCTGATGAGCCCGTGCTCAAAAACTTAGATTTCACCATTCGTCCCGGTGAAAAAGTGGCCCTGGTTGGCCCGACTGGGGCCGGTAAAAGCTCGATTATCCGCCTGCTCTGCCGGTTGTATGACGTTACTGAAGGCGCGATTCGACTAGAGGGGGTGAATATTCGCGATTTGCCCCAAGCTGAACTGCGTCGTCGCATGGCGGTCATTTTGCAAGATGGCTTTCTCTTTGCCGGTGACGTCAAGAGCAATATTACGTTGGGCGAAGACTATCCGTTAGCAGCGGTCAAGGCTGCTGCCGAAAAGACGAATGTGGCATCGTTTATTGAACAGTTGCCTCAGGGCTATGACACGCTGCTGCGGGAGCGTGGCACCAATCTTTCGGGGGGGCAAAAACAGCTTTTAGCCTTTGCCCGTGCGGCGATTCGCAACCCCGGCATTTTGATTTTGGATGAAGCGACGGCCAACTTGGATGTGGGTACGGAAGCCCTGATTCAAGAGGCGTTAGAAAATCTGCTGCAGAATCGCACCGCGATCATCATCGCTCACCGCCTCTCAACCATTCGCAATGTGGATCGCATTTTGGTGTTGAAGCATGGTGAGCTGATTGAGCAGGGGAACCATGAAGCGCTTTTGGCGCAGGATGGCCTGTACGCCAGCTTGTACAAGCTCCAAATGCTAGAGAGCTAGTAGGCTGCGCCGTTATTTCGCCTCTTTACCGATTCGGGATTGGCGATATTCTTTTCCACCATGTCCAACCGTGGTCCAAAACCTGGTTGGGTAAGCCTCCTAGCCTGCCCCCACTCCACCAAACTGGTGAAAGATCGGCTTCTGCAGCGCAAAGGACGGCCAGAATGGCCATCCAACAAGAGGATTCGGGAGAGCACCGGAGGGTTGTTCCTGAGTGGGGTAGGGCGAAGCGATCGCTTCTCAGGCAGTCCTTAGGCAAACTGGTGATTGCTCAGGGGGTTCTCAGGACTCTGTCAAGGCATTTTCAAGAACATTCGGGAAGATAGCGATGAACAGTTGAGTTTGCTCGTTTTTGCACGTTAAGGAGATATGACTGATGAAACGCTTTATTCTTGCCGCCATTTCTGCGACCACCTTAGGCATCACGTTGGCGTCTGGGGCCAATGCCTTCAAACCTGTAGAATTTTCGGCGCTCACCAACCAAGTTGAGACCGTGAACGTTGCCCAGGCCACAGCGACGCCCCAACCGTTTGTCACCGTTGAGCAAGAAAAGGCCACCACCGGTACGGCCAGCGTGGTGACGGAAAATGGTCAGACCTACATCGTGTTTGATGAAGCGTTTGATACGGCTCGCGGCCCCGATGTGCAGGTTGTCCTTCACACTGGGTCAACGGTGCCTGTCAGCATCGACGAAGCTGACTATGTCACGCTGGCAACGCTCCAAAGTTTTGAAGGCGAGCAGCGCTATCTAATTCCCGCTGATATTGATGTGAATGATTATCAAACGGTGGCAATCTGGTGTCGTGAGTTCAACGTCACCTTTGGCTATGCACCGTTGTAAATAGCGGGTGAGTCCAGATATGGCAGGCGATGGCTGGGTTAGCTTGCAAGCTTAGCTTTGACCATGGCCTGCACCTTAGCGCCATCGGCGCGACCTTTGAGTTCTTTCATCGCTGGGCCCATGACTTTGCCCATGTCTTTGGCAGAAGTCGCGCCGGTTTTAGCGATCAGTCCATCAATGACGGCTTCGACGTCGGCATCTGACAGTTGCTCCGGCAGATATTCTTCAATAATGATGAGTTCGGCGGCTTCTTTATCGGCTAAGTCTGAGCGGTTGGCGTCGGTGTATTGGGCGATCGCATCCTTGCGCTGTTTGGCTAAGCGCGTGAGGACTTCCAACTCTTGAGTGTCTGTGAGTCCTTCTTGGCCTTTGCCGCGAGCGGTGCTCTCTTCTTCGAGAATGACTTTTTTAATGCTGCGAACCGTTTCTAGCCTGAGTTTGTCTTTGGCTTTCATCGCGGTTTTGATATCTTCTGAAAT
>JBHJJI010000125.1:0-30078 GCA_050042805.1 Leptolyngbyaceae cyanobacterium
CTTCGCTATTTTGTTTGATCTGCTGGGTCGCCGTAATGCCATCGAGTTGGGGCAGGCCAATATCCATCACCACCAAATCAGGCTTGAGGTTCAGCGCCAGCGCCAGCCCCGAATAGCCATCTCCGGCTTGGCCAATCACCTCATAACTCTCATAGCTGTCTAAAAATTGCTCCAGCCCTAAACGCATGACTGGGTCATTTTCCACAATCAAAATTCGCAAGGGAGCAAAGGCCTCAGGTTTTAAACTAGAAGGTGCAATGCTGTTTAGCATACCGCCTCTTATCTATCAAAATTGATTGAAGGCAAAAACAAGAAAATTCAGGGTTTCTTAGTTGTATGAAAGGGCCGTCCAAACATCCTTTAGTTAATTTCTGACTCCTCAAAACCGCCCAGCAAAATCATAGGATAGCTGAGGTTAACCACCATAGCATCCTAAACGACAAAAATATTTTCGCGGGCTTGATGACTCAATGACAAAGGCTTCTCAGTATAAAACAGTGAGCATTTCAACGATCCCTGTACTGTTTTATACGGTTTTTAGGCTGTCTCAAATGTCTGGCCTCTAAAGATTGAGTCAGTCTGACTAGCTCAATACTGTCAGGGGCAAAGGATGATTTTTGACTCCTCTGATGGGGCGCTGACCTGAGCGTTTTAAAGTTTGCTCGATCGCTCAGAAAAATTGAGATCAATTGTCCCAGAGATCGCTCAGTATGCTGAAATCTTGTTGGTTACTAAAGAGACTCGATCCGGTTAGTTAGGATGAAAGCTGCAGACTTTTGTTCTGGGGAAATGTGTTCTCTTTTGCCCCTTTGATATCGGATCAAGAGTGGCAGCTCAGGATCAAGCATCCGTTGACATGGCAATCTCCGATCGAGACATGGTAATGCCGTGGTATCTGTTTAGCCCAGCATCCTGCTAGATCCCCCTCAATCCCCCTTGAAAAGGGAGACTTCAAAGCCAGTTCATGAATAGCACCCTTTTTTGTGGCGAAGTCGGCCCGGCGGGCGGCGGGGCGTTGCAGCGGGGAATCACAGGCTACGCTGAACACATACCGTGTCCCGACGGCATCTCAATTTTCCGTCTACAGAAAATTGTCTGTCTTGAGGAGGTGATTTAAGCGCCGCTCCCTCAGCTAACTGCGATCGCTAAGGAATCGCCCGTTCCGCCTTGACCAGACCATCACCAATGGGCTGCAGCTCAAAGCCGACTTTCTGACAGACATGCTGCATGGCGCGGTTTTGCAGCAAGATCTCCGCTGTAATGCGATCGATGCCCTCTTGTTGAGCAATTTGCACCAGGCGCTGCAAAAGCTCCGTGCCCACGCCTAACCGCTGAGCCGAATCGGCCACCAGCATGGCAAATTCCGCTTCTTTGGTACCATTCAGTTTAGTCAGACGACCCGCACCTAAAATCTCGTGTTCCCCCGTTTCGGGATTCTCGTAATCGACCACCAAGGCAATTTGGCGATCGTAGTCGATAAAGCAAATGCGGGTGAGGCGTTCGTGGGCGGTGCGCTGGCTGAACTTCATGAGATGGAAGTAGCGCAGGAAAATGCTTTCCTCAGATAGGGTTTTGTGAAACTGCACAATCAGCGGCTCATCTTCGGGGCCAATGGGCCGAATCGTCACCGGACGACCATCCTTGAGCTGCCAGTCAGCCACATACTGGGCCGGATAGGGGCGAATCGCCGGTTTCGGAATCTGGCTTAGATCGACATCGGGTTCATGCAGCACCACGCGGGCATCGAGGGCCTGCAGCGTGTGAGCAACGGACGCGGTGGCCGGTGAGGCCAGTAGTGGATTGATGTCGATTTCTTTAATCTGGGGATGTTCGACCACCAGCTGACTAAAGCGCACCAAAATCTGTTCAAGCTGTTCCAGATCAATGGCATCCCGCCCGCGAATGCCCTGCAGCGCCTTGTAAATCTGAGTGTGCTCAATCAGTCGCCGGGCCAACGTCGTCGTCAGCGGCGGCAGGGCAATGGCGCTATCGCGCATCACCTCGACCATTTGGCCCCCAGCCCCAAACAGCAGCACCGGCCCAAACTGCACATCCAGGCTGCTGCCCAAAATTAGTTCGTAGCTATTGTCGCGATCGATCATCGGCTGCACGGTGACGCCATCAAAGGCGGCAGCGCCAACTTTCTCAGTGACAGCCGTCTCAATCGCCTGGTAAGCCTGCCGCACCGCCGCCGCATTCGAAATGTTGAGCTGCACGCCGCCGACATCCGTTTTATGAGTCACGGTTTCGGACAGCAGCTTGAGCACGACGGGGTAGCCCATTTGCTCAGCGTGGGCCACGGCGGCTTCCTCACTGGTGGCCTTTAAGGTTTGCACTACTGGAATGCCGTAGGCGGCCAGCACCGCCTTCGATTCTTGCTCGGTTAAGAGGGTGCGGCCCTGCGCCTGAATCGTCTGCAGCCGGTCGGTGACCTGAGCGGGATCAAAACCATTGCCGCTCTGGGTGGCGAGCGTTGGCGTTTCGTACAGCGCTCTAAGGTTGTAGCTATAGCGCCACATAAAATTGAACAGGTGCGCCGCCGCATCGGGATAGGGATAGGTGGGAATGCTGGCCTGATTGAGAATGGCTTCCCCAGACAGCACGCTGGTACCGCCCATCCAGCTGGCCAACACGGGCTTATCGATCGCCTGCGCGTAGGTTCTTAACTGTTCAGCGGTGCGGGTGGGATCGGTCATCGCCTGGGGCGTCAAAATCACCAGCAGGCCATCCGCATTGGGGTCTTGAGCGGCAATATCCAGGGTTTTGGTATAGCGATCGGAATCGGCGTCGCCCAAAATATCGATCGGATTGCCGTGGCTCCAGTGGGTGGGCAGAATTTGATCCAGCTTTTGCTTGGTTTCGTCACTCAGGGGAGCCAGCTGACCGCCAGAGCTGATCAGGGCGTCGGTAGTCAGCACGCCGGGGCCACCCGCATTGGTAATGATGGTGAGCTTCGGGCCTTGGGGTAACCGGGCATGCTTCGACAGCACTTCGGCCACGTCAAACAGCTCCGCGAGCGCATCGACCCGCTGCACCCCACAACGCCGAAACGCGGCATCGAGCACCGCGTTGCTGCCCGCCAGCGAGCCCGTGTGAGAGGCCGCCGCTTTAGCCGCCGCTTCCGTCCGTCCGGCTTTGATCACGATGATGGGTTTGGTCAGGGCCACTTCCCGCGCGGCAGAGAGAAACGATCGCGCATCGCCGATCGTTTCCATATAAATCACGATGCTGCGCGTATGGGGATCATCGCCTAGGTAGTCAATTAAATCGCCCCAGTCCACATCCAGCATCGAGCCGACGGACACAAAGGCGCTAAAGCCCACGTTCTCCCGAATGCTCCAGTCCAACACTGCAGTGCAGATGGCCCCACTTTGGCTGATAAACGCCACGTTGCCGGGTTGGGCCACCGTGCCCGCAAAGGTGGCATTGAGCCCCACCCGCGGATTCATTACCCCCAAGCAGTTCGGCCCGATCAGGCGCAGAGAGCTCTGCCGTAGCTGATTGAGGATGTCTTGTTCGAGGGCAATGCCCGGCGCGCCAATTTCCTTAAAGCCGGCAGACACGACGATCGCCCCCTTCACCCCGGCCTCAATACAGTCGCGAATCAGCGCGGGCACCGTCGGCGCGGGGGTGGCAATAATCACCAGGTCGATCGTGGCGGGCACGGCGCTGATCGAGACATAGGCTTTGATCCCCAGGACGCTGTCACGCTTGGGATTGACGGGAAAAACCGTGCCGCCAAAGGGGTGACTGATGAGATTCCACAACAGGGTGCGGCCCACACTACCGGGGCGATCGCTCGCCCCCACCACCGCCACGGTGTTGGGGTTGAAAATGGCCCGCAGGGGCTGATGCTCCGACCGCAAAATGTCGTAAGCCGGATCAAAGGTCAAGGAATTTGACTGAGTCATGATAGAAGCCTGCTATTTCCACTATCGAACTGAACGCGCAGCAATCGAATCGCTATCAATCAAAAAGTTTTCCAGCCAAAGGACACCGATCGCCCCTGGCATCATCACTGCAACCGTAATTTCTGGAATCCTCACTGAGCCCTGCAGCAGGCGACCCACGCCAACCATGAAGCCTAGGGCCGGAACTCATATCGCAATCGACGAGTCCTCTCGACCAAAATAATCCGACGATTTCAGGACGCTAGTCCGCCGTGGCGGCAGTCTCTCTACCCTGGTGAAGGGCTCCCGACCTTGAACCGTAAACCTTGCCCCCTGCCCCCTATCCATCGGCAATGGTTGATGAAATCACACCGCAGTCTACTAGCAGGCTAATGCTGAGGCCACTTCAGGGATCAATCGGCCACAAATTTTCGCCACCAACTACTTACAAATCCTGACAAGTTCTCTCTGGGCAAGTGAGTTCACAGCCAATTACGTAGTCACCCAAAATGTCTAAGCCGCCCGAAAATATCTGTCAACCTTCTTTTTGAATCTTAAAGAATCCTGCAATAACCCTTCGAGAAATTCAGTATTAATTGATGCCGCTAGTCGAAGCTAACGGCCAGGCATTCAATACCCTCAAAATTAGCGAAATGCCATTTCGACATTAGCCTCTCCCAAAAGAATTTACCAGACTAATACATAAAAATTTCCATTGAAATCAAACCAATGAGTTTGTCTATACCTGACTCTATCGCTGACTCCAAGCACTCCATAGATTTTTGTCAGGCATTCTCATTGACATTCATAAAGAAGTCCCTATACCAGCCTGCCTGTAGTTTCTGAAACGCTCTTACACAAAGGCACAGCGACCCCTCTGGTTAGATCGATGTCAGAGGCTTGATCGCACTGGCTGAGGGCAATAGCACTGCGGCTCAATCGCAAAAAGTAATCAACCTTACTTAATGAAGAAGATTAAAGTAATTGATTTTACTCAATCAACAAAATAGTCTCAATCAGGGTCGAACTTCTTATTAGTGAAACTATCGCGATCGCCTATTTTCTTAAGGTTTAAATTAAATATTTTTTCCGTCGGATGATTAGAATAAACCTAAAAGGCGGTTGAGTATATTTGCTCAGTGCAATCAGCTCAATTGCTGAGGCTGCGGGATCTCCCTAGTCCAATTCAATCCGCTTCACACCTGACGATTAACTGCTAGATGAAATGCCGGCAGTGGACTGATTGCAAATATGTCTGAAGACGTCTAGACAATCCCCAGCTTTCCGTTAACTCAAGGAACTTGACTATGCCGATCACGACCGTTCAAGCCCTGGAAGACCTCATTCAACGGGTCAAGGCTGCGCAAGCGGAATATGCTCAATTTACGCAGGGCACTGTCGATCAAATTTTCAAAAAAGCGGCGCTAGCGGCCAATGCGGCCCGCATTCCCCTCGCCAAACTGGCCGTCGAAGAAACCGGCATGGGCGTAGTGGAAGACAAGGTGATCAAGAATCACTTCGCCTCGGAGATCATCTACAACAAGTACAAGCACGAAAAGACCTGTGGCGTGATTGAAGCCGATCAGTCTTTTGGTATTCAGCGAATTGCTGAGCCGGTGGGCATTTTGGCGGGTATCGTGCCGACGACCAACCCCACGTCAACGGCCATCTTTAAGGCGCTGATCGCCCTCAAAACCCGCAACGCCATTATTTTTTCTCCCCACCCTCGGGCCAAACGCTGCACGATTCGCGCGGCGCAGGTGGTGTTGGAGGCGGCGATCGCTGCCGGTGCTCCTCCTGACCTCATCGGCTGGATTGACGAACCCTCCGTCGAGCTGTCGCAGGCGCTGATGCAGCATCCGGATATCAGCCTGATTTTGGCCACCGGTGGTCCCGCCATGGTGAAGGCGGCCTATTCCTCGGGTCGTCCCTCCTTGGGGGTGGGCGCGGGCAACACCCCGGCCTTGATTGATGACACCGCTGATATCAAGGTGGCCGTCTCGTCCATTTTGCTGAGCAAAACCTTTGACAACGGCATGATCTGCGCCAGCGAGCAGTCGGTGATTGTGCTGGATGAGATCTATGGGGCCGTCCGTGAAGAATTTATCGCGCGGGGTGCCCATTTCTTAGACGCGAGCGATCGCGCTGCCTTGGGCAACAAAATCATCGTCAATGGTCGCCTTAACGCCGCGATCGTCGGTCAGCCGGTGGCGCGACTGGCTGAGATTGCCGACATTTCTGTCCCCGCCCAAAAGCGGGTGTTGATTGGCGAGGTGGCCGACATCGGCACCGAAGAACCCTTCGCCCACGAAAAGCTATCGCCGGTGCTGGCCATGTATCGAGCCAGCGACTTTGCAGATGCCGTCAGCAAGGCCAAACAGCTGGTGCATTTTGGCGGTCGCGGCCATACCGCCGTGCTCTATACCGACCCGGCCAACACGGAGCATATTCGCAACTTTGAAGACAGTGTGGAAACGGCGCGCGTGTTGATCAACACGCCCTCTTCCCAGGGCGCGATCGGCGATCTCTACAACTTCCGGCTCGACCCGTCGCTGACCCTCGGCTGCGGCACCTGGGGCGGCAATTCCATCAGCCAAAATGTGGAACCCCACCATCTGCTCAACATCAAAACCGTGGCCGAACGTCGGGAAAACATGCTCTGGTTCCGCGTGCCGCCGAAGGTCTATTTCAAATACGGGTCGCTGCCCGTGGCCATTCAAGATCTGGCGGGGAAGCAGCGGGCCTTCATTGTCACCGACAAGCCGCTCTATGATCTGGGCATGACCGCCGGGTTAGAAGAAGCGCTGAAGCAGGTGGGGCTGGCCTACGACATCTTCTATGATGTGGAACCCGATCCCTCCCTGGACACAGTGCAGCGGGGACTGGCATTGATGAACTCCTTTCACCCCGACGTGATTATTGCGCTGGGGGGCGGCTCGCCGATGGATGCCGCCAAGGTGATGTGGCTGATGTATGAGCACCCCGAAATTGAGTTTGAAGGGCTGGCCATGCGGTTTATGGATATCCGCAAGCGGGTCTATGAGCTGCCGCCGCTGGGTGAAAAAGCCGTGATGGTGGCGATTCCCACCACGTCGGGCACCGGCTCTGAGGTCACGCCCTTTGCCGTCGTCACCGATCATCGCGTGGGCATCAAGTATCCCCTGGCCGACTATGCCCTGACGCCGACCATGGCGATCGTGGATCCGGCCCTAGTCCTCAATTTGCCGAAGCGCCTGACGGCCTATGGCGGGGGCGATGCCCTCACCCATGCGCTGGAAGCCTACGTGTCGGTAATGGCCTCTGATTTCACCAATGGTTTGGCGCTCGAAGCGATTCAGCTGCTGTTTGAATATCTGCCCCGCGCCTACCATCAGGGAGCCCATGATCCCGAAGCGCGAGAAAAAGTGCATTACGCTTCGACGATCGCGGGCATGGCCTTTGCTAACAGCTTCCTGGGCATCTGTCACTCCATGGCACACCAGCTGGGCGGCACCTTCCACATTCCCCACGGGCTGGCCAATGCCCTGATGATTTCCCATGTGATTCGCTATAACGCCACCGACGCGCCGTTTAAGCAGGCCACCTTCTCGCAGTACAAGTATCCCGATGCTAAGCACCGCTATGCCCGCATTGCCGAGGGCTTGGGGCTCGCCGGGATCTGTGAGGACGAAAAAGTCACAGCGCTGATTGCCGCGATCGAAGATTTGAAGCGGCGGCTCGAGATTCCGGCTTCAATTCGCGAAGCGATGACGGAGCCGGAGGAGACCTTCTTCGCCAAGCTCGATCTGGTGGCCGATCAGGCCTTTGACGACCAGTGCACGGTGGCAAATCCGCGCTATCCCCTGATTAGCGACCTGAAGCAGCTGCTCGTTGATGCCTACCTCGGCCACTCGCCGCTGCGGTCAGATGTGGGCGGGGCTTTTCCCGCCGTCAGCCCCCTGCCCTCCGATCCCCCTGAACTGCAGCCTACAGGCTAATCCCAGCCACATCCGTGCGGGCGAGGCCGTCAGAATGGCAATTCTGGAATTGCCTCAAAGCTTATCCGCTGACGGCCTCGCCCCTGCCCTGTTCTCTCTGCCCACGCCCCCATCACTCTCCCACCTTTCACAGGAGGTTATCCCATGGTTACCACCCCGATTCGCAACACCCAACCAACCACCGTTCCCGATCGCTCCGACCCTTGGCAGGGCTTTGCCTCCGGCGAGTGGACTGACACCATCGACGTGCGGGACTTTATTCAACGCAACTACGCGCCGTATGTAGACGACGAGACGTTTTTGGCACTTGCGACCGATCGCACTCAAGCCCTCTGGCAGCAGGTCAGCGACCTGATGAAGCAAGAGCGCGCCCACGGCATTCTCGCGGTCGATACCCAGGTGCCGTCGAGCATTACGGCCCATGCACCGGGCTACATCGATCAGTCCCTCGAACAAATTGTCGGCCTGCAGACCGACCAGCCGCTGAAGCGCGCCATCATGCCTAACGGCGGGGTGCGGGTGGTGCAAAAGTCGTTGGAAGCCTACGGCTATGAGTTGGATGCGGGCACCCAGGAAATCTTTACCCAATATCGCAAGACCCACAACGACGGCGTGTTTGATGCCTACACCCAGGAGATGCGCTTGGCGCGGCACTCGGGCATTATCACCGGCCTGCCGGACGCCTATGGTCGGGGTCGCATCATTGGCGACTATCGGCGGGTGGCGCTCTATGGCTGCGATCGCCTGATTGCCGACAAGCGCAAGCAGCTCACCTCCCTAGAAGTGGATGCCATTACCGAACCGGTGATTCAGCAGCGCGAAGAAATTAGCGAACAGATTCGTGCCCTGGGCGAGCTCCAGGCGATGGCCGCCAGCTACGACTGCGATATTAGCCGTCCGGCTCTGACGGCTCAAGAGGCGGTGCAGTGGACCTATTTTGGCTACCTGGGCGCAGTCAAAGAGCAAAACGGCGCGGCTATGTCCCTGGGGCGGATTTCCACCTTCCTCGATATCTACATTGAGCGCGATTTGGCTGACGGCACGCTGAGTGAAGCCGCCGCTCAAGAACTGATCGACCATCTGGTGATCAAGCTGCGGATGGTGCGCTTTTTGCGGCATCCCGACTACAACCAACTCTTCTCCGGCGATCCCGTTTGGGTGACAGAATGCATTGGCGGCATGGGCGAAGATGGTCGGCCCTTGGTCACCAAGAACAGCTTCCGCGTGCTGCAAACTCTCTATAACTTGGGGCCAGCTCCCGAGCCCAACCTCACGGTGCTGTGGTCAGAGCAGTTGCCGCTGCCGTTTAAGCGCTTTTGCGCCAAAACCTCGATCGACACCAGCGCCATTCAGTACGAAAATGACGACCTGATGCGACCGCTCTATGGCGATGACTACGGCATTGCCTGCTGCGTGTCGGCCATGCGAATTGGTAAGCAGATGCAGTTTTTTGGCGCTCGGGTCAATTTGGCCAAGGCGCTGCTGTACGCCATCAACGGCGGCAAGGATGAAAAATCCGGCAAGCAGGTCGGTCCGGCGATCGCCCCGATCACCGGCGATGTGTTGAACTACGACGAAGTCATTGCCAAGTTCAGCGAGATGATGGCCTGGTTAGCCAAAACCTACGTCAACACGCTGAACGTGATCCACTACATGCATGACAAGTACAGCTACGAGCGGATCGAGATGGCCCTGCACGATCGCGATGTTTATCGCACGATGGCCTGCGGCATTGCCGGGCTGTCGGTGGTGGGCGATGCCCTCTCGGCGATCAAGTACGCGCAGGTCAAGGTGCTGCGCAATGAAGACGGCCTCGCGGTGGATTATGACATTGAGGGCGATTTCCCCCTCTTTGGCAACAACGACGATCGCGTGGATAGTCTGACCGCAGGCGTCGTGGAACAGTTTATGAACCTGATTCGTGAGCGCCCCACCTATCGCCAAGCGGTGCCCACCCAGTCGATTTTGACCATTACCTCCAACGTGGTGTATGGCAAAAAAACCGGCAGCACCCCCGATGGCCGCAAGGCAGGTGAACCCTTTGCGCCGGGTGCTAACCCGATGCACGGGCGCGATACCCACGGGGCGATCGCGGCCTGTGCCTCCGTTGCCAAACTGCCCTACGAGCACGCTCAAGACGGCATTTCCTATACCTTCTCAATCTTGCCGGGGACGTTGGGCAAAGTGCCCGCTGATCGCGTTGACAACCTGGTGGGCGTCCTGGATGCCTACTTCCACGATACGGGTCACCACATCAACATCAACGCCCTCAACCGCGAGACCCTGCTAGAGGCAATGGAGCATCCGGAAAACTTCCCGCAGTTGACGATTCGCGTGTCGGGCTATGCGGTGAACTTCATCAAACTGACCCGCGAGCAGCAGCTCGACGTGATCAGCCGCACCTTCCACGAACGGATCTAACCGGCTGAAGGGGGGCGATCGTTCCCTGATCGACAGGATCCGGCGATCGCCTCCGACCATCAGAACAACGCCCGTACGGGCGAGGCATTGGGACCTGAACGTAATGGATAATTCCAAAACGTTGTTCACCCAATGCCTCGCCCCATCGCCATCACCGCTATGCCTTCACCCCCCACAGCTCCGCACCATCCCCCGCTGCCCGACCTGCATTCAGCCCACCAAGGCCGCATCCATTCCGTCGAAACCAGCAGCGCCGTCGATGGGCCAGGGCTGCGCTACGTCATCTTCACCCAGGGCTGTCTGCTGCGCTGCCAGTACTGTCACAACCCCGACACCCGCGACCCGCTCGGCGGCAAAGTCGTCACCGTCGATGAGCTGATAGAAGATATCCAGCACTATCAGTCCTACCTCACCTACTCCGGCGGCGGCGTCACGGTGACCGGCGGCGAACCGCTGCTGCAACCAGAATTTGTCCGCGAGATCTTTCGGCGCTGTCGATCGCTCAACATCCACACGGCGCTCGACACCTCCGGCTTCCCGGACTTTGAGGCCTCCAAACTCGTCCTCGACTACACCGACCTGGTGCTGCTCGACCTCAAGTCTTTTGATCCAGAGATTTATCACCGCGTTACCAATGTGGCGATCGCCCCCACCCTTCACTTCGCCCGCTATCTGAGCGCCACCTACCACCCCACCTGGATTCGCTTTGTCCTCGTGCCGGGCCTCACGGACGATCGGGCCAATGTCGAGGGTCTGGCTCAATTTGTCGCGACCCTGCAAGGCGTCAAAAAAGTTGAAGTTCTCCCCTTCCACAAAATGGGCGAATACAAGTGGAAAGAGCTGGGCTTACCCTACCTGTTAGAGAACACCGCTCCCCCAACCGCCGAACAAATCGAATCGGTCAAAGCCATCTTTCGCAACTGTGGCCTGAGCGTCGCCTAATCCCAACTCTCAGTTATTGGACTTCCGATGCAATCTTGGCGACGCCGGGGAGCCGAGGGGCCGGGGAGCCAGATCTGTCGCCGTGTTTCAGAGAATTGCTCTAAAAATAGAGTTCCAAGATCCCTGGTTTCTGTCGGAGAATTGCCCACTGACGAGGTATCGCGAAGAAACCGGGGATCTGACAATCCATGTTTATCCTTTAGGGGTGTCGCCACCGCTTCATGGACGATCGATATAGCAAGCCGCAGGTTGATCAGGTCACCCCAGATGGCTGAAACTTAGGCTCACCCAGCCCCCGAGCCCCCCAGCCCCCCAGCCCTTTCACCCTTTCCCAAATTCACCGACATCACCCAAAGCCCTCCCCTCCTCCCTACCGCCGCAGACTCACCAGCAGCGCCACCACCGAAATCACCAGACAGGTACCCAAGCTGAGATAGCCCAACCAGATAATCTGCGTGGCTTTACGTTGGGCAGCGGCCAGCATTTGATTCGCTTTTTCCTGGGCTTCAAGTTCCACACGCACCATTTTGGCGTCCCATTCTTGACTAGCCGAGAGAAAGCGATAATCCAAATCGCTGAGACTTTTGTCACCCGCCCACTGCAGGGCTTCGCCAAGGGCTTGCCCCATCAGCAGGCGCGATTCATCTTGGTGGCTAGAGGCCACCCAGGCACTGAGTGCCGCCGCATAGGGCCGCTGGCGGGCCAAACATTGGGTGATCCAATCCTGGTCAAAAACCGCCGGATAAATGCGATTGGTGACCTGCAAATAACCTTGCCGTTCGATCGCGATGCCTGAGAGCTTCAGCTCTGACTGGTCCGGGCTGCCGTCGGCTTTGAGCGGCGCTGGGCTGAGTAGTCGCTGATAGAGGCTGAGCAAGCGCCCCGATCGCTGCGGAGCCATCGTCAAGCGATCGCGAATTGTGCGTAAATGCTCGGGCTCATCCTGCGCTTCCCAATGGGTGAGCAAGCGCGATCGCACCACCTCAGCCACGGCTTGAGCTTCACTGCCGGATGGAATCGGGCAATCGCGCTGGATGCTCCGCAAGAGACCGCACACCTTTTGCGTCAAAAACGGCTGTCCCCCTGTCCAGTGCAAGATCTGAGCGAGCACCTGTTCGGGCTGCTGGGCCAGATCCATCAGCCCGGTGGTGAGGGGCGCTGCCTCGGTGAGGGAAAAGCCCGGTAGGTGGATGGCCTGCCCCACATTAAAGGGCGTTTGCGCCACATCGGTCACCAAATCACGCGGGGTCGCCACCCCAAACAAGGCCCAGGTGAGGCGACGATAGGCGGCGTTTTCGGCCCGTTCGTTATAGCAAAACCGCACCAGGCTAAAAAAGTCATCCACCACAAAGTTGCGCCCCCGAACGCTATCGATTTCATCTAAAAAGATGAACAGCGGTTCGTCGCCAAACGCGGGCAGCAGCATGGTTTCAATAAATTGGCCGAGCTTTTGTACCGGCGATAGCTCGCCTAACTGCTGCCACCAGTGCGGCAAGTCGCGGGGATGCTGCAGCCCAAACTTGCGCACGAGATCATACGCTAACCCCTGATACCACTGGGTGGGGGTGACTTGATGACTGCCAATGCGGGCCAGGTCGATCGCGGCACAGCGTCCCTCTTTAGATGCTTCTAACCGATGGCGAGTCCGCAGTCGCAGACTCGATTTGCCCATTTGCCGCGAGGTGAGCACATAGCAAAATGCGCGATCGCGCAGCGCTTGGTAGAGCGTGGTATCTGCCGCGCGATCGATATAGGTCGGATCGTGAGCCGATAGACTGCCTCCCACCTGATACTCATAGAACTTATCCATTGACCTGATTGCCTCTAGACCGAATGGACTTTAAATTCGGTTCTGCTCGAAATCAAGGGGCCTGAGAGCGAAACTCGTTTGGCTGCATGTCTTCAGACATCCGCAACCGACCCCGCCGTCGGTAAAAACGTATGAAAGTATTGGCGATACAGCTCACAACTGGGAGCAGCCTGGTTTTTGTTGAGTTTAATGAGGCCCAAACTCTCCAGCCGATAAGCCGTAATCGGCTCCAACGTCACTGGCTCTGATGCCTCGATCACCTGCCGCAAGGCCTGCTGCAGGTCAGGATGAGGATAGAGGGCGGCCAGCAGTTCTCGTAGGTGATCGCTATAGATGCCCGATTGGGTGGGCGCTTCGTCGATCAGTTGCTCAAGGGTGAGCCGATATTGCGCCAGGGCATACAGCGCCAGCCGCACCAGACCCGGACGGCAACTGACCATCTGCAGCAGCGATACGAGCTTTTCGGCGCCCTCGTCATCAGTGGCCCAGGTCAAACCGTGACGGCGGGCCAACTCTTGCACCTGTCCTAACGAAAAAGAGGGCAACTTGATTGAAAACCCAACATTAAACGGTGACTGGTGCAGCTGCAGCGGCACATACACATCCGTTGCGTGGGCCAACACCCACCGCACCCGCTGCCAAGTCGCCAGCTCGCGGGCATCTTCGTACCAACTGCGCAATAGGGGTAAAAATTCAGCCGTAATCTCCGGATATTGAAATAGGTCATTCAGCTCATCGAGCGCGATCACCAGGTCGCCGTTGACTTGGGCCAGCACGTAGTCTTCCAAATATGCTGTGCAGCTCACCTTACTGCCGATCGCCGGATTCCAAAAGGTATCCAGATCAGTAGCGAGGCCCAATTGGTGGCTAATGTTGGCGCAAAACCAGCGCAAAAATAAATCAATATTTTGATAAATGGCGCGATCGGCCCGGTTAAATCGCAGCGTCACGGTGCGAAATTCGTGCCCTTGAGCGTGGGCAACGATGCGCTTGAGCAACGACGTTTTGCCCATTTGTCGGGGGGCTTTGATGCGAATCAGGCTACCCGGCTTGAGCACATCGGCAAAGGCTTGGGATTCGATCGGGGGGCGCTCGATATACAGCGGCGATTTCAGCGGCACTGGCCCGCTCGGAAACTCTAACGCCAGCGACGTCGATGCCAGGGGGGAGACTGCCGTTTGCGCCTGCTGCTGGCGATTGCGAGCATAGCGCCCCAGCACCGCTTTGATGTTGCTTTTAGAAATCTTTTGCGTCAGCGCTTCTGACAGAGTTTGCCAGAGTCGAAAGCCGACATCCCGGATATAGTTGTGTTCGTAATTGCAGGCCTCGGCAATTTCGGCATAGGTTTTGCCTTCCCACACCTGACTGAAAATCGTTTCTTGCAAATTAGTCAGGGGCTGCTGCGGCAGCAATTCATCCACAATAGCCAGGGCTTCATCAACGTCCATAATCAATTGGAGAACCGCTAAATGGTCGACGGCAGGGGCTCACAGTTGGGTCGCTTACAGTTGGATGGCTTTTAGTATTGCAGGGATTCTCATAAACTCGACGAAGCCCCGATTTTTTCTGGCACCTTAAGACTATAGAACCGATTTTTCTCGTGAATCAGGGCTGTAATCCATATTATTTCAGGCAGACACCGGGCGATCGCCCTGACTAAGGTGCGGTATTGACAATTTCCGTTATTTTCAAGGTGGCATCAGCTCCCCCGCCCACTATTCTGAAAGGGGTTGCTACAGTCCGATGCTCACCGGCAACTCATCCCCCAGACGCCTCTAGGAACTTTTCGATGGCCGATATCCTCGAACGCATTCAAAATCCGCTCTTACGCAGCGTGACCGGCGCCGTGATCGGTGCGTCAGCTGCCACGATGGTGACGGGTGGCCTCCTTGGGTTATCTAAACTCGACTCGACTCGAGTGAACCAACTCAGTCTTTATGCGGGCGTTGCCGGAGCAGCGATCGCGGCTGTCTGGGGTGGGGTGAGCAAACCGCTGCCGCCCCGTAAACCTGCCGCTGCCCCCTCTAAACAGGATGGCTGGACTGACTGGCGTAACTTGGTGGTGACTCGCAAAGTGCCTGAAAGCCGGGAAATTACCTCCTTCTACCTGCAGCCTCAGGATGGTCAAGCCCTGCCCGCGTTTCAACCCGGACAGTTTCTGACCCTCAAGCTCGACATTCCCGGACAGCCGCGCCCCATCATTCGCACCTACTCCCTGTCTGACTACGCCGCCACGCCCAACACCTATCGCCTGTCGATCAAGCGCGAGGGTGCGCCCAAAAATCAGGATGTGCCACCCGGGCTAGCCTCCAATTTCATGCATGACCAGATCGAGGTGGGCTCCGTCATTCCCTGCAAGCCGCCTGCTGGTAAGTTTGTTCTAGAAGTTGAGCGCGATCGCCCCGTCGTGCTGATCAGCAACGGCGTCGGCATTACCCCCATGATCAGCATGGCTCAAGCCGTGGCAGCAGCAAATCCCCAGCGGCCCCTGTGGTTTTTGCATGGCGCTCGCGATGGCAGCTATCACGCCTTTCGCGAGGTGATACCAGCCCTGGCTCCCAACGATGCTCCGTTCACAGTGCACTATCGCTACAGTCGCCCCCGCTCCGAAGATGAAGGCCATTACCACAGCACCGGTTATGTTGATACCGACTTGGTCAAGTCGCTCTTAGCGCCCCAATTCGGCGCTCAAGATGCTGAATATTTCCTCTGTGGTTCTCCCAGCTTTATGGACTCGCTGCGCAGTGGGCTTGCCGAGTGGGGCGTCCCCGATCCCCAGGTTTACTTCGAGTCATTCAGCAAACCCATCCCCCAAACCACAGGGGCCACAGCGACTTCAGCGGAGGCGATCGCCTCCGCTGAAGTCGTCTTTGCTAAATCCGGCACCACCGCTACGTGGAACGCGGGCGACGGTACCCTGCTGGACTTTGCCGAAGATCAGGGCCTCAGCCCCGACTTCAGCTGCCGCGCCGGGATTTGCCTCACCTGCATGTGCGCGATCGCAGAAGGCGAAGTTGCCTATGATGAACCCCCAACCGGCACACCAGACGAGGGTAAAGTGCTGATCTGTGTCTCCCAGCCGCGCACCGCCAAGGTTGTGTTAGAGATTTGATCAACGCCTCTCGTTGCAGTGCCCCCAGTGCCGATCGCCCTCACGGGTATCGCTATTTGGGCGATCGCCGATGGCCAGTTGGTACACAACTGGGTGGAACGCAGCGCCTTTGAACTGTACACCCAACTCAACCACTAGCCCCGTCATTGCGTTAGTGCCGGTGTGGTCATCGCCGAGGGTGGCATGCTTCAAATCCAGTCTCAGCTTTTTTCTTCCTCAGCTTTTTTCTTTCTGATTCTGTCCATCGAATTTAAGCTTTACCCGCCGTATCCAAACTGGTTACTGGTCTCATCAAAAAACCTTTTTCCCACGCCGCTCTTTTTTGGAGCCTGTGGGTATTGTAAAGGGGTGTTGAGGCAAGCGTTGTCATGCCAGAAGATCTAGCTATCTCAGGTATTTCCACGGTTCCCTGCAGTCTATTGAACGGGCATGACTCCTAGAATGAAAACCCAACGATCTAAAGCGTTTCCCTTACAAGCTTTACTGGTTGTTCCCTTTGTGGTTCAGATTTTCGGCACAGTTGGCTTAGTTGGTTATTTGTCTTTTAAGAACGGTCAAAGAGCCGTCAATAATCTGGCCGATCAGCTGATGGATCGTACCAGCGATGTGGTGAATGAGCACCTACAGTCCTATCTATCGGTACCGCAAAGGCTGAACCAGATCAACGCCGATGCCATTCGTCGAGACATTCTGGATGTGGCAGATCAGGAATTGCTAGGTCAGTATTTTTGGGATCAGATGCAGGTATACGATCTCACGTTTGTCGGCATCGGACTGGTGACTGGCGAAGGGCTAGGGGCCCTTCGCTACGAAGGTCAGCCCGGCGTTACCATCGATGATTGGGATTCTAATCAGCCCATGAGTGCCCGCACCTTAGCCACCAATGACCAGGGCGATCGCACCGATTTAATCGGCACCTACGACTACGGTCACTTTTCGGAAAGTTGGTACACAGCTCCGATGGAGGCTCTACAACCCACCTGGGCCGACGTCTATATCTGGGACTCACCCTATGGTCCTTATCTCGCGGCTTCTGCCGGGCGGCCGATGTATGACAGTCAAAATCGCCTGCTGGGGGTCGTCGATGCTGATATTCACTTACTCAAGCTGAGCGATTTTTTGCAGCGTCTGGATATCACTCAGGGGGGGACAGTTTTCATTGTGGAGCGTGACGGCAACCTGATTGCCAACTCTGGCGGTACCCAACCCTTTGCCCGCATCGATGGCGAGTTACAGCGTTTACCCGCGATCGCCAGTCCTGATCCGAGCATTCAGAGTTTGGCCGAAAAGCTTCAGGCTGATAACAGCCTGCAAACAATTCGCCAAGATACTGATTTCCAGTTTGAACTAGAGGGAGAATCCCACTATGTCACCCTCATGCCCTGGCAGGATGACTATGGCCTCGACTGGTTGGTGGTCGTGAGTGTGCCCAGAACCGTCTTCATGGCTGAAATCAATGCCAACACCCGCACCACGATCGGGCTTTGCTTAGCCGCCTTGGTGGCCGCCTCTGGTCTCGGTGTCCTCACTGCCCGCTGGATTAGCCGTTCACTGCAACGCTTGAACCAAGCCAGCGAAGCCATCGCCGCTGGTGATTTAGAACAGACTGTAGAAACCGGCCCGATTGAAGAGTTAAACACCCTGTCCAATGCCTTCAACCATATGGCAGGGCAGCTTCGCGACTCCTTTGCCGCCCTCGAAGAAAACAAACAAGACCTGGAAATCCGGGTAGAAGAAAGGACCGCCGAACTCCAAAGTACCTTAGAGGAATTGAGGCGCTCTCAGGCTCAAATTGTGCATAGTGAAAAAATGTCGCGCTTGGGGCAGTTGGTAGCGGGTGTCGCCCACGAAATCACCAATCCCGTGAACTTTATTCATGGCCACCTTCAACATATTCAGGGGTACATGAAGGACTTGTTGGGATTTATCAATCTCTATGAGCAGCAGTATCCTCAGCCTGCTGCCAAAATTTCTGAAGCGGCTGAAGAGATGGATATCGATTTCTTGCAGGAAGATTTACCGAAACTGTTAGCCTCGATGCAGCTGGGCACAGATCGGATTCGTCAGATTGTTTTGTCACTGCGGAACTTTTCGCGGATGGACGAAGCTGAACTCAAAGCCGTCGATATTCATGAAGGTATCGATAGCACTCTGATGATTTTGCAGCACAAGCTCAAGGGCACCACCCACCAACCGGCCATTGAGGTGATTCGAAACTATGCTGATTTGCCGCTCGTAGAATGTTACGCCGGACAGCTCAATCAAGTGTTTATGAATATTCTGGGCAACGCCATTGATGCTCTGGCCCAAAGCCACGCGGAGCGAGTGTTAAACCAGCGCAACGCCGAGCCCAATCAAATTACTATCCGTACCTCAATTCTGCCGAACAATTGGATCGAGATTGCGATCGCTGATAATGGCGTCGGCATGTCTGAACCCGTAAAACAACGAATCTTCGATCCGTTTTTTACGACGAAACCTTTAGGCAAGGGGACTGGCATGGGGATGTCAATCAGTTACCAAATCATCACGCAGAAACATCTTGGCAAATTAGAGTGCCACTCGGAGCTGGAGCAGGGCAGCGAATTTGTGATTCAGATTCCGGTGCATCAATTCGCATCGGAAGAAAAGTAAGGGAGTTGTCTCCTCATAGCATCCCTATGCTCAGCGATTTAGCAGCGCTATAGCAGAAGTCGGAAGTCAGAATTGAAAAGCCTATTTGATGGTGATTTCAGGCATTTGAGGTGACCTGATCAAACTGCGGCTTACTATAGATCCTGACAAGTAGACAGTTCTCATTAAATGATGCTTGAGGGTGTGTTGTGGCAATAGCCCCAACACCAGCTGGATTGGTTTGGGTACGTCATCGCTGGGTGTGACGCCCCCTACGATTTAGGGTTACTGTTCTCTGGTCAGAGAAGGGGGACGGCGGGAGGGAGATCCGGTGTTTAGCCTCACTTTAAAAGGGGAATCACAAAGACGATGCAGGCGCCTAAAAAGAACAAACTTCCCAACACGCTGAGAATGTCACCGCTCCGCAGGCTCGCTAGGGTATAAAAGCTCGCTGAGGCGATAAACAGCCCCCACCCCCATAATTGAAATTGCCGTTCCTGCTCGGGTTTGAGTTTCATAATGATGATACTTGACTGGGTACGGTGGGCAAGCCAGCGGATGGGATTATCGCTGTGGCTAAAACGAGGATGTCTTGGCCCCAGCACCACTGTAATACTTGCCAGCAAACAGACAAGTCGTGCTGGTAACGCCACCGCTGCACCAGCTCTAAGATCGTCTGCCCTGGCGTCACCAGTCTCAGTAAAGCCGCAATCTCGACGTTCCCTAAGTAGGCAACTGGACTCTCTAAACTGGGGTGAGAGAGGGCTGGGATGAGTTGGATGGAGTTGCTCTGAATGACTGGGGTGGTGCTCAGTTGGGCAGAGGGTGATAAGCAAATGCGATCGCTCAATTCAAACAGCCGAGCATTTTGCGGCCAGTGGGTAGGCTGGGCCACCGCTGGGGGCTGCGATCGCTGCTGCCAAAAAGGACTGGCGGGATAAATATTTTGCGCGGCATAGAAATAGGCGGCGGCGGCTTTGGAACGAGTGACCGTCTCCTGAGTTTTATGGCGATAAAAGGAGTAGACAGCCTCGGTTTTTTCGGGCTGCGTTAACAAAGTGTGAGTCGCGATGCTGCCCTGAAAGGCCGATAGCAGAGCCATCTGCACCCCCTGCGCCGATAACGGATCAATCGCAAACGCCGCATCGCCCACCTTGAGCCAATCTTGACCAATGGGGTCGGGGGCGAGATAAAAGGAGGCATCGCACACCTGCACCGGCCCGGCCATCCAGCCATCCAAACAGCCCTTTAAGAGGGGCGCTTGAGTGAGCAGAGCACGATACCAGGCCGTGCGATCAGATGGGCGAGCCGCCGCATACCGTTCAGCCGCGACAAAAACGGCGGCATTAAAGCTGCCATCGGGCAAAGCCGCACCCCAACACCATTCATTTGCCCCCGCTTCGACGAATGACTCACCGGGTTGAAAAGCGGTGTCGTGCCAATACCCATAGAGCGCCAAAGTGGTGACCGCATGATGTTTGCCCCGGCGGTCAAAACCACTGTGTTTGCCGGTGGCATTGATCAAAAATTGGGCTTTAATCGTCGTTTGTCCGGCTGCTGTCCGCACAGGCAGTATCCACCGGTTTTGCCCCAGAGACTGGGGCCATCCGGCTGCAGCGGGTTGCAACAGCTTCACCCCGGCGGTTTGGGCCGCCTCCAGCAAAAGCTGATCGAATCGTCCCCGATCGACTAGCAGTCCGGCCTCGGGGTCATAGGGCTTCTCAAAGGGCAGGTGCGTCGACCAGCGAATAAACGCGGACTGGGGCCGACAAAACCCAGCTGATTCCACAATTGGTCGCAGATCCAACAGATCCAGCACGGGCAAAATTGAGGGCGGCAGGGATTCCCCGATGTGGGCGCGGGGAAAATCGGCTTTTTCGACCAGGCAAACTTGATGGCCGAGCCGAGCGAGCTGGCGCGCGATCGCCGCCCCCGCCGGGCCACCCCCCACGACACAGATTTCGGTCACCAGTGCGGGGCTCATGACACGACCGAAGCTGCCGGCGCACTGTCAAAATACTCGGGCCGTCGTTCTAATAGATGCACGTAGGTTCGCAGGCAAAAGTGCAGCCAGCCGCGAATGTAGTCACAGGCGGGGCGACCGCGATGAATCACCTCATGGTGACAGCCGCCGCCGCAGAGATAACGCGCCCAACAGCTTTTGCAAGGCTCTTGCCGATCCACTTGCCGAGCGGCTAGCCACTGATTTTGAATGTCGCGGTTGAGGCCGTTATCCAGATCGCCCATCCACCCTGCTTCGTCATTCACAAACCGATGACAGGCCCACAGATTACCGTCGGCCGAAACCCCCATATAACCGGCACCCGCGCCGCAGGGATAAGGCCGATGCGTACCCCGATGAATCTGCTGCAGCGCCATCGTCAAATTAGAAAAGGGATAACGCCGCCCGGCCAAGGTTTGCCGTTCAAACTCCTGGCCGCATTCGATCATCTGCTGCAGCATGATATCCAGGTCGGCGGTGTCCATCTCGGCTTTGCCCGTCGGCGAACTCAGCATCGGCGAAAAACCTACACTCTGGAAGCCCAGTTCGATCAGGTCTTGCAAGGTTTCCCGCAGGTTCAAGTTTTGCGGCGTCACCGTCACGCGAGCGGACACCGACATCTGGCGCGATCGCGACAACAACGGCTCCAAATTTGCCAGAATCCGGTCATAGCTGCCCCCGCCCCCTTTGAACGGTCGCAGGCGATCGTGGGTGGCTCCCACCCCATCGAGACTGACCGTCACCGCAAAGCCATAACGTTCAAAAAAGTCGGCATCCGCCACCGTCAGCAAGGTGCCATTGGTGGTGATGCCAAATCCGACTTTCACATGTCGCTCCTGGGCGATCGCCATCGCCCGCTGCGTGGCCCTGTGGATCAGCGGGCGATTGATGAGCGGTTCTCCTCCCATAAAGGAAAGATTGACGCGATCGCCCGGTTGAGTGTCTTCAAACAGCCGCTCGCCGGCGGCTTTCGCCACCTCCCATGACATGCTCTGGGCGACATCGCCAAACTCTCCGGCCTGGGCATAACAGTAGGTACAGCCCAGATTGCACTTTTGGGCGATGGCCAGAGAGAGCGCCCGCAACGGCGGATTCGTCAGCGGGTTGAGGTCGGCCATAAAGACAGAGGTCTCAGACGCCAACCCGGAGGTTGCCAAGAGCAAATTTACCTGGGCAGCACTGGGTGCCTCCCCCAAGCCTGCCAGTTCAGTGATGAGTTCAGGGGCGACGGCATAGACCTGAGACCCATCGGCCACCATGGCATGCGGGCCATAATCGGTCTCAAACAAGTGGATTTGCGGCTGGCGCGGGGCCGACTGTTCGTACAGCGTTTGCACGTTGGTCGCCGTTGCCACAGGAGCAATCTTCATGGGGTCAGCCCTCCAGGTACTTGAGCAAGTCATAGCCAGACCAGGACTGGCCCCCCGCCATCACCTCATCAAAGAAGGGCATGCCAATGCCCTGACGAGCCAGGATTTCCCCTTTTTCCTGCAGGTAGGTCATCTGGTCACGGGCGCAGCTCGCCGTTGCCCCCGCTGCCCGAAATTCACCCTGCGGTATCGAGGCATAGGTTTGTTGCACATTCACCAAAATCTCTCGGTAATGCTCCAAGGCCGCCGCCGTTTCCTCAAAAGTGCCCACTCGTAACGGGCGTAAATAGGCGTCGGTGGCGTCAAATTGAATGTACTTGTCGAGCACCCGCTGCACATCGAGTAAATTCTTGTAGTGCCCCATGCCGTCAGCATCAATTTTGGCCGCCAGCTCATACAAATGCTGCGGATATTCAGGTCGTTGGAGCGTGCTGACCAACTTGCCATAGGCTCCGTCAATGTAGCCACTCGGTCGCTCTACCGCAATCAAATCGGCTAAAACCTCGGGGGTCAAGCCGCGGAGAGCCGCGTTTCTAAAGCCGCGATGGGCTGGGCCTAATTCATCAGGCCGAGGAATCCTGGGTGCGAGCTGAATGCCGGCATCGGTCACGGGTGCGACAAGGCCTTCGGTCTGTAACGACCACAGCAATTGATGAGCCCAACGATAGTGGGTCATTTCACCGACGCTAATCATCAGTAGCGTGCGGCGAACGAAGCTTAAATCTTCGGCCAGGGACGGAAATTGGGCCTGCTCCGCTGTCACTTCTTCGGCATGGCGTACGGAAAAATAGGCGTAAAGATACTCTAAAGAAAGGGTTAATTCCAGAGGAATCAAGTGTTCTCGCAAGATCTGAGCGAGGTCTTCGGGGCTGGTATCAAACTCGTTGTCCACCCCCTTGGAAACCGGCGCGAACTGTTTGTCTAGGACGGAAATTTCTAGATTTTCTAACACAAAAATTCCTCAAAAATAAACGTTTATAGACTCACATGATGCATTCGACTCTGGCTCCCAGTTATCAACTTTTAGGAGGTCAGATACACGGTCCCCAAAAGTTGATAACTGCAGGTCAGAGGTCAGCTCTACTGTTGTTTCTGGTTTGAAAGTGACTCGCGAAAAACTTAAAAAACTAGCCCTTCAACCATGGGGCGGTGAAGTCAGGATGACAACCAGTGCTCACGCGATCTAATTCAGATCTTGCTGGTTAGCATCAGGATCTTGAGCATCCAGATCGGGAGGCGTATAGGTCTCGCCAATTTCACGACTTTCTAGCGCAAAATTCAATTCGGTCCAGCGCTTGTTGATTTCGTGGTTATCCATTTGATATTGGCGGAGTTTGCGATAGGAATTCGGTGCAAACACGCGACCCGTCGCTTCGCGATCGCTGCGGAGCCAATCTAAGCGTAAGTTGGCATCTTCCGACTCCAGCAGTTCTTCTTCGGTTTTGGCGGGTACCTCAGCAAATACGATATCCGGCCGATTGGAAGCCCAATACATGCAGGCGCAGTCGCGCATATCGTGCTGCCAAGGCGAACATAGGCTCTGCACCAGTTCTCCCGGCTGATAAACCTCATTGAGGGTACCGGTTTTGGGGTCTACAAACTGCCGCCGCCAGCCGTTGAGGGTAATCGTCGGATGGTGTCCATCTGCATCGGTGAAGTCGCGCCGGATGAGCGTGAGGCCGACGTGGCCGGGGCTGAGGCTTCGCACGATCCGCCAAACGGCCATCCCATCCATCGGAATCCGCTCTCCTTTCGAGTTGCGGTCGTAGAGGGCGATGGTTTTTCCGGCTTGCTCCAGCGTGTCGATAAACCACTCGCCCTGGCGCAGTTCGCGGCCCTGGGGGCTATGAAAGACCGCCAGCAGCGTGATCGCCGTCGGATTCGACTGATGCAGATCCGGATCGCATTCGTCCTCGACGGATACCAAGCGAGCCCCATAGAGATTGGGGATTTCAGGATCGAGTTCGCGGTGCTCGCGGCCCGCAAAATTAAATACCAGACCGGGAAAAAAGCGCCGATCTAAATTGCGAATATCGATGCCGAGGCCGGGAAAACAGTTGCCCACTTCATCTTCGAGCCGACTGGAGACCGGATTGCCAGCCGCTTGGTAGGCCAAACGGGCGGTGAGATTACGGGGAAAAATTTTCGGTTGTTCTGGCGTCATGATTGCATCTCCGGGGCAGGCTTCACAGGGGACTGGGCGGTAGATTCAGCTGCACCTTCTTGTTGCTCTAAGAAAGTCAAATAGTTCATCAAGGTCTGGTACTGCCGTCGGGTCAGAGACAACGGTTCCCGATCAGAATCGCGCATGTACGGAGGCATCCGCATGTCATGCAGGGTGTCTCGGAAGACTCGGGGATCCCGAAATTCTGGATGCGGATCGGCGGCGGGTTCAGTGGGCAACTGTTTGAAGCTGCCGAAGGGGGGGCGGATCATTTGTCGGACGCGATCGCCGCGCATTTTGAGAAACGTGATCAAGTAATCGAGACTGGTAAAAGAGCCGTGGGCATGGGCGCTCATTTCGGTGTACGGCAACCGACTGTGCCCCTCGTGCGGGCGATCGCTCAACCCATCGTCCAGAACGTCGCTCGATAAGCGAGATAGGGGCTTGTCGGCTTTGGTCATGCCCTCGCGCCCAATGTGAGGCGGGCTCGGCCAGTGATCCACCGGGGCTCTTTTAAGGTTTTCTCGAATCAGGTAATCGCGAGAAGCATCGAGATTCAGCAGATTGGTTGTCTCAAAAATGCGTTTGAACAGATCGTGAACTTCGAGGGCGGTGAGTTCAGCGGTGTCTGCGGTCACGGCGACAGGGGACAGTTCGCGATCGGCCAGCTCATCCGCCATCGAGAAGAAGGGACGGCGATCAGGCGCATAATCGGGGGGCGCCACAAAGGCCCGCGTCGAAGCACTAAAGCGTTGCCCTTTGACCGTCAACTCGGCATAGAGGACGATTTCACAAGTATCGTCTACGGTGCCCCAGCAAATGCTCTGACCGACGTTCGCCCCGTCATAACTGTCGGACGGCTGCGGATCATCCGCCATGCCGCTATCCATGATGTATTCCGACCAGGGCGTATGGGGATTCAAAATCCGATTGGCCTCAGGCACAATCTCATGCATCCGCGCCGCGATCGAGGCGTAAGGCAGCTGCCGACCGGGTTCTAGAGGCGAGACCGCCCCCATAGTGGCCTCAGTTGAGCCATACACTTCCCCTTTAGCCGGGGTAAACCGCACTCGCACACAGCTCAAATCCTGTCCCAGCGACTCACTGGCAACGGGGCGGATGAGCTGCACATGGCCCAAAGAGATCGGCGCATCCTCATACACCAGAGGCTCCCGCTCTGGAAACGAGGGACTGACGGCCAAAAGATTATGTTTCGAGTGGTCGTCGCCACGAATCGTGAGTCTGGCCCCAAAGCTACAAGCCGGGTCTTTTACGCGCCGTGACGCTTTGGTATTGGCAGCATGGGCTCGAATGAGTAGATGCTGCTCTAAAGAGACGCCCAACTCAGCGAGTAGATCTAACGTCACCGGCACTTGTTGTTGCCCCTCACCAGCCACCAACACCTCGGCCCACAATTCAAAGAATGGGGCCACCGGACGAATTTTCCCCTCATCTTTGAAGCGAATTTCTTGAGGCAAATAAGCTTCCAAGGAGCCATCTGGTCGCACCAGAAAACTGACCTGGGGACGAATAATCGTTTGACACGCACTATGCGCCCGCAAATCTTCCTCCCACGAGAAGGCTTCTAGCGGCATATCTGAGTTACCCAAACGGGCCATCGCCATGGGTGGCAGGAAGTAGACTTCCAACAAGGTGACTTTCTTCATATGAGTTGAGGCTCAGATTTACGTCGATTGTAGTGTTCAGTTGGGAGGTGATATTGAGAATGCCAATAAGCAAGATGATAGCGTAGCCAGCTATACAATCTGCCCACAGAACGAGTGTGCGGGCATCTCAAAAAACTAATAGACTGCACCTTAAAAATAGCTGTTGCGATTCTACATGAATGTGCTCAGAATCTTAATATTTTATTTCCATTCAAACTGCATTGAGATATACCTATGGAGGCTAAAATCACTGAGCTGCAAGGCTTTTAGGAATTTAAATTTATTTTAAAAACGTGTAAGCCAGTCGGCCTTTGAACTCACCTCGAAAATTGTTCAGAGAAGTTGTACTGAGTTTGAAAAAATACCTGAACTTGCAGATAAAAATCTCTAAGGTTCGTTCGATTACGTTGTCAAGAGATTATCTGAACTTACAGATGAAAGCCTCTAAAGTTTGTTTGATTACGCTCATTATGTAAGCAGACAAGGTTATACAAAATGGCCTAGAAGACATTTTGTATAACCTTGTCTGCTAAGTACTTTTAGAAAATTCTTGTTCAATTTTGACCTTGGTAGATATACGTAGACACGGAGAAGGGACTTGAAGCTCAAGCGAGTCTACGCAACCCCATGCGAGTTATCGCGATGTCGGTGCAGGCTGCCGAAGCGGCTAGTGACGACGCATCGTCGAGAGGGTGCTGCCGATACCAATGTCGCCAAGTTTGGCCTTTCGGTGGATGATGATTGCCACTCTAGGGGCTGTCGTCAGTTGGTTGCCCAACCCTTTTGCCTAATGGAGTTCAGCCCTAGCTTGCTGAGTTGATACGGGCGCGGTTGGGTTAATTCCTGAAGGCTTCTAGAGTTCATTGATGACGCGCCCTAGCGGAAATTGGCGATCGCCCAGAAGATCTTTCACAAGACTGGACAGAGGCCGCAGAGAAAAATAGTCCGTTTACAGGCCAAGCACCGATGGATCATCAAGCCTGTGCATTTGATTTAAATGTACTATTTTGCTGCAGGGTTCAATCAAGGGGCAGCATGACGGCGGATCAGCGGCTGATCGAAAGTCTGGGGAGAGTTAGAAAGCTTGGTCAGATTCTTGGCCCCGGATAGATCATCAAGGTCAGCATGGGAGGTAAACGCTGTAGAATCCCCCTTGAGCTTTGACTTAGGAATCTCGTTCATCGAGTGCCGCTACCATCCCTGCAATGCTCATTCTCAAAAGTGCTCTCAAAGCTGAAGCAATCAGTGAAGAAGGTGGCTCAGGTTCATATTGCCACTGGTCAGGGGAAGCCATTGGCTGGCACCTGCAACAAGCAATTCGCCCCAAGAATATTCAGCGGGATGTTAAGAGCAAGCTATCAGAGTCTAATGTTGAGTAGATAGGTCGTATCTGGGTTGAAAGCTTTGGTTATACTCTGCGGGTAAACAATGCTGCATCTGCCTTGATTTCGGGCTAGAAATCGTTAATGTTGCGCGAACTCATCCTTACAAGATTTAATTTGGTGATATTAGGGAAATTCATGCAGGAACCAATGTGGGCTGAACCACGAGATATTCATAGTCTTGATGATTGTTATTTTTATCACACGATGGATATCCCAACTTACGGTATTGTTCATGGTGATTGGGATTTGCGAGGCAGAGAGGCTATCTATTTTGGTGATACTAACTTTCAAGGAAAACGTGTACTAGAAATTGGCACTGCTAGCGGTCATCTATGCTTCTCAATGGAAAAATTGGGGGCTGAGGTGGTTGCTTATGACCTCTCTGATCAACAGCAATGGGATATCGTGCCTTATGCTAAATCCGATTACAAGCAGCGCATAATCGAACGCAAAAAGCACATTAATCAATTGAACAACAGCTTCTGGCTGGCCCATAAGGCCTACAATTCACACGCCAAAGTGATGTATGGCACGGTCTATGATATTCCTGACGATATCGGTCAATTTGATATCTGCACTTTCGGTTCAATCCTATTACATTTGCGAGATCCCTTTTTGGCTCTACAGCGTGCCGCATCTCATGCTACCGAGACCGTTATCGTGACCGATTTGTCGCCTAAAGTCAGAGGGCGGATGCTATCAATGATTGAACTAATTACAGGAACCCGACTGATTCGGTTTCTGCCAAATGCTCAGAAACTCGGGCCAACAGAATCTTGGTGGAGCCTATCTCCTAAACTGGTCTCTGAATTCCTTCAGATACTCGGTTTTGCTAACACCCGTATCTTCATTCACCGACAGAAGTTTCGAGGCCGAGAGATTCGGTTGTATACCGTAGTGGGTCAGAAGGGTTAACTACCTGACGACTATCGTATTGATTAAACATGGTGACGTTAGATGAAATGCAATGATCGCCCAGGCAGCTTGAGAGTCTTAGCCGGTGATTTTTTTTGCAGACTGTCGAGGGGTTGAAATGTAGTAATTAGTTTTGGGCGATCGCGCTAGAGTCGCTGTCAGGCCTAGCGCGGCAGCTCAACAGTAGAGTGGCTTGGTAACGCTGCTTGTTTCTGCTAACGCCCCACCGAGTACCGATCGCTAGGGGGCGGCAATCTTCAACTGCTGACTGATTTCGCTGGCGTATTGTTCAGCGTTGAGGCCAACGACTAGATGCAAGACCAGATCTTCCACCCGCATCACGGCTTGCACCCCGGCATCAGCCAACGCGGCATCATCGATCTGACTGGCATCGGTGACCTCTACCCGCAGACGTGTTAACGCCACCGGATCGACCACGCGAATGTTATTGCAACCCCCTAAAGCCGCCACCATCTTCTGAGCCTTGACGGTGGCTTCGGGGTCAGCTTGCACCGTCGGCAAGGCGGGGGCTGAACTTTCCATCGATTCACCTGCGGCCATCGTGGGCAACTGATCAGCTTCCGGGCCAGCCGTTTTGAGGTATTCGATCATGTCCGTCTTGAGATTTTCCGAGCGGGGACCAAAAATTGCCTGGGCATTGTTGCCCACCTGCAGGACACCCGATGCCCCTAAGGCTTTGAGGCGGGCGATGTTGACTTTACCCATGTCTTTAACCCCAATGCGCAGCCGGGTAATGCAGGCATCCAGGTTGTCGATGTTGCTGCGTCCGCCAAAGGCCAGGGTGAGCTCCTTCGACATGGCGGCAGCATCTTGAGGTAAGTTGCTGACCATCGCTTCGTCTTGTTCTTCGCGGCCAGGGGTCATCAGGTTAAAGCGCTTGATCACAAACCGGAAGCTGAAATAGTACAAGGCGGCAAACAAGGGGCCAAAGGCCAGAATTAGCCAGACCTTGGTGCCCAGCGCATTAAATAGGAAGAAATCAATAAACCCGTGGGAGAAGGTAAACCCCATGCGCCCGCCTAGCGTCACAAATAGGAAGTCAGCAAAGCCTGCAAGCACCGCATGGAGTAGAAACAGAATGGGGGCCACAAAGACAAAGGAGAACTCAATCGGTTCAGTGATGCCCGTTAGATACGAGGTCAAGGCCGCAGAGATCATAATCCCGCCAATCACCTTGCGGTTTTGGGGCTTGGCGCAGTGCCACATGGCGATCGCCGCCGCTGGCAGGCCAAACATTTTGAACCAGTAGGCCCCACCGAGAATCCCGGCGGTGGGGTCACCGGCAAAAAAGCGGTTGATATCACCTGTGACCGTCTCACCACTGATGGGGTCAACAAAGGAGCCAATCTGAAAGAAGAAGGGGACATTCCAAACGTGGTGTAGACCAAAGGGAATCAGCAAGCGCTCGATGAAGCCGTAAATCGCCACGGTCATCGGGACATTGCCTCCCTCAGCCGCCGCCGCCGCGAAACGATCGATCCCCCCTCCAATAGGGGGCCAGATCAGACTCATCAGCATCCCCACGCCGATCGCGGTGATGGCCGTAATGATGGGGACAAACCGCTTGCCGGCAAAGAATCCTAGGTATTGGGGCAGCTTGATGCGGAAAAAGCGATTGAACATGTAGGCTGCGACACACCCCATGATCAACCCCCCACTCACCCCCGTATCCAATGTAGGGATGCCCATGATCGGCTTCAACACTTCCGGATCGAGGTCGAAGAATAGAATGGAGGAGACCCCTACGCTCGCCAGGAACCACACAAAGCCCACGCTCGCCGCCAGGGCC
>JBHJJI010000126.1:0-8461 GCA_050042805.1 Leptolyngbyaceae cyanobacterium
TTCTTCGGCCCAGTCGCGATCTCCCATCATCTTCGCCTGGCCTTTGGCCACAATCCAACCGATCTGTAACCGGCCATCCCAAGAGGGATAAAACGCAAACTGCCGCTGGCGCTGCAAGCACACGGTAAACACCGTTTCACACAACAGCTCAGCGGGCGCTGGGAGCTTAAACCACAGCACGTCGAACTGGGTAGCCGCCTGGTTGAGGACCAGTCCGGTCAGTTTGCGCAGGCGCGAATAACGACCATCGGCGGCAATTACGAGATCGCCCGTGAAATCGCGGCTTTCACTACCACAGCGGGCTTTGACGCCTTGAACGCGATCGCCCTCCGACACCAATGACTGCACTTGCCAGCCCGGATAAAACTGAAAATTCGGAAATGTTTGCGATCGCTCGACAATCGCTTTCAGCAACGCTGACTGGTGAATCAGGTGGGTAGGAATCTGGCCGGGGGCACCTTGAGGTTCAACCACTCGCATCCGTCGCCGGTGCTCAATGCAAAAATCCCAAGCATCCAGTCGCCGCTGGGGAATGCCTGCCAAACAATCAGCCAGTCCCATTTCCTGCAGGGCAGCAACTCCCGATGGCATCAACCCTTCGCCCCGAAACACGCGATCGAACTGGGTTTCTTGCTCTAGCAAGCTGACCTGAATGCCTCGCTGGGCCAGCAAAAAAGCCGTCGCTACTCCAGCAGGCCCGGCACCGACAATAATGACATGACCCATAGCTGATGAAGGTTTGAGGGGGAGTTTTTGGATTGACGGGGCGATCGGGGCTTTTCTTGAGTGGGAGAGCGGGAGAGCTTTAGGGGCTGGGGAGTGAGGGGGCGGAGGGGTAAGGGTCTCGGCGGGGACATTGAAGATGCTGGCAAAGCTGGGGAGCGAGAGAGCCTTTGGGTTGGCGTGATGGTGATCGCTTGCAAAACTCGACAACGTTTCCCTACCTGTTTTACTCGTCTGGTTTGCAAGCTGACCGCGTGATCTCTGTTCCAGACTGGAATACACGTGGTGCCAACCAATTCACCCCTTTGCCCCCTAGCTCCCTAGCCCCCATCTGCTTATCCTCTCTCCTTTCGACCTTCCGCTCCCTTTTCCCCCAACCGCCTCACAGCTCACAAAACTTCCGGGCATTATCAAACTCAATATCTTGCCAAGAATAGGCAAAGTGACTCACCGAGTTGATTTCCGGCATACTCTGACGGATGGCTTCCATCTGGGCTTCTAACGGGGGACGATCGCGAATCGAGGTGCCCCAAGTTCCGGCGATCGCCGGTTTCACAAACTGTCCGCCTTGGGGGCCAGCCACCGCCATCACCTGACGAATCTCGTCTAGAATGCAGCCGGTATGACCGCAGACGCCGTAGGCCATGGGGTGCCAGGTCATCCAAGTGGGAAACCGATCCCAATATTGCAGGCGCGAGTCAAATCCGTTACCCACCACTCGGTTACCGCCGGGAAAAAACACAGCTCCCGTGCGGAGACCTTCCTGCTGAGCTAGCTGCCCGGCGCTATCTAAAAAGTTCACCACACCTTGCACGGCATGGGCTACAGCTAACCGCCATAGCTCATTTTCGAGCACCGGGCGCAGGGCCGCTGGCGATGTCCCGCTGATGTTAGACGGCTGGCGGCTTTGCCACAGCGGTTCCGCTTCATTGGGAAACAAACGCCCCACATCTTCTAAATCCTGGTCAATTAGGTAGCCGCGACTGATATATCGCCGGATTAGCTCTTGGCCCTGATAGTTGCCAGCCCGCTGCAGTAATGAGTTACGCGAGGCATCGCCATAGATCCACAAATCAGCAACTTCGCTCGCGACGGAATTGATACCCGTACCGCGCGGATAGCGCACGTAGTCAAACAAGATGCCTTGGGGACGCCGCTCAGCGACTTCTTTCAGCATGACTTGAAAATCTTGCTGGGCCTGCAGACTGTAGGGATCGACAAACACCTCTTGGCTATTGCTACTAGCACCGCTCGTGGCAAAAGCGTAGGAGCTTTGGCCCTGGCCATTGGTGGCAAGGGTCTGTTGGCGATCGGCATTCAGGGTGTAGGAGTAGCCAAAATTAAGCGTAAAGACCCAGGCATAGGTTTCGAGTCCTCGGGGTCGGCCCTTCGCGATCGCCTCGGCCAGCAAATCACGATTTTCGTAGCCGGCGGCCTTGACCACCGAAGGCCAGCGAGTCGGGTTGTCAGCTTCGGGCAGTAATACCGTGCCGCTATAAAACGCTTCTAAATAGACTTGGTCGTAGCCGAGGTTGGCAATGCGATCTAAAACCGCGTCTAAGATACCAGGCTGCAAATCACTGGGATACAGCCGCAGCCAGACCGCTTGATCGCGCGGCCAGGTTGAGTTCCGGCAGTTCTCAAGCGCCCGGGCATGCTCTGCCACGAGGGCGTCATACTGACTGCGGGCCTGTTCGTCGCCCTGTTCAACCACCGCCCGGCGCAAGGTCTCTTTGCGCGTCGCGTCGGCTTGCGAAATTTGACAATAGCGGTTGAGTTGCAAGGCCTGGGCTCGCGCGGGGGCGATCGGCACAAAGACCGCTAACAAGAGTGCGAGTAAACCCACTCGCCACTGGCCCAGAGCCCATACGATTTGCGCTAGCTGCATCGGAGAGATGGTCATCTCGATATTCGTGTCCTCAAGCTCCAGCAAGTGTAGAAGAAGCGTCAATAAGTTACCAGGGGGTACCGAAAGGAATCTGTGATCCCTATCGATACGTTCCCCAGTGGTGACGTTTTTGACCCGGCGACGTTCCTGATGCGGCCAATCAATTTTACGGGTTGACTCAGTTCACGTTGACTCAATCCGTTTTTACTCGGCCCATGGTCGGAGCGTTACTCTGAAGCGGTTCACTCTGGTGGAGCTGAGTTATCTGCGGTCAATTCCTCCTCTTCCAGGGCTGCTAAGAGCATACGCAATCGCATGCGTTGAATGTACGGCCAGCCACCACTGACCTCAATGTCTCGCAGTAAGGCATAGAGTCGCTGTCGATTGGTGGGTAACGTATCTTGAAACCACTCATCGCGAATGTAGCCGTGTAAGAGTTCCAGCATTCGCAGCAGCTCTAGCAGCGCAATCTCATCGCCCTGGCGATCGCGGCCCGCTTGCTCAATCGATCGCGCCAGGATTTGCAGATCTTTCGGCAAATTGTCGAGATCTAAAACAACGTGATCGCCCATCGGTATTACACTCCCATCCAGCCTTTCAGCACACTCTCATTACTCTATCGGTTTCTTTCACAGCGATCGGGAGATTAATCTTGTTTACAATTCTTCAGGTTTTTGGGGGAATCTAGTTTGTCTTCTGTGTTGAGGGGCTAAGCCATGTAGAATGCTAACTTGAGGCTTCACGTGGCACTCATCGGCGGATTATTCTCATCTCACAACACCCCATTTGGGCCAGTGTTTATGAGGATGCCTTCGGTCAGGATTTTTATTGATTCCCGGTCATTTGGTGACAAATTTGCCTGGGACAGCGGTGAGCGCTGAAGGGTCGAGTCCACTAAAGCCTGCGTTTATAGTCTGTGATAACAGAACTCCACCATAGAGACTCTATTGCTTTTGAGGTTGACCATGAGGTATCGCGCGCTCGTTGCTGCTTGCCTAGCAGTATGCCTGGGACTTTTAACCGCTTGTAGTAGCGGCCCTGTGGCCACTGCCGACGTGCCCCTGACTTACGATGAAATCCGTAATACGGGGTTAGCAAACAAGTGTCCTCAGCTGTCTGAAGCGGCTCGGGGCACCATCGACATTTCAGGTGACAAAACCTATCAAATTGCCGGTCTGTGTTTAGAACCCACTAACTTCTTCGTCAAAGAAGAGCCGACTAACAGCCGCCGCGAAGCGGAATTCATTGCGGGTAAGTCACTCACTCGCTACACCTCCTCTCTAGACCAGGTGCGGGGTGAGTTGCGGCTTGAGGGTGACGGCAGCCTGTCCTTCTTCGAAAAAGATGGCATGGACTTCCAAGCCATTACCGTGCAGCTGCCGGGTGGCGAGCAGGAGCCGTTCCTGTTCACTATCAAGGGATTGACGGCTCGTTCTCAAAGTGGTCTCAATGCGATTACGACCTACACTGATTTGCAAGGCAGCTATCGGGTTCCGTCCTACCGCACTTCAAATTTCTTAGATCCGAAGGGTCGGGGATTGGCGACAGGTTATGACTATGCCGTAGCGCTACCGGGGAGTGGCGACAGCGAAGAGCTCCGCCGGGAAAATGTGAAGGCATTTGACATCGGTCAGGGCGAAATCTCGCTGATGATTTCCAAGGTCGATGCCGCAACGGGAGAAATCGCGGGAACGTTTGAAGCCCTGCAGCCTTCAGACACCGATATGGGCACCGCAGCGCCGGTCGATATCAAAGTTCAAGGCATCTTCTACGGCTATGTCGAAGAAGGGTTTGAAGCTGCTTAAGTTAAACGTCTCTTTGAGACACTGAATCATTGCTTTGAGTAAAGGGAGGCTGGTCAGCCTCCCTTTTTTGATTGTTGTTAGTGGCCGAGATATTCTTCTCAACTGCACGACTGCTCTACTAATAACAATTTTCTGAAACTGGACTACAGATGCCCGTACTGGAACGATCCCCCCAACCCCCCCTTGAAAAAAGGGGGGCAGCAAAATTCGGGTGGTGAATAGCCCCTTTCCCAAGGGGGCGGCGACAGCGGGGGATCCTCAGATTCGTACGCTGCCATGCAGAATCGGTATAAGTCCTGGTCACAAACTGAAGCTTGAAGTTTTCCTGGTGTGGGTGCATCGACCCTACGGTTTCTCAGAGCGCGGGGCCGCGATCGCCCGCGCTTAGGTGGAGCGATCGCGAGCCATCGGGAACCCTGAGGTCAGCCGTTTCCTTCAGGCCCAAGCTATGACCTTTGCCAGCAGTGTCCGTTTGTTTCAAACGTTGGTGATGTCGTTTCACTCGGCCATTGTGATTGAAACGGGCGAAGAAGAGCGGGTGCGCACCCTGATTGACAAAGCCCTCAACGACCTGCAAATGGCGGTATTTGAATGGAGCATCGCCCAAGGGCTGACACGATCGCCCAGCAACGTGCAAAACCGCTGGACTAATGAATACGCTCCGCCGGGCAGCCAAAAACCGCAAGCTTTGGAGGAGACGACAGATCCCGTAGATGCCTTGAAACATATTGCAGCGCTGCAGTTTCAGGCGATTTACTGGATGAAGGATCTCGGCCCTCACCTTCAGGATGAGACTGTGCGGCGGCAACTGCGAGAAGTCATTCAGCAGTTTGCGCACAATCGCTCAGCGCTGGTGATTACCGGACATAGCCTGACCCTGCCGCCGGACATTGCTCAAGATGTGGTCTATTTTGACCTCAAGCTGCCAGAACCCGATGAGCTATACCAGGCCGTGACCGAAGTGGTGCGATCGCTGAAAGGACGCATCTCAGTTGAAGTGAAGCCGGCAGAAATCAACGGGTTAGTACAAGCGATGCGCGGCATGACTCTGCAGCAAGCTCGCAAGGTGATTGCCTTTGCCGCTTTGGATGACGGCAAACTGACCCGAGAAGACGTCAAGCGGGTTTTGCAGCGCAAGGTGCAAGTCCTGCACGAAGAGGGCCTGCTAGACTACATACCCCCGGAGATGAATCCGGCGCAACTCGGTGGCTTTAATGGCCTCAAGCAGTGGCTTAAACGAGCCCGCGTAGGCTTTAGTGCTCAGGCCAAAGCCTTCAACCTGCCTGCCCCGCGCGGCATCTTGATTGTGGGCATTCAAGGCTGTGGCAAGTCTCTGGCCGCTAAAACTATTGCTCGCGAATGGCAAATGCCGCTGCTCAAGTTAGACGCGGGCAAACTCTACGACAAGTTTATTGGTGAATCCGAAAAGAACTTCCGCCGCGCCGTCACCCTGGCCGAAACCATGTCTCCGGCGATTTTGTGGATCGATGAGATTGAGAAAAGCATGGGCCAGTCAACGAGCGATGCCGATGGCGGTTTGAGTCGTCGGCTGTTTGGTTATTTCTTGACCTGGCTCCAAGAAAAGTCAGAGGACGTGTTTGTCGTCGCCACCGCCAACGATCTTTCTCGCATTCCCCCCGAACTGTTGCGCAAGGGACGCTTTTTCGAGATCTTTTTCGTTGATCTGCCCGATGAAACCGAACGAGCTGCGATCCTTCAGATCCATTTAATGCGGCGCAAGCAAGACCCCAAACGGTTTGAGTTGGCGGCGTTGGTACAGGCCACCGATGGGTTTAGCGGCGCGGAGATTGAACAGGTCATCATCGTGGCGCTCTATCACGCCATTCATGAAAAACGCCCCGTTGACACGGAGTTGATTATTGCCGCCGTGCGAGCCACTGTGCCCCTGTCGATCAGCCGCCGCGAAGATTTGCATACACTACGCCTTATGGCTCAAGAACGCTTTGTCGGGGTGAAGTAAGGATCAGGCGTAGTTCCTGCCCTCCCTGCCCTTCGGCTCTCTTGCCTTGCCAAGATTGTATTGGGAGTCCGATCGCTGAGAATGAATATTGTCCAACGCATGGGAACTGACATGATTGTGATTTTGATGGGGGTCTCAGGCTCAGGCAAGAGCACCATCGGTCAGCAGTTGGCTAGGGCAATGGGGTGGCGCTTTGTCGAAGGAGATGAGTTGCATCCGCTCGCCAATGTCGAGAAAATGCGACAGGGCATTCCCCTCACTGACGCGGATCGTGGGCCATGGCTGCAGGCGATCCGACAGCAAATCGATCAGTTACAGCAGGCGAAACAAGGCGCAGTAATTACCTGTTCGGCCCTTAAGCAGCGCTATCGCGAGGTGCTGCAAAGTGCCCAACCAACCGGCACCCTGCGGTTTATTTATCTCAAAGTGAGTCCCGCTGTGTTGCGATCGCGCTTAGTGCAGCGACAGGGACACTTTATGAAGGCATCCATGTTGGATAGCCAACTCGCCGCGCTAGAAGAGCCCACTCAGGCGCTTACGATTTGCCTGACCGCAACGGACACAATCGAACAGATCGTCGCTCAAATCTGCCATCGGCTGACTGTTGGAAGCTGTGTGTTTAAAAGTGCTTTACCGTCAGAATCTGTCTAATCGGCAGGACTGTGACTTCGAAGTTTGGGCTTTGGTGGCGATCGCTAGTCATCGAGCCGCAGCGATCGGGCCATCGCGTCTAGTTCATCACGAGTCGGCGTCGGCAAGGGCTTGAGCCCAAACTGAATTTCGCCGTTTTCAATATAGGCCAGATGCTTGTAGGTGATATCGAGGGGATCGTATTGCGGTATGAGATTAAGGTGAGCGTGGTGTACGCCAAATCCATGCACCACCATACCCACCTTGAGCGGCTGATACACCTTGCGAATCTGGCGTCCCACGCGCTGGGCAGTCACCATCACTTGGGCAGCCAAAGCATCTGGCACGTCTGTAAAGTGATCGATATGAGGCTTAGGAATCACGATGCAAGCACCGGGATAGATGGGCTGCAAGGGGATGAAGCACAGGGTGTTGGCATCTTCATGCACTGTGCTCACCGGGCCGACACCCTTGACGATGTCGCAAAAGGGGCACTGTTCCATGTTTCACAAGGGTTAAAAAGGTTACCGTCATTGAACCGGATATGGGATCAAGGCTCTATAACCTACAACACCTTGACAGCAGAAATTCTCCCAATCTCCCGTGCTCAGACTCCCAACGTAGCCTTAGCAACGCTGGGGAAACAGAGGGGTCGTTTGATTTCAGAGAATTGAAATGACATCGCGATGCCACTGGCACCCACAGGCAGCCCGAAAACATAGGCGATTTATCGCTTTGCAGAGATTTAGGAATCGCGAGCAGCACATTAGCGTCAAGCCGAAATTGATGCCACAAACATACCGTGATTTAAGCTAAGCCAGAGCATCTAGAAGACACCGATGAAGCTACTCAATAACCTGCAGCGAGGGTCATTCAAAGATTTAACGCCATTGACGACCGATGCTCGCAGCCTGATTGCAGCCGAAACTTAGCGCGACACAACGGCTGGCGTATGCCCAGAAGGCTTAATGCTAAATTTGACCAGATCTGCTAATTCTTGCAGCTGACTAATGGCCTCTGCGCCTTCTAATTTCATCAGCTCGCGATCGTCGCGCATCTCAGTCCAGGTGATGCCGTAGTCAGAGACGAGGAAGCGAATGAGGTGGTTATCGCCAAGGCTCACCATAAACGAGGCACTGTTCATCTGCCCGCCACAGGTATAGCAGGAAGCCAAGTAACCTCTGTTTTCCAGCACAGTGGCTAAAGCCCGCAGGTTCATTACTAGATCTTGCACAAAGCTTCTGTGTTGTTCTGCCAATCGGACGAACATGGCAACTCTCCTTTACTTCCAAAAATTATACTCTAAATACAAAACCTTTAGATTGTCTTCATGATTTCAGCGCCACTTGTGTGCAAAGCAGCCTGTTTGAGATTTACGCATAGGACAGCGTAAGCGTGCGGCTAAAGCTGTCTGAAGATACAGAATGATGCCCC